>JBAVVP010000228.1:0-22621 GCA_049697355.1 Terriglobales bacterium
TGCATGACGGTCGAAGGAGTCTTGACCTCCGGTTCGCTGATCAGCAGGTGAATGTGTTCGGGCATGACCACGTAACCGGCGACGACGAACTGATAGCGCCTGCGGACCTGCTCCAGCACGGTGAGAACCAGATCGCGACGGCGCGGGGTGCCCAGCCACGGCTGCCGCCGATAACAACTGCAAGTGATGAAATGTAAGTCCCCGGCGCCGTAGTAGCGCTTTAGGTTGCACCGCATGGCCCCAGAGTAGTGGCGCAATGAGGTTGTCGCGGTGACGGCGCGCACCGTCCGGTGGTGATGAAAGATTCGGCCTCAGGCCGCGTGACGCGAAAGAAAAGCGCGTCGGCAGTTGGGCGAGGCCCCTTCTCGAAAAGCGCGAGAAGGGGCGCACCCCAGCACGGCCAGCTAATCCATTGATAAACAAATACTTTACATAGAAAGCCAAGCTAACTTGTTGAATAACAAATACCTTACCTCTAACTCCTTATTCCTCAAAGACCTGGCGAAAATTTCCCGCTAAGTCTTTGATTCTCGAAGACCGGATCGGAGGGGTATCCATACGCGCTGTGAAACGGCGCTATAATCAGGCAGTTTCTTCTTTTCCCTCCGGCGCGTATCCGATGAACAGAGACTCCGGGGCTTTAGTCGCAGACCAGAGGGTTCCGCACTCACGCCCCTTGCCTCGTCTCCGGCTGCTGATCGAACTGGAACCGCGCCATCGTGTGTTCTTCCGCAATCTGGCGGACCTGCTCCTGTTGCGACAAGCCCCGAAGGTCCCTGTCACCTCACAGCCCGCGCGTTTCTGGAACGACGTTTTCGTCCCCTCCGGAGCTCGCTGGTCTTCCATCCTGGAGTCAACGCTGTGTCATGTGCTGTTCATTGTCTTGTTCGTGTGGAGCCAGTCCAGCGTATGGGTGCGAGTAAAACTGTTCTCGCAGCAAAATGCATCCCACAGGTCTGTCACCTACCCGGTTGGTTATTCCTTTCCTGCGGTTGAGAGCCGAGCGCCAAGCGTTCGGGCGCGGCCGCGAGCGAAGGAAGCTTTATCGCAGAAAGCGGCGGCACATCAACCGGCGATGCCGGTGACACCAGAGCACAGACCGAGCATCGTCACACCGCCTGACATCAAGCAGGCCACGGCCGAGCTGCCGAACCTCGTGGGCTCCCATGCGGTCGCGCCTATGGTGCCGTTCTCAGCTGCTGCGGGTCTGCGGGGAAATGCGCTGGCGGGATCGCCTGGGGTTGTGGGTCCGCCGCCCCAGCTTGACCAGGCTGCAGCTCGCCCGCTGGCGCTGCCTCCAGCATCCGCGGTTGGTCCTGCGCCCGAGTTCGGAGGGTCTTCCGCACCCCGGGCGGAAGAGCCCAATACGAATGGAATGCCGGTTGTCCCGCCTCCTCCATCGGTTCAGAGCGCGGGCAACTCGTCAAGAGCGGGACGGTTGCGTTCAGGGTTGGGTTCATTGTCCGGGACAGAGCCAAATGTTGTACCCCCTCCGCCGTCAGCTCAAGGTGCGGGCAACGCCGCTGGAGGTGCACGGTTCGGTTCGATGGCCGGTACAGGTCCGCAAATTGTACCGCCGCCTCCCTCGGTTGAGAGCGCCCGCAGTTCGGTTGGAAAGGATCGCATTTCCGAGGGCTGGCCGTCCGCCACGGGCCCACAGGTTGTAGCGCCGCCGCCTTCGGTTCAGGGCATCGGCGGCACCGGGGGACGGACGAGAGTGAGCTCTGTTTCCGGAGATGGCTCACCAGTCGTTCCACCTCAACCATCGATTGCCGGTGCGGGCAACTCCGGCGCGGCTGGACGCTTAGGGTCATTATCCGGAGATGGTTCACAAGTCGTTCCGCCTCCACCATCGGTTGCGGGTGGGGGCAACTCCGGCACGAGTGGACGCTTAGGATCGTTATCCGGAGACGGTTCTCAAGTTGTTCCGCCTCCACCATTGGTTGCGGGCGCGGGCAACTCGGGCGCTGGCGGACGCCTAGGATCGTTACCGGAAGATGGCTCACAGATCGCCCCTCCTCCTCGATCCGCCGGCGGCACGGGCAACCCTGGCGCGAGTGGACCGGGAAAGGTCTTGGAGCCAATGGATCCCTTGCCGCGTGGCGATGCTTCCCCAACACCAGCCGCCAACAACGAAAACAAATCTACCTTCGAAGAGTTGCCCCTCAATTCGCTTGGGCTGGTGTTTGCCGCGCCGGGCACCTCTTACTTTTCCAATTTCGAAGTCTTCGTCGCCAAGGGAGGGATCGCCAAAGATAAAATGCAACTCGTAAAGCTGGTCTATGAATTTCTTCCTTATCAACGGCGACTGTCCGAATATGATCTCAGCAAAACGTCGGGGAAGGTAATCAAGCTGCGTGTGACCCCAGATCCGAGCTGTAATGAGTCATTAGGCCGGATCATGCAACCTTACTCCGATCCAACTCGTGCATCCGCACAGTACCCAAAGCTCCCAGCCGCGCTGCGTGACTTCGATCTGAACCTGGTCCTGCCGTGTTATCGCACCACCGCAGACGACTTCCAGAAGGCAATATCGCGAGCCCGATGAGCGGGCGCAGGCACACGATCTCAGAAGTTGAGGGACTCCTGGCGGGTGGCCGTCCGATCGCGAAGCGAAGTGCGGGCCGGACGATTCGCAAGGGAGGTTAAGGCCGACCAGCGGCCGGCCTGAGGTAGATCA
Organism: Terriglobales bacterium; assembly: GCA_049697355.1. Lineage (GTDB taxonomy): Bacteria > Acidobacteriota > Terriglobia > Terriglobales > Acidobacteriaceae > Acidiflorens. The sequence goes on from JBAVVP010000228.1 coordinate 2,681, forward strand.
TTTCTTCGGCTGCGGTTGAGGCTGGGGTTTCGGCTCGCTGGTGGGAGGAACGATGTTCTTCAGCCGCATATAGGTGATGAGGTTGCCGTAGTGTTCCACTGTGTGCATGCTGTTGACCGACAGTACGCCTAGTTTCGGGGTGTCGGCTCCGAAGAGCTTCACCATTTGCGTACCGGAGGCGTCGGTCATGCCATCGTAGGCCTTGTCGCAGTATGCGAAGGCCTCTTTGAGGGCGGCGATCAGGTCGGCTTTCGAGGTTTTGGTCTGCTCAATTTTCGGGGCGGGATCTTTCTCACCCAGCACGATGGAACAAAACAGGTACTGTGCGTCGGCTACGTGTCCAAGGATCTGGCCGTAGCTGCGGACTGCCTCCGTGGGCTTAAAGGTGTAATTCTCCTCGGGCATCTTTTCGGCGGAGCGGAGGATGATGTCCTTCACCCCTGTGTAGACGTGCTTGTTATAGGCGCTGAGCGGATTCTCCTGGGCCAGGGCGATCGCGGCTGGCGCAAGAAGGCAGATCAGAAGTGTTCGCAGGGTTCGCATGGGTACTCCTCCTCAGTCACAATACGCAGCGCTAGCTGAAAAGTTCCAAAGCGATCATACGACGGGTGGCTCACTTCTAACCTGAAAGCATAACGCTGGGTATCCCACTCATCGCGATCCTTGCGATTCGTGGGCTTTGCGCATGACTATCGCCGCAACCGTCGCGCTGCATTTGCACACACATTCAAAGAACGCGAATGTGTGGGAGCACCCAACCTCCACTGGCGGAGGTTGCAGGTTACCCTGAGCCCAGCTAAATTAGTGCGAGAATTGGAGCTGAACATGAAAAGGTACGTCGCGGTCAGCCACCCCACGAAGCCAAAACCGGGCTTCGTGGGGGCCCCGGTGGAATCTGCCTCTGCATTCATCGACGAGAAGATCAGGGAACTTGGGGACTGGCGCGGAAAGACCCTCGCGAAAGTGCGCGAAATCATCCACGCGGCAGATCCGGAGATCGTCGAAGAGCGGAAGTGGGTCAAGCCGGCATCGTTGGGGACTCCCGTCTTTTCCCACGACGGCATCGTCTGCACGGGAGAGACCTACAAGAACGCCATCAAGATGACATTTGCCAAGGGAGCTGCGTTGCCAGACCCTTCTGGTCTATTCAACTCCAGCCTCGACGGGAATGTCCGGCGGGCCATCGACATCCACGAAGGCGACAAGATCGATGAGGCAGCACTGAAAGATCTCATCCGCGCTGCCGTGGCGCTCAATCTCAAGGGCCGGGGCAAGAAGAAGCCCAAGCCGAAGCCCCGGCGAGCATCCCCCCTCTAAATTTCGCGTGCGCTGCTGAAAGCTTTCGGATACGACCACCACCGTGACACGTCATTAGCGCCGGTCTACTATGACAGAGGCGGCGCCTATGGGCATCAAGGTCTGCGTTATTCTTGGGGCGGAGCTCCTGTTTTTCTCGGCCCTGCTCTTTGGCGCCGCGGGCACCGTCCGCTGGCCCGCTGCCTGGGCCTATCTCATTCTCTTCGTCACCGGAGCTTCCTGGATCACCCTCCGGTTGGCCCGCCGCGATCCTGCGCTTCTGGCCGAGCGCCTCAAATCGCCCTGGCAAAAAGGTCAGCCTTTCTGGGACAAAATCTTTATCCTGCCCATGATGGTTGCCTGGTGCGGCTGGCTCGTCCTGATGGGTCTGGATGCTGTCCGCTTCCGTTGGTTCATCATGCCGCTCTGGTTGCAATGCGCGGGTGCGGCCCTGATCGTCTTGTCGTTCGGGATGATCGGCCGCGTTTTTCGCGAGAACCCTTTTCTCGCCGCAGTCGTGCGCATCCAAACCGAGCGCGGACACAGAGTGGTAACCACCGGACCCTACGCCATCGTCCGGCATCCGCTCTACGCCGCGACGCTGATCTACCTGCCTGCGACTGCGTTAGTGCTTGGCTCCTGGGCTGGACTGGCGGCTTCGGGAGTTTTCTTAGGCGCCCTGGTTTTTCGGACGGCAATGGAAGACCGCGAACTCCAACGCGGTCTCGCTGGCTATCCCGAGTACGCTGCTCGCGTTCGCTACCGGTTGATTCCGTTCATCTGGTGAGTGGCAATGCGCCGTCTCAGGTGCCGGTTGAGATCAGATCGACTTCACCGGAATCGCCATCACATCGTCCACCAGTCCAACTTCCTTCTGCACGAACGGCTCGGCATAGGCGACCCCGCCCATCATCCCGTAGAAGCGGGCCATGGATTCAATCCGCGCGCGAATCTCTTTTTGCGCGGGAAAGATTCCGCTGCCGGCCTCCTGGTCGCTGAACTGAGACTTATACGCCATCAACGCTGCGAAACGTGTTTCGAACTGGTCCGTGATGTCCACGACAAATGACGGACGCACGTCGCGGTAAAGGCTGGCGTAGATGATTTTGAAAGGCCGATGAGGCGCAGCCGAATCGCCAGAGGGTTCACTGAGAAGTGAGAACTGCGAACTGCGAACCGGCGTCTGAGAGCCGACAACCAGCTTGGCCAAGCCCGCCAGGAAACTGGCCTCGTATCCGAGGACCGAGGCCGTGTAGTGATCGGGATGGCGGCCCTCCCAGTACGGAAGAATCAGCGCTCGCGGACGCTGCTCGCGCAGGACGCGGACGACCTTCAGACGATTCTCCCAGGTATTTTCAACGCGGCCGTCGGGAAGATCGAGCGCCTGGCGCCAGGAAACTTTCAGAATGCGCGCCGCTTCCGCCGCTTCGCTCGCGCGGTCTTCGGCACTGCCGCGCGTCCCCATCTCGCCTTGCGTGAGGTCGAGGATGCCGGTGCGGTATCCGCGCTCGGCCATCTTGAGCAGAGTGCCGCCGCAGGTTTGTTCCACGTCGTCGCGGTGCGCGGCTAGGGCGAGAATATCTAAGGGCATAAATCGTCGGTAGTCGTTAGTCGATGGTCGTTCGGGCGACGCTGCCTATCGCGAGTTTGTTGGAGCCATCGGAATTTTACAATGCCAACGACTATCGACCATCGACCATCGACCAACGACAGATTCTATGCTGCTGGCTTGGTGGTGCGCCGGTTCGCCAGCACGAAGGCCAATCCGAACATGAACAGAGCAAACAGCACCAGCGTCAAAATGGATGCGGTCAGCGAGAATGCACTGGGCGCTTCGGGATACATCAGCGTACGCAACGCCTCGACGCCGTAGGTCAACGGATTCGCGTACATCAGCCAGCGAATCCATCCGGAAGCGCCGGAAAGAGGGAAGAGCGCTCCCGAAAGCAGCCACAGCGGAATCAGAAACAAATTAATGATGGCGTGAAAGGCCTGCGTCGAATCCATGGGCCAGGCGATGGCGAAGCCGAGTGCGGTCAGCGCAAACGACACCAGGAACACGGTAAGGACGATCAGCCCGAACGAGGCGAGCGTAAAGTGCACGCCGACCAGCGGCGCGAAGACTAGAAAAATCAGTCCCTGGGCGGTCGCTAACGTGGTGCCGCCCAAGACTTTTCCCAGAACGATGGCCGCCCGCGGCACCGGCGCCACCAGCACCGAAAGCAGGAAGCCTTCGTTGCGGTCTTCGATCACCGACATCATGGTGAAAATCGCGGTGAAGAGCACGATCATGACCAACGCGCCCGGATAGAAATAATTCAAATAGTGCTGCTGTCCCGCGGCCTGTCCGGAACGAAACGAGGTTCCGAAACCGCTTCCGATCACGATCCAGAATAAGAGCGGCGATGCGATGACGCCCACCACACGCGCCCGTTGCCGATAGAAGCGCACGACTTCGCGCCACCAGAGCGTGAAGGCGGGCAGCAGGACTCCGGCGGATGCGGGAGCGGTTGTGCTCGTGGGGAAGGATGCGGTCTGAGTGGCCATTGTTTCCAGTCTAGCAGCGTTCGTTGCTCACTTCTTCTTAGCCTTCTTCTTGCCGCTTTTTGCCGTTGGTTCGGCGTCTTCGCTCCAGAAGCGGTGGCCTGTTCGGTGGATGAACACGTCTTCCAAGGTAGGCTTGCTCACGCTTAGCGACTGGATTTCTCCGGGGAAAGCTTCGACCACATCGGGAACGAAGCGATGTCCGTTTTCAATTTCGAGGCGGACGTGGTTGTCCATGACCGTGGCATCGACCTGGAACTTACTGTGAATGCCATCGGCCAAAGTCTGCGGGTCGCGCGCTTCCAAGAGAATTACGTCGCCGCCGATCTCGCGGGTCAGTGCTTCGGGCGTCCCCAGCGCTACCAGGTTGCCTTCGTTCAGGATGGCTAAGCGGTCGCAGCGTTCGGCTTCTTCCATCAGGTGCGTGGTGACAATTACGGAGACGCGCTCCTGATCGCGGAGGATTTGGAGGTATTGCCAAAGGTCGCGCCGGGCGCCAGGATCGAGGCCGGTGGTGGGCTCGTCGAGAAGCAGAACTTCGGGATGATGGAGCAGGCCTTTGGCGAGTTCGATGCGGCGCTGCATGCCCCCGGAAAATGTTTCCACGCGGTCGCCGGCGCGATCCAGCAATCCTACCCGCGTTAGTATTTCCTTGATTCGTTGCTTGAGCTCGGAGCCGCGCAGGCCGTAGAGGTGCCCCTGATGCCAGAGATTTTCATAGGCGGTGAGTTTAGGGTCGACGCTCTGGGCCTGGAAAACGACGCCGATGTGGCGACGAAGTGCTTCGGGCTGGCGAACCGCGTCCAGGCCAGCGATCATGGCACTGCCGGAAGTCGGAACCATGAGCGTGGAGAGAATGCGGAACAGAGTTGTCTTGCCGCTGCCGTTTGGGCCAAGGAGACCGAAGAGTTCGGCCGGGCGGACCTCGAAAGAGACGCCGTTGAGCGCGATGCGATCCTGGTAGCGATGCACCAGGTCGCGAACGGCAATGATGGGCTCGGCCGCGGATTCAGCAGCCTGGGCGGGAGCGGGAAGATCGATCGCAGATGAGTTCGGAGTCACAAGTCATTCTACGACGGGAGCAGGGGAATCATCATCCGATGACCCGATCTTACGCGGCGACTGGATTCCGCCCTGTGACGCGCTCCTCGAATGCGACGGGGACGTGCCGCCACACTTGGATCGCTAGAACGACAGTGGTCGCCAGCAGCAGGGCCCCGACGGCGACGTGGACCACGGTCGAAATCACCATGGGCAGTTCGGGCTGTTCGGCGTCTCTTCCCCACATGACGCGGGTGATGAAGGCGAGAAAGCCAAGGCAGAGTTGCGCGACCATCAGTCCAAGCATGGCAATCGCCGGACGGCGGACGGCCTCCACCTGCGAGTAGACGGAGATGGCGCGAACGGCAGTCCAGGAGAGGACGATGGCCACAGCGCCCGCGTTGATGACGTGCGGCCACCAACTCATGCCGTGATGGCGGAACATCGCGCCGAGAACCAGTTGCACATAGAGCACAAAAATCGAAAGCAACGTCAGAGTGAAAAGAGCGGGGCGGCGCTGGTCGAATTCCGTGCGCGGCTGCTCTTCCACCCAGCGGGGACCGGTGAAGACCGCGATCGCAACGGCGATGCAGAAGAACGTCTGGGCCACGGCGGCGTGCGCGCTGGAGATGGGTGCGGGCAAGAAGAATAAAACCGTGATTCCGCCAAGCACGCCCTGGGCGATTACGGTCGCCAACGCGGCCAGGCCCAGAAGGCGCAGCCAGCGGCGCTTTTCGACGCGCCAGGTCCAGACGGCCAGAATAATCGTGAGCAGCCCAATGAACTCCGCCACCATGCGATGGCCGTGTTCGTACTTTATGCCGCCCACCATGTGCGGCATTTTGTAGTAGGAGCCGAAGCTGGTCGGCCAGTCGGGGACGGACAACCCGGCGTCATTGCTGGTGACGAGCGCGCCGGCGACGATGAGGACGAGAGTGGCGCAGGCGGTGAAAACGGCGAAGCGATGCAGTCCGCGATGGTACGGAATTTCGATGCCTTTCAGAATAGCCCCCAGGGAAAACAAGCGGTACAGCGTCGCCCAGCATGTTTCCCGAAACGCATCAGTTTACCACCGCGGCAAGGCGCGGCCTATTATTGCGGCTGGTTAGCTGTGGCCGCGGCGCTTTGCGTTTCCATCGCCTGAATAATGGCGTCGGCGAATTCCGAAGTGCCGGCAGTGCCGCCGACGTCGCGCGTCAGCTTGCTCCGGTCGCGGTAAACCTCGTCGATGGCATTGCGGATCTGCAGGGCCGCGTCGTGCTCGCCAAGATGGCGCAGCATCAGCAGCGCCGATCGCAAAACAGCCGTGGGATTCGCGATATTCCTTCCGGCAATGTCGGGTGCGGAACCGTGCACCGCTTCAAAGATGGCGCACTCGTGCCCGAAGTTCGCGCCGGGGACCAATCCAAGTCCGCCCACCAGCCCGGCGCACAGGTCGGAAAGAATATCGCCGTAGAGATTCTCCATCAGCAAAATATCGTATTGGTAGGGATTCATCACCAGCTGCATGCAGGTGTTGTCGACGATGTGCTCGTCGTAAGTGATCTCGGGGTACTCCTTCGCAACCGCTCGCGAGCAGCGCAGAAACAATCCATCGGACATCTTCATGATGTTGGCTTTGTGGATGGAATGGATTTTCTTGCGCTTGTTCTTGCGCGCATACTCGAAGGCGAAACGCGAGATGCGAGTGCAAGCCTTCTCCGTCATGATCTTCAGGCTCTCCACCACTCCCGGGACGACTTCGTGTTCGATGCCCGAGTAAAGCCCTTCGGTGTTTTCGCGTACCACGATCAAATCGATCCCTGGGTAGTGCGTGGGAATATGCGGCAGGTTGTGGATCGGCCGGAAGTTGGCGAAGAGTTCGAAGCGTCTGCGGAGCTCGACGTTGATGCTCGAGAAGCCGCCCCCGATGGGCGTAGTCACCGGTCCCTTCAGTCCGACGTGGGTGCGCTCAATCGACTCTGCGAGTTCTTTCGGAATGTATTCGTTGTATTTCTCAAAGGCTTCGGCGCCGGCGGCGAAGGTCTCCCATTCGAACTTGACGCCAGTGGCTTCGAGTATGCGAACCGTGGCCTGGGTGACTTCGGGACCGATTCCGTCGCCGGGGATGAGCGTTACCTTGTGTGCCATAAATTTTGCTTACGTAGGGACAGCCGCCCTCGCCGGGGTCCCCAGACGGCCCGGTTTTGGCCGGCTGGGGTGGTCGGCCGTCCAGCGAGCAGCTCGCAGCGCCTCAACTCTTGGAGACCTTACCCTTAGGTTCGGGCGCGTCCTTGGCCTTGAGCAGGTCTTTCAACTCGGTCATGAATTCCTGCACGTCCTTGAAGTCAAGATAGACAGAGGCGAACCGTACATAGGCGACCTTGTCGTAGCGGCGCAGGCGATTCATGATGAGCTCGCCGATTTCGCTGGTCTTGCGCTCGCGCTCGGCCGACTCGATGACGAAGCTCTCGGCTTCGTTGACGATTTGTTCGAGCTTGCCGATGGGCACGGGACGCTTCTCGCAGGCGCGCATCAGGCCGTTGAGCACCTTCTGGCGGTCAAAGCGCTCGCGGCGCCCGTCTTTCTTTACCACCATGTACGGAATTTCGTCGATGCGCTCGTAGGTGGTGAAGCGCTTCTCGCACTTCAGGCATTCGCGGCGTCGGCGAATGGAATCCGCTTCCTTGCTCTCGCGCGAATCCACGACTTTGTCATTTTCAAACCCGCAGAAGGGGCATTTCATGCGCTTGGCTGCACTCGGGAATCAACACGATTGTAGCAGGGCATGCGGAAGGAGACTCTAGTGCCTTATTAGACTGCCAACCAGTCCGCTCACCGTATCCTGCCACGCATGGACGATCATTCCCGGGCGAACACTCCCGCGCCAATATGCCAAAATACCGAACATCGCTCCGAACAGGCCAATCAGAATCGCCATCCGCACGCCCTGCCACGCGTGCGCCGCTCCGAATGCGGCGGCAGAAAGGATGATGCCGGCGGGAGCGCTCTGAGTCAGGGCCAGGAACTGCCGTTGCAGGTACCCTCGAAAGATTGTCTCCTCGCAAATACCGGCGGTGACTGAGAGCGCGATCCATAATGTGATTTCAGCGCCTCCGTGCGGGAAAAAGACCTGGATATTGCGGCCCGGCGCGCCGACGCGTAGAAGCCGGGCAAATACCCAAAGCAGCGCCAACGCAATGACCCAGAACCCAGCGGCAATTCCAATGTCCCGCAGCACCTGACGCGCGGAATGCCAATGATCTCCGAGAACGAGAAGCACAGACGCGCCACTCCGCCGCACCCCCGCCACTATAAGAACCAAGAAGAACCACTCCACAAAGATGGTGATCAAATAAACACGCACGCGGTTCGGATTCGCCGCAGCTTTCATTTGATCTGCGAGAATCTTTGCCTCGAACGTCCAAACGGTGAAGACGGCGAGCATCAAAATCGTGTGGAGTGGGTTGGCGACTCGCGAATAGGGCTCCGACGTGGACTGAGCCAGAACAGAAGTCTTCTCCATGATTACCTCATCCAGCTCCTTCAGCCATTGCGCCTTCCTCGGCCTGCGCGCTCTCCGCGGAAAGCTTTCGCAGCGACAGTCGTTCGTGATGCGAGAACAAGAATCCAATCGGTACGACGGCGACAAACGTCACCAGCCACAACATGATGCCGCAACTGACCGCCAGTTCCTTGGGAACAATATGAAAGACGTGATCGAGTGCGCTGATGGTCGCCAGTTGGGAACCGCCGCCGACCCCTGGCAATTGCACCATGGACCCGATCATGCTGGCTCCCATCAGAAGGAGAACCTTGGTGACGCTCATGTCATGCATAGGTGCGCCATAAGCACGCGTCACATCCTTATAGGCCAGCGCGATCACCCACCACATCAGGACCGACACGGCCGTCAGTTGGAGGAATGCGACGGGTCCGTGGATAGTATTGAGTCCGACGGTAAATTCGCGAATCTTTTGCGCGATGCGATGGCCCAGGTTCTCGGCAAGATGGGAGAAACGGTCTTCCACCCGCTGGGCAATTCGATTTCCGCGGTAGGAAAACAGCACCGCTCCCGAAAGCAATCCGAGTACGAGAGCGATCAGTGCGAATCCTACAAGATGAACCCAATGCCTGACTTCCGGCGGAGTGGTTGCCGCCTCCGTAAACGCTCGGAGCTTTGTGGGCAGAAAAATGGCGGACACCATCAGAACCGTGAAACCGCCAATGTCAAAGATTCGCTCCACCGCCCAGACCGCCACTTGCGAGGCGAAAGGCAGGTTCTGGCGGCGCGCGATCAGGTAGGGGCGAATCATTTCACCGGCGCGGCCGAGCAAGGCGAGCCCGGCGAATCCGATCATCGTAGCTGGGATCAACCCAAGAATGGACGCCTCCTTGCGCACGGGTCGAAGAAAGATTTTCCAGCGAACCGCCCGCAAGAAATAGGCCAGGTAGATGTACGCCACCCCTTGCAGGATATGACGCCAACTCAGGCCGAACTGAAACAGCCGGGCCCAGTCGAAGTGCTGCCAGGTGCGGAACTGGAGGTAGACCAATACGGCCAGCACGACCAAGACAACCGTGTACGCCAAGTATTTTTTTCTGTTCATGCAGTGCGAAATTCAATTTCAGAACTTTAATTTGAAGAGAGCTATGGCGAGCGCAGCCCCACTTGAAGGTAAATGAGGAACCACAAAGGGTCAACGCGTGGATTGGGCGGCGATCGTGGTGGAGGCAGGTTTCGGAGTGCCGGGTTTCAGAGTGCCGGGTTTCAAACTGGAATGAGCGGCGTTCTGGGTCTTGCCGGCAACCTGTTTCCGTTTCGCCTCTTTTTCCTGGGCGATCTTCTTTTGGTTGTACTCGTGCACGATGCGAGCCACGTAGGCTTGGGTTTCGTGAAATGGCGGCACTCCCCGATACTGCTCGACGCGGTCGGGGCCAGCATTGTACGCGGCCAACGCCTTGACCAGATCGAAATTGTAGCGCTCCAGAAGTTCGCGCAGATAGCGGCTTCCGCCCGTGACATTCGATTGCGGATCAAAGGCATCGTTCACGCCCAGTTGGTTGGCGGTGCCCGGCATCAATTGCATCAGTCCGCGGGCGCCTTTGGGAGAAACCGCGTGCGATTTGAATCCGCTCTCGGCATGAATCACGCTGTTCACCAGGTCGGGATCGAGATGATAAGCCGCGCTGGCGGAGTCGACGACTTGATGCAGAGCAGGCGCAGAAAGTGCAGGCACAGCGTGAGACGGGATGGACCTTCCAACTGCCGCCCCCGGCTGTCCAGCGGGCGCCGGCAGCGGCAAGGACGAAGACAACGGCGGAGACAGGTCTTTTTCGTAGCCCGTGATCTCGGCCGTCGGCACGTCGGTGAAACTGGAATCGTCGGCGCCGAAAAAGAGACGGGTCGTTGCTCCCATTACAAGACGATGCTCGTGCCGGATGCTAAAGCCGTTGCTGAGGATCGCCAGGTCGGCGGCAATCGCGGGACGAGCCAGGAATGCTATGGCAACTACGCAGAGCAGCGCGGCGCTGGCGCCTTCGGTCGCAAGTTTCTCTGCCCAGCCCGTTGTTGATCGTCTTCTTCGAATCATCACAAGCTGCTCACGATCGCCGATCCCAAACTCACGGGTCCGCCAGCCTTGTCACCGCCCTGGGGTTCGAGCGCTTTTCCGTACAGCACGTGCTCGATGGCGGCGGTTACGCCGCTCCCGGCGTTCGAGCGAGTAAGCTTCCAGCCGCGGCTCCGCAACTCTTCGGATGCATTCCCCATGATAAAGGGGTGGCCGCAAAAGGCAAGCATTTCGATGTCGTTGTAGTTATCACCAACGGCCATGACCTGGTCGCGAGTGATGCCCCGGTAATTAGCCCAGCGTTCGAGCGCGTGCCCCTTGGAGCAGCCGGCGTTAAGCACGTCGACAATCGAAAGATCGCGGCCCGGATACTCGGTGCGCAAGACCGTGATGGGCAGGCCGCAGCTCGCGAGGAGCTGCAAGACGCGCTGCATACGCGCCACCGGTCCGCAGAACATGGCCTGCACGGGGTCGGTGGTAAGCGAATTCTCGAGCGGAACCACGAACTGCATATATTGCTTGTTCTTCTCCAGCCAGCGCTGGATGCTGGCTTCCAGTTCGTCGAGCCGCTCGATCACAATGGTGCCCTCGCCATCACTGTCAAAGGTCAGTACCGTCTGCCCTCGAAATTCTCGCATCCTGCGCAAGAGTTCGCGGCAGGTCTCCTCCGGCAGCAGGTCGCGGTGGAAGGTTTCTCCGGCAAGCGACCGCGTAACGGCGCCATTCGAACTGATCAGCCAGAGATCGAATCCCAGTTGTTGCGCGATGGGCAGCGCGAAAGTGTGGCGGCGTCCGGTGACCAGGATGACCTCGATGCCTTGGGAGTGCACGCTGCGGAGGGTCGCGAGATCGGTCCCGGAAATCTGAAATTCCGGGTTGAGCAGGGTACCGTCAATATCAATAGCAACGAGGCGGAGGGAATTGGCGGCCACAGACAATCTTACCATTGTGGTGGAGCGCCGGGCGCCCCCGCCCGGCTGCACGCGCGAGACGTACTGTCACTCCACTTTCTTGCACTTATGCGACAATCATTCCCCACGGAGACCATCCATGAAATTCAGATTCCTGCTGTTGTTTCTGACTCTGCTTCCTGTATCTCTCCCCGCCCAGCCCGCACCAGAAACCGGCAAGCCCTTCGTCGTCGAATACTATTACAAGACGAAATGGGGCCATGCCGACGAGTTTCTGCAGTTGTTCAAGAAGAACCACTACCCGCTGCTGAAGAAGCAGGCGGAAATGGGCCGCATGCTCAAGGTCTGGATGGACCAGCCGCGCTACCACACGACCGAAGACGGGCGCTGGGACTACCGCGTGACCATTGTGTTCAAGAACTCGGCGGCCGCGAATGAGCCCTTCGACGAAGAGGCGCTGAAAAAACAGCTTTGGCCCGACCAGGCCACCTATGCGAAGGAAGAGCAGCGGCGGTTTGAAATCCTCGACGCACATTGGGACCTGCCGATCAAGCATGTGGAACTGGACGGAAAGTAACGCCATTTCGAATCCCTGCGAAGGAACACCGCCCAATGCGTTGTAGACGCCATTGAAGTGGTTTTCCAGCCGATTCAGACGCGCGCGTTTGCAAAAAACTCAGCCGAGCGAGAACATATTTGGTTTGCATACATCCCAAGGTTCCTACAAGGAAGCAGCCAAAATATGGCGAAGGTGAAGGTAGTGAAGAAGGCGGCGCGCGTCGAGGTGGAGTCCAACGCGGTGCAATCCTCAAGCAACGCGCCGAGCGGCGCCGGGCACGACGGCGCGATCGAGCCCGCCAAGGGCAAGCTGGGCGTGATGATTCCGGGCATGGGCGCGGTGGCAACGACGTTTGTAGCGGGCGTCGAAGCCGTGCGCAAAGGAATTTCGCACCCCATCGGCTCGCTCACGCAGATGGGAACCATCCGTCTGGGGAAGCGCACCGATGGACGCTCGCCGAAGATCAAGGACTTCGTTCCTCTTGCCGGTCTCAATGATCTGGTGTTCACCGGCTGGGACATTTTCGAAGACAACATGTACGCGGCCGCCCGCAACGCCGGCGTGCTGGAGCGCGACCTCCTCGACAAAGTGAAGGGACGGCTCAGCGCCATCACGCCGATGAAGGCCGTGTTCGATCATAACTACGTCAAGAAGATCGACGGGCCCAACGTAAAGAAGGGGAAGAACAAGTTGGACCTCGCCGAGCAGCTTCGGCAGGATATCCGCGACTTCAGGAAGTCGAGCAAAGCCAGCCGTTTGGTTACTATCTGGTGCGCTTCGACCGAGAGCTTCATCAAGCCCACCGCCGCTCACCAGAGCGTGAAGGCGCTCGAAAAGGCGATGAAAGAGAACGACGAAAACATCGCGCCCTCGATGATCTACGCCTACGCGTCGCTCATGGAAGGCGTGCCCTTCGCCAACGGCGCTCCGAACCTGACCGTGGACATCCCGGCGATGCACGAACTCGCGCATGAACGCGAACTGCCCATCTGCGGCAAGGATTTCAAGACCGGACAGACGCTGCTGAAGACCGTGCTGGCTCCCGCCTTCAAGGCGCGCCTGCTCGGCCTAAGCGGATGGTATTCGACCAACATCCTGGGCAATCGCGATGGCGAAGTGCTCGACGACCCCGGCTCGTTCAAAACCAAGGAAGAATCGAAACTCGGAGCGCTCGAGCACATTCTGCAGCCGGCTTTGTATCCGGAGCTCTACGGCAATATTTTCCACAAAGTTCGCATCAACTATTACCCGCCCCGCGGCGACAACAAAGAGGGCTGGGACAACATCGATATCTTCGGATGGCTCGGCTATCCCATGCAAATCAAGGTGGACTTCCTGTGCCGCGACTCGATTCTAGCCGCGCCCATCGTGCTCGACCTGGTGCTCTTCATGGACCTCGCGCAGCGCACGCCGGAATTACGCCGCCTGGGCATTCAGGAATGGCTGAGCTTCTACTTCAAGTCGCCGATGACCGCGCCGGAGCTGTATCCGGAGCACGATCTGTTCATCCAGCTCATCAAGCTGAAGAACACTTTAAGGCACCTGAAGGGCGAAGAGCTGATCACGCATTTGGGGCTGGAGTACTACGACTGAGAATTGTGTAGGGCGGACACTCGTGTCCGCCCAGCTTCCGAAGTACTGAAGTCGCGAGCGCGTGGGTGTGGTCTCTCGCCAAACATCAATAGCTTGGTATAAGGGCATAATCGCGTCCGCTTACCACACCGTCCGAATCAGTGGACTCCGCCGAATCCGCTCATCGCGCGTTACCAGCGTCAGGCCTTCGGCACGGGCGGTAGCTCCAATGAGGCGGTCAGCGGGATCGCGCGGATAATCCTCTGGAAACTGCGCCGCCAGGGCTGCAATCTCCGGAGTAATTGGCCGCATCGTCACTCCCTCGAGAAATCGAAGTACCGAGGTTTCGACCGTACCGTATCCTTGGATCCTCCCGGACGCAATCTGCCAAGCTACCTCGTAAGCAGTAATCGCTGACACTGCCAGACCATCGCCACGGCGCGCGCGACGAATTGCCGAGGCCGCGGCCTTCGAAAGCCGCTTCGAATCGGCAACCGCCCATATCAGCGCGTGGGAGTCGAGCAGGATCACGAGGACTCCCATCCATCGATGGGGGACTCGATATCGCCGACGACGCGGAACACTCCTTCCAGCCTCCCAATAAAATCGTCCTTGTCCTCGTCGGCGGGAACCAGTTTCGCAACCGGCTTCCCGCGCTTGGTGATGACCAGCGGCTCCCGCGTAGAACGCACGTCTTCCATGAGGGTGAGACATCGCGCTTTAAATTCCCCCGCGGCAATTTTCTTCATGGACAGATTATAGCATACATGGTCGTTTCGTCAGGACCATGAAGTGGGTTACGCCGACTGCCTAATCCGGCGGCGCGTTCGCGATAGAATCGTGCGATGGCTGGCAAGAAGCACGAAGCTGGACACAACACCCGCTACGTACAACTGCAGAAGAACTACTGTTTCGCCTGCGGCAAGAATAACCCCGACGGCATGCGCCTGCGCTTCACCTACGACAAAAAGCGCGGCTGTTTCGTCTGCCGATTCCGCCTGGGCAAGCGCTACACCGGCCCGCCCGGACACAGCCACGGCGGCATCATCGCAACCATCCTCGATGAAGCCATGGGCAAAGTGAACCGACTGCGTGACGTAGTGGCGGTAACTTCCGAAATTACCGTGAACTACCTGAAGCCGGTGCCGCTGGGGCAGCCTCTGCGGGTGGAATCGCGCGAGGTGAAGGTCAAGGGCCGGAAGCACATTAACATGGCGGAGATCCTGAACGAAAAAGGCGAAGTGCTGGCACGCAGTCAAGGCTTGTTCATAGCGATCGATCCGCACAAAATGTTCGCAAGATTTGTGGAGCGTTAGAGCTTGTGTGGGGACGGGCGACCTCGCCCGTCCAGCCGAGCACAGCTCGGCAGCTGCCTGTGCCGACAGCGACTCTGACGCGATAGGCGTACCACGAATCGCCAAGCGGCTGTAAAATGAGCACAGGAGCAGGATGCGCGGAGATTCCAGCGCGTCCTTCTTGGCCGCGCTCCGGCGCGCCGGCGATTCCATCGCTATCCTTCACGATTGCAGAAAAGAGTAAACCCATGTCGCAGAACAACGGACACAACACCAGCCTCCGTCTCAAAACCGGCCTCGCCGAAATGCTCAAGGGCGGCGTCATTATGGATGTCACCACCGCGAAACAGGCGGAAATAGCCGAGCGCGCCGGCGCCGTGGCGGTCATGGCTTTGGAGCGCGTCCCCGCGCAGATTCGCGCCGAAGGTGGAGTAGCGCGCATGGCCTCGCCCAAAATTATTCGCGAGATCATGGCGGCGGTGGATATTCCCGTGATGGCGAAGTGCCGCATCGGCCATTTCGCGGAAGCACAGATTTTGCAGGAGCTGGGCGTCGACTACATTGACGAATCCGAAGTGCTGACCCCAGCCGACGAAGCGCATCACGTCGACAAACACGCCTTTACCGTTCCCTTCGTCTGCGGCGCTCGCAACCTGGGAGAAGCCTTAAGGCGCATAGCCGAAGGCGCGGCCATGATCCGCACCAAGGGCGAAGCCGGCACCGGAGACGTGGTCCACGCCGTCCGCCACATTCGCCAGATTGTGCAGGAGATGAAGATTCTGACCGTGCTAAGCGAGCAGGAACTCTACGCCAAAGCCAAAGAGCACGGCGCACCCTACGAACTGGTAAAGATGGTGGCCAGAGACGGCAAACTGCCCGTCCCCAATTTCTCCGCTGGAGGAATCGCGACCCCAGCCGACGCGTCTCTAGTAATGCAACTGGGAGCCGAAGCCGTCTTCGTAGGCTCAGGCATCTTCATGAAGAACTCGACCGAATTCGCCGAGCCCGCCGAATCCGAGAAGCGCGCCAAGGCGATAGTGCAGGCGGCGACGCACTTCAAAGACCCTAAAGTGTTACTTGAAGTTAGCGAGCACCTGGCGGCCGCCATGAAGGGACTGGCGGTGTCTACGCTCGATGAGGCGCATTTGCTGCAAACGCGGGGGTGGTGAATTGCGAATTGCTAAAGTGTCATTCGTCTGAAATGGTTTGGCAAGCCAAGAGCCGTTTCCGCATATTTCGGATGGAATAGAGCGGAATGGTCATGCCGGGCTGGTCCGCACGAGATCGTCATGCCGCAATTAGGGACCTCAGACTTTTGACGAGAGCGTCCAGCGAAAACGGCTTCTGCAAGAAGGCTGCATGACGATGACCGAGAGCCGAGCGAACCGCGAATTCGTCGATACTTCCAGACATGAAGACAACTGGTAAATTTGGGAACCGCTCCCATGCCCAGTGAGCTAGCGACCAGCCGCCATCCCCAGGCAAAGTCAAATCCGTGATCAATATCATCGGAGTCGATTTGTGCTCCAGCAGCAATATCCGAGCATCCTTGGCACTTGCAGCCCCGAATGCTTCGTAACCGGCTCCCTGCAAGCGCTCGCAGATTACGTGTCGAATTACTTCTTCGTCTTCCACTACCACCACCATGACGTTTACGGGCTTTCCAGGGAGAGGATTGCCGTCCTTCGCTTCGGAAAGAAACGGGGAGGGGGGATTGCCGGACGGAACGCCTCTTTTTGCTTTTGCTTTGAACCATCGCTTCATCGTTGTTCACTCCTTCTCGAACATCCTGTCTAGCTGTCGAAATCCTGCTCGCTCTGCCAATCGAGATAGGCGCTGGCAATCCGTAGCGCATCGTCTAGTGTTTTCTCGGTTTGCTGGTAGACCTCGTGCCCCTGCCGAAAAACGAGCACTTGATATTTTGTTGGGTTGGCGTCTCCATCAATGGCCATGACCGCCGCGACATAGTGCCCCGATCTGCAGCGGGTCTCCAGAGTCATCATGTTTCCTCTTTAATGTCTCGTTCGGAGATGAGAAAAACGACTGTCGGCGGGCCTGACCTACGATGCATGGGCGGCTTCACGGTTGAACATGCTCGTCGGTGGCGCGTATCGGAAAAATCTGGTTCCGTGTTCGCAAGCCCACGCGAGGCCTCTCAAATTTGGTTGGTTTTGGTCATCGCGACTATATGACCTTTGAACAACGAACACTATTAGTTAATAGTAAGTGCCAGGTAACAGAAAGCAGTATGTCCGTAATGCTTTAGTTTAGAGGGTTTTTCCGGAGGGAATTCGTTCCACCATTCTTACCAAGTCGGCCAGAGATCGTGCCTGCATCTTTTCCATCACACGACTACGCTGAACCTTTACCGTGTTTTCCGCGGTTCCAATACGAGCGGCGATCTGCTTGTTGAGCATACCCAAGACGACCATAGCGAGGACTTCGCGCTCTCGTGGCGTCAATGATGCGAGCCGCTTTTGAAAAACCTCAATCTCCGCCTCTTGTTTGCGTCTGACCCGATCCTTCTCCAGTGCGTTTTGGATCGCATCCAGCAAATCCTGATCGCGGAAAGGTTTGGTGAGAAACTCGACGGCTCCTGCCTTCATCGCTCGTACCGCCATAAGAATGTCCGCGTGTCCCGTGAGGAAGATGATCGGAATGTGAATGCCAGCTTCAGCCAACTCGCGCTGGAAATCGAGCCCACTGGTTCCCCGCAACCTGATGTCGAGCACGAGGCAACTGGGCGCATCGGGACGCTTGCTCAGCGAGAATTCCTGCACAGACTCGAACAACTTGACGGGCAAACCGACCGACTCTACAAGCCGCTGGACCGCACGGCGAACGGAGAAATCGTCATCGACCACGAAAACCATGGGAGCGGCGCCCTTCATGCGGCACGGCTCCGATTGGCGGGCAAGGTGATCTGGAAGAGCGCACCATAGGAACCCGGCTCGGCCCACAAACGACCGCCGTGGGACTCAATAATGGAGCGGCTGAGCGACAATCCCATTCCGATGCCCTGCGGCTTGGTGGTAAAAAACGGTTCAAAGATACGGTCGATTTGATCGGCGTTGATTCCGATTCCAGAATCCTGAACCTGAATCAGCACACCATCCGCGTATTCCGCCGATTTGATGACCAGGCCGCGGGGCCGGCCAACGACGGTGCGCATGGCATCGATGCCGTTCATGGCCAAGTTGATCAAGACCTGTTGCAATTGCACTCGATCCCCCAGCACGCCGGGCAGATTAATGGCGAGGTCGAGCCGCACTTGAACATCGTTTCGGGCTGCCTCATGGCTCACGATAAGGGCGGCTTCCCGGACCACATAATTGATGTTCAGTTCCGTCTTATCGGGAGCCTCCTTCTTTACCAGGGCCCGTATTCTGGAAATGATGTCACTGATTCGGGTGGCGTCCTCCGCAACCTCTGTAATTGCTTCCTGCACCGCCCTCAGATTCGGGCTCCGGCCCTTCATCTCGCGTAGGGCAAACTTGCTGGTCGTGAGGACACCGGTTAGCGGCTGGCTGACTTCATGGGCAATGGTGGCGACTAGTTCTCCTACCGCAAGCACACGAGTAACGTGAGCAAGGTCCGCCTGCACATCATGCAATGCATTTTCGGCACTCTGACGGTTCGCAATTTCCTTTTGCAGCTCCTCGTTGGTGGTACTAAGTCTTTCGGTCAACTCGGCAACGCTCCGCTCCAAGTCCTGGTTGAGCCGTTGGAGTTTGTCCTCGAGCAATTCGTGGATGTCTTGCGAACTAGGGGCGATCGACTTCTTTGAGTCCTGCTCAGTAGCTGGTTGCTGGCGGAGGTCCACCCAAGATTGTTTTGCTTCGCCCATCACGGCAACCTCCAAACTGGCAGATCATCGACTCCAACTCCACCCTAACTGCCTACGGCCTTCAGGTGATAGGGGCGTTGGGGTTCCTTGGGTAGCCTACTCCCATGGCACAGTCTTTCAGAATTCTCTCGATTGTCGCAAGAAGGGTCTCTCCCTGTGCGGCGATACTTCGGCGAACCACCTCAGGACACCTCGGGACAGTCGTGGTGGCTGCCCCAAGAAATCCGTGATGTTCCAGATCGCGCGCCCTAGGTCCTGCACGAGTACGATGAACCACTGGTTGTTGCCGGTGGCCTCTATGCCGATCAGCACCGGCGCCGCCAGTGAGTCAATTTTTGTGAACGAGCAGTAGGACGGATGGCACCGCGAGCCGTCGTATAAAATCAGTTCATCGTTCTTGGCCAACAACCAAAGACGACCGACGATAACCATGAAAATCGGAGTCCTCGCTCTCCAAGGCGATTTCGACGCTCACCGCCGTCGGCTCGAGGAGTTGGGCGCGGAAGTTGTGCTGGTGAAGAAACCCGAGCAATTGGACGACATCGACGGCCTGGTAATTCCCGGCGGCGAGTCGGGGACATTTCTCAAGCTACTCGGGGAAGAGGGCTTGGCGAAGCTGAAGGACTTCGTGCTTGCGAAGCCGGCGTTTGGCACCTGCGCGGGATGCATCCTGCTGGCCGCCGAAGTTGAGAATCCGAAGCAGGCCGGATTGGGCGCGCTCGACATCACCGTGCGCCGCAATGCTTACGGGCGGCAAATCGACAGCTCCATCCGCGAAGGCCGCTTCCTGAATCAGCCGATTGAGATGGTCTTCATCCGCGCGCCCAAGATCGAACGTGTGGGTCCGGGCGTGGAAGTGATCGCGACCGAAGGCACCGACCCGGTGTTAGTCCGCAAGGGAAAAACTCTCGCCGCCACGTTCCACCCGGAACTCAGCGACGATCGCCGCATTCACCAGTACTTTCTGGATCTGATCGAAAACAACCGGCCTTCTCGTTAAGCGACGAACAATTTAAGCGACGAACAAGCGGGCGCGCAGATCGGAGCGCACGATTGGCCTCCGACGGTGGGGCCTCCGAAAGATGCGAGGGACGTGTACGTCCCGATGTCGGGGCACGAAAAATCCCCGGGCTAGCTCCCGGGGATTTGGGGGGATGGAAAAATTCAGGCTCTTAGGAAAGGAGGCGACGCCGGAAGAACCCAGCGAGGCCCAGGATTCCCGTGCCCAGCAATGACAGCGTGCCTGGTTCCGGTATCGTCGCGGGCGGGCCGGTGGTGGCAAATCCGGTTCGGGGACCACATTGGTTCCCACTAGCGGTACAGA
>JBAVVP010000229.1:0-1575 GCA_049697355.1 Terriglobales bacterium
CTGAAAGCGCAACGCGAAGCCAAGGGCGTCGCGCTTGGCCAGCGGACTGAGCGCGGCTCCACCAAAGCCCATTCCTCGTCCCTCAAATCGCTCGGATAGCGCAACCGGCTTCGGTCAGAGCATCCGCGATTCTTGCTCGTCCACATCGGCGACCCCAAAACGAATCAGGTTCACCTTCCTTGGATCATGAATGATCACGGCTGTTCAATATGTTCCCGAACCGCTCTTCATGGGCAAGAGTAAAGCAAATGGAGTACGTCGAGGCCTGTTGATAACTTTAAACGGCCTAAAAAACTAAGCTTGCCAAATTCTGGGCGGTTCTGTACCGGTGAGAACGAGCGTTCGCCTGGCTTAGTTGTGCAGGTTTACACGATGGTGGCTGGGTTTTACTCATCAACAAAAATGTTAACAGTGGCATCAAAGCGCGGAACTCTTTGTGGAGCAATGTTTGCTTGGTTCTGCAGGGGAGCGCTCGGACGTCGGCGCGGCGGCTGGGCGGCGATGCGAACATTGTCAATTTGAGGCTGGCGCTTCAAACGATCCAGCCCGTGCAGCGGGAAAGTCTGTTCCCTGACATGAGCTTCGCGGCGGGCCATGCAGGCCCCCGACCGAAGACCTCATCGATCCCGATTCTGCGGGTCCTGAGGCGTTCCAATCCGCGACAGCGGCTAAACCGCGTCTGCGGATGCGACTTCAATGCGACTTCAACCGGAGAAAGAGTATGTCAGTAAACCTAACTGCGCCTTCTGGTTTCAGCGCCAGCAATTTGGTGTTCAATGATAGTTTCTCAGGCACCAGTCTAAACACCCAGTCTTGGAACACTTATATGACCAGCAACGCCGCTCAAGGCTCGCCGTGGCTCGGCAACGACAGCGGTGGGAGCGCGCTTGGCAGTTACGACGCCGAATACGACATGCCCTCGCAAGTTTCGGTCAATAGTGGTTTGACGCTCAACGCGGTGCAGCAGAGCATCACCGCCGGGGGTGTGACTTACCCGTTTACTTCGGGCGTCCTCACGACTTATGGGAAGATGGAATTCACCGGCGGCTATCTGCAGATCAGCATAAAGCAGCCCAGCGGCGACGGAGCGTGGCCCGCTCTTTGGATGTTGCCGGGCAGTGGCGCCGGCTCATCCGGGGATAATTTCGAGATCGATATGCAAGAGGGCGGCATGACCGCCGGGTCCGCCAACCCCAACGACGTCTTCAGCTATCATCTACATGACTCCGGTGGAACCTTCGGCGGAGACGTCAATGCCGGCGTTGACCTTTCGGCAGGCTTCAACACTTACGGCATGAACTGGATCCCCGGAAAGTCGATTACCTTCTATCTCAACGGGCAACAAGTCGGACAGATTACGAGCGCCCAGACCACCATCCCGGATGAGCCCATGGAGCTCATCATGAGTAATGAGGTCGCGAATTCCTCCGCCAGCGGATGGCACACGACCCTGGACGGCTCGACGCCGAACTCCATGCCGATGCAAGTTGCGGACGTTCAGCTTTACCAGACTCCCGGCAGCGGCGAGACGATCATGGGGTCCAACGTAACGGCCGGGTCGACGGGAACCGGCAC
>JBAVVP010000230.1:0-14605 GCA_049697355.1 Terriglobales bacterium
CAGGACACGGGCAAGCAGTTGTTCAGTTCACTTGGATGCGCAACCTGCCATCGTTTCGACGTGCAAGGGCGCGGCCCCAATCTGCAAGGCATCTACAACAAGCCGGTCCTGCTGGAAGACGGACGCACCGTGATTGCCGACGAGAACTACGTGCGTGAATCCATCCTCAATCCCACGGCAAAGATTGTGAATGGTTTCAAGCCGGTGATGCCCACCTTCCAGGGCATTGTCAGTGACGAACCATTGAACGCGCTGGTGGCCTATGTCAAGTCGTTAAGCCAGCCAGCCACGGGAACCGCAGGGCTGCAGAATCCGCCCGCTGCTTCCTCGGGCCAACCCCAGAATATGCAGGTGCAATAGTCATGGAGACCATAGGCATCCCGGCAAATCAGGCTCCTGCTTCCACGCCGAAGCTGAACTATCTCAACAACGGGCACACCCTCAAGTCCTGGCTGTTGACGACCGACCACAAGCGGATCGCAGTCCTCTATCTGATCTCGGTTACTTTCTTCTTCTTCCTCGGCGGCTTCTTTGCCATGCTCATCCGGCTCGAGTTACTCACACCGCAGGGTGACCTGATGCAGGCCGACACCTATAACAAGGTGTTCACCATGCATGGCATGATCATGGTGTTTTTCTTTCTGATCCCAGTCGTACCCGCTGTACTCGGTAACTTCCTCGTGCCCCTCATGATCGGGGCCAAGGATCTTGCGTTCCCGCGCATCAACCTGCTGAGCTGGTATCTCTACATTGTGGGCGGCATCCTGATGTCACACGTCATGTTGACCGGCGGCGTGGACACGGGCTGGACTTTCTACACTCCGTTCAGCACGGACTATACCAATACCAAGATTGTCGAGGCCGGAATCGCGGTCTTCATCGCCGGCTTTTCGTCCATCTTCACTGGACTCAATTTCATCGTCACCATTCACCGCATGCGCGCGCCCGGTCTTACCTGGGACCGCCTGCCGCTCTTCATCTGGGCCAACTACGCGACCAGCCTGATCATGATTCTGGGCACGCCGGTCGTCGCCATCACCATCGTGCTGGTGGCCGTCGAGCGCCTCTTCCACCTCGGCATCTTCGATCCCAGGCTCGGTGGAGACCCGCTCTTGTTCCAGCACCTGTTCTGGTTCTACTCGCACCCCGCTGTCTACATCATGATCCTGCCTTCGATGGGCGTGGTCAGCGAGCTCATTGCCTGTTCGGCACGCAAGCGCATCTTCGGCTACAAGTTTGTCGCTCTGTCGAGCGTGGCCATCGCGGTCTTCGGATTCCTGGTGTGGGCGCATCACATGTTCGTTGCCGGCATCTCGCTTTATGCCGCGATGATCTTTTCCTTCCTGAGTTTCTCGGTGGGCGTGCCTTCCGCGGTTAAAGTCTTCAACTGGACGGCAACCCTATACAAGGGTTCCATTTCGTACGCGACTCCGATGCTCTATGCCTTTGGCTTTATCGGGCTGTTCACCATGGGCGGACTAACCGGCCTTATGCTGGCGACCATCGGCATCGATGTTCACGTCACCGACACTTACTTCGTCGTCGCTCACTTCCACTACGTCATGGTGGGCGGGGTGCTCATGGGGTATCTAGGAGGCCTGCATTTCTGGTGGCCGAAGATGACCGGCCGCATGTATCCGGAAGCCTGGGCCAGGCTGTCGGCGCTGCTGGTCTTCGTCGGCTTCAACCTGACGTTCTTCCCCCAGTTCATTCTCGGCTACGTCGGCATGCCGCGCCGTTACTGGCAGTATCCGCCGGAGTTCCAGACGCTGAACGTGCTCTCAACCGCGGGCGCCAGCATCCTCGCGGCTGGCTATCTGCTGCCCATGATCTATTTCGTCTGGTCGCTGCGCTACGGGAAGATTGTCACCGATCCGAATCCCTGGGCCGCCGCTGGTCTGGAGTGGAAGACCTCGTCGCCGCCGCCCACCTTTAATTTTGACGAGACGCCGGTGGTGACCTGGGAAGCTTATAACTACGACGAGATTCCAGCCTGGGAACGGAGGCATCCCGGTGCAAAATAGCCAGGCGACGACCGGTCCAGTGACGACCATCGAGCACGAAGCTCATAATCCGGCGCTGCTTCACCACTTCGCCGACGCCCAGCAGCAGAAGAACGCCGCCTCGCTGGGCATGTGGCTGTTCCTGGTGACGGAGATCATGTTCTTCGGCGGCATGTTCTGCGCCTATCTCATCTACCGCCTCGCCCACTTCAACGCTTTCGCGGCCGGCAGCCAGCAGCTCAGCATCTTGCTCGGAGCCACGAATACCGCCGTCTTGATCATCAGTTCGGTTACGGTGGTGTTGGCGGTGAAAGCGGCGGAGGCGGGCAAGCGCAAAGTGCTCGTTAGCTACCTCGTGGTTACTGTGCTGCTCGGTATGACCTTCCTCGTCATCAAAGGATTTGAATACAAGGAAAAATTCGAGAAGCACCATGTGCCCGGCGAGACGTTCAAGTTCACAGACACCTTCGACGACAACGGTAAGCAAATCCCGGTCAACCCGAAGGAAGCCGAGCTCTTCTTCTCCCTCTATTTCGCAATGACCGGCATGCATGCTCTACACATGATCATCGGGTGCGGCCTGTTTAGCGTGCTGGCGGTCCTGGCATGGAAGGGACATTACACGCCCGGCTACTTCACCCCCATAGAAAACGCCGGCCTATATTGGCACCTGGTCGACATCATTTGGATTTATCTGTTCCCGTTGTTGTACTTGATTAGCAGGCACTCGTGATGGAACTGAGAACTGACAACTGAGAACTTCTTTATGTCGGACAACGCAGAACACACTACTCGCTCGCAAGGGTTCTACCTATCGATTGGCATGGGTCTGCTCGTCCTGACGGCGACCACGGTTGGCGCAGCCTTCGTGAACCTCGGTCCCTTCAACCCCGTCATTGCGCTGCTGATCGCCACCATCAAAGCCACGCTGGTCGTCCTCTTCTTTATGCACGTGAAAGGCGCGAGCGAAAAACTGACCGGCGCCATCGTCGTTTCCGGTTTCTTCTTTCTCGCGATTTTGCTCACGCTATCGTTGGCCGACTATCTAACTCGATCCTGGCGCTAGTACGCTCGAGATCGGTCTATGGCGATTGTCAGATTAAAGATTGACGTTTCGGGCACGGTGGGCGATGAAGCCTGGCGCGAACTGAAGCCGTTTGACCAGATCCAGAGTGCCGATTTCGGTCCTCAGTTTGGCAGTGGCGGGCGCTGCAATCATTCGCTCAACCGGCCCCACAACAAAGGGGAATGGATTGGCGCTGAGATCCGGCTCCAGACGCCGCTTCTAGCCCAATACGCCGTCTCCCACTATCTAGAGCAGGACCGCGTGCTCGATGCAGACGTGGTGGAGTAACGGTTGAGAACCCCGCTTTCTGCTATATTTCCGTGATCCCATGCCTGTTTTTCCCGAACCAACTGCGCAATCTTCGTCTGATGCAAACAAGACCCCCAGCCTTCCACCCAAGGCCCGTCCTCGCATGTCCACCGGCAACCGACTGCTCTTCTTCGTGACCGCGTGGCTGATTGTACTGATGCCGTTCCTGTTCTGGTGGAACACCTGGTTCGGACGCCATCTCTCCGACAAACAACTGGCCGAGTATTTGCAAGACGAGAGGCATCCCCGGCACATTCAGCACGCGCTGGTACAGATCGGCGAGCGCATGAGCCGCCACGACGCGAGCGTCACCCGTTGGTATCCCGACGCGATCCGCCTGGCCGCAGATCCTGTCGAAGAGGTGCGCAACACCGACGCTTGGGTGATGGGGCAGGACACATCCGGAGCAGGATTCCATGAAGCTCTGCTGAGAATGCTGGCCGATTCTTCTCTCACCGTGCGGGGAAACGCCGCGCTTTCCCTGGTCCGCTTCGGAGACGCAACCGGAAGGCCGCAGATTGTCGAACTTCTGCAACCCGCGCAGGTGATCGCGCCCGATGCCGGACAAATGACGGATGCCAGCGCGATCGGTACCAGCATCCACCAGGGCGGAGTCGTAGCCAAACTCCAAGTCAGCGGGAACATCGCGATCCACACTATTGAAATGCGTTCCCCAATCGCGGGCCGTGTGCGCACACTCTCGGCTCAGGTTGGACAGCAGGTCAAGCCGGGAGACCTCATCGCGACGATCGACCCTTCTACCGAGCAGGTCTGGGAAGCGTTGCGCGCACTCTACCTCATCGGCCAGCCTAATGACCTTGCCGCGGTTCTTCCTTATGAACGCGAGTTGCCCGACATTCCGGATCACGTGCGGCAGCAAGCGCTCGAGACAGAGAGAGCGATACGTCAGAGGGTGAGATAAGGAGTTGGTCAGCGCTTAGCGGTCGGTGGCTGGACTTCAGCGAAAGTCGGGCTTGAGCCAAGGGCCTGTGGTGAGACTCCAGCGCCCACAACCAGCGCCTAAAGGCGTTCTTGTAACGCAGCACTTACGGTATGCCTGAAGGCATACCCTGATACAAATCTTACTTGCACCACAGGCTGGTAAGGGCCAGAAGGCTATCGCTGCCTTCAAATCGGCATCACGCCGACTTCTTTTTCCACTTCGACTGTGTCCACCATGACGATCGCGTCCCAGGGACAGCCATCGAGAAAACAGCCGTCCGGGCCCTTGCTGATGCACTTCTTGCAGCCTATGCACAGGATGGGGTCGACCTGGATCCGGCCAAACGGAGGGCTGTCCTCGTCCGGCACCCAGAACATGCAATCTTCCACCGGACAATACTCCACACAGGCCGGCGAGCCCGCGCAGCCGGTGCAACACTCGGTAATCACCGCCAACTCCTTCGGTTTCTTCTTTCGAGGAGTCAAGATCCCCTTGGACTTGGGCTCGAATTTGAACTCTTCGGGCACCATCCCGGCGGGTTTCACGGGGTCCAGTTCGGCAGGCATGGCGGTGAGTATACCCCATATGTTGGGGATTTTCATCGGTCTTCGTTTCGTTGTTTCGTTCTGGTTTCGTTCTTTTTGCGGTCAAGGGCTTCGCCGTTTTTGATATATTGGGTGGCAAAATGGACGCACGGGGTCGGGCGGCCATTGCTGGTGGGGGCCTGCCGGGTGGAGGCATACCATGTCAAGCGATCAGCGCGACATTCTTGAAACTCTCAAGTTCGAACTCGAATTCCTGGAGCAGGGAGGCTATGGACGTTCCGTGCATACTCCCCGGACGCCGACGAGGAGCTTCCAGGATTCTCTCACCTGCCTCAACTTCAACGATCCGACGATGCCCCATCCCTGCAGCGAATGTTTTCTCACCGATTTCGTTCCCAAGGACGCCCAAAGTGAAAACGTGCCGTGTCACCATATTCCCCTGAATCCAGACGGGGAGACCGTGGACATGCTGAGGGAGCACCAACTGAAGTTGGAGGAGGCCTTACGAAATTGGCTGCGCGCGACCATCCGGCGCCTCGAGCGGGAGCGCGCGGCGGCGGCAAAGCCGGGACATCCTTAAGCTCAAGCATGAAATCGAAGAGGACGTAATCCTGAAGGAAGCCTTCGGGACAGCCGGCAAGATGAAGATACCGGCGCCACAAAGGAGCGTGCAGGCCTATGATGCTGGTGATTTCCGTCGTACTTGGGATCCTTCCTCTGCTGGGAGTGGCATGGATCGTTCTGCGTGGAAATATCGGCACGGTCGACGGCCTCTTTATGAGCCTGATTCTCCTGCCACTTTCCGGCATTCTGTTCCTGAATGCATATCTGGATCTTAGGGGGCGTTTGAAAGCTGGTTTGAAAGCAAGTACCGCATCAGCTCCTTTGGCAACTGGAAAAATTACCACTCCCGGCATCGAAACTGCTCCGCAGCTTCCCCATCATAAGGTCAAGATTAAGAAGGCGGGGCAGCGCGCCTGCAACGAGAAAAACGAGAAGGGGAAGTTTTGCGGCGGTCATTTGAAGCGCTGGTTTTATAGCGTCGATGTGATCGAGCAGGATTGCGGGGATGCGGAAGAGGCCTGGGGACTGGATGCCGAGGTCTACCGCTGCGAGCATTGCAAGACTTTGTATTTGCCGCATCCCGGGGAATCCGTGGTGAATGTAGCTGGGCAGGGGCAGATTTCCGTGTTTGGCCTGACGGTACCGCCGAGGGAGAGCTAGAGCGGCCTCCTCCATTTTTTCTACTGTGTCATACTGCCGAATTCCGCCGGGAGTTCTTCCTCTCCTTCTTCGGCGGCACCAAATGTACCCGACCGCGTGAATCCTACCATTGTCACCCTGAGCGGAGTCGAAGGGCCCCTACCGGTGGCAGGGGTTCGAGGACTGCCACGAGCCGCATGGTCCCACAAGCGTTTCGGAAAGGTAGGGGTGCTTCGACTGCGCAGAACGATTCGCGTTGCGAATCGTTCCGCTCCGCTCAGCATGACAGATCTGAAGAATGAGGGCCGGCAGGCGAGAACTTCAGGCCTTCCGGGCAACAATCATTCCTAGAACTATAGGCAGATAGATGACGGAGGCATGCAGGACGCGGCTGGCCAAGACTATCGAATTTGATCCCGAATTTGATCTCGCCAACTTCATTACGTGATAGAGCAAGAAGACGCCCGCCAGGAACATACCACTCAGATAAACGGGGCCTCCGTGATCGATCAGGGGAAGCATCGTAGTAACTACCAGGATCACAGTGAAGGCAATCATCTCGGCACGCGTGAAGCGGGAATCGAGATCAAACCGGGGCAGCATCTTGTAGCCAGCCCGGGTGTAGTCCTCACGGTACATCAGGGCAATCGCCAGGAAATGCGGGAACTGCCACAGAAAAAGGATGGCGAAGAGAAACCAGGCGCGCGGTTCGATATTTGCCGAGGCTCCCGCCCAACCGATCAGAGCGGGCATGGCGCCCGGAAAAGCGCCGAGCAGCGTGCATAGCGGCGTCTTGCGTTTCAGCGGAGTATAGATCAGCAGGTACGACAGCAGCGTGGAGATCGCAAGCAAGGCTGCCAACCGGTTCACCGTAACCGCAAGATACAGGCCCCCGGCTAAGCTCAGCAGAATCCCGAACAGGAACGCCTCACTAGCATGGAGCCTGCCTGAAGGCAGCGGACGGCTGGCGGTGCGGCGCATCTGACCATCCCATACCCGTTCCATCCACTGATTCAGGGTTGCGGTACCGCTGGCGACGAGGAGCGTGCCGACGAGTGTGTTGATCAGGCCGGCAATCCGGAAAGGCCCACGCGAGGCGAGATAATAACCCGCCGATGTGGTCATCAGAATCAGCAGGTTCACTTCCGGCTTGGTCAGGGTGTAGTAGTCCCTCAGCTTGCTCCGCATGCGTCAGTGCGCCTTGAAAGTGAAGTTGACATTTTTGGTTTCGTTGCCGGTAATGGTGACGTCGGCAGTCTGTGTACCGTACTCCTCATGCCAGGCAGTGAGGGTGTACTTGCCGGGAGGCAGGTTGGGCAGCTTGAAGTTCCCGCCGCCCTTGCTTACGTCGTAATGCGACGTCTTGAGCACCGCGAAGTAACCGTGCATCCAGGGATGGACGTTGCACTTCACCGAGATAAATTCTTCTCTGGCGAATTTCTCCACAATCGGCGCGGCGCCGGGCGCCTGGGATTTATTCCACTCGCGGTTCGCTTTGGCCAGGGGGTGAATGTTGTGCGTAGCCTGGTCGTCGTTGGTGACCTTGAGTTCCTGGTTGGTGTGCATGACCACAACGTGCGGCAGATATTGGCAGCCTTTCTGCTCGAAGGTGACCGCCTGGGCCGGAACCTGACCTTCATCGGGGGCCCCGGACGAAACGTACACCACCACGTTTTCCAATGCATTGTTGGGGCCGGTTACCACCGATTCGTAAGTCACGGGTTTGGCATGCTGCTTGACGCAGTACGGTTCTTTGCCCATATCGATGGGTCTTTGTCTTTCGGGCGTGCCGGTGTAGGTTACCTTGCCGCTCACCGTTCCAGCGAACATCAGAGACGAACCGACGAACAGCGTGAAAACAGCTAGCAGCATTTGCTGAGTGCGCATTCGAGTATTTCCTCCTCGGGTTTTGGTATTCATTAGTGGCCTCCACCGGCCGATCGATTATCGGCCCGGGTGCCTGGCTTGGTGCTGTGCGACGGCTTAGTCGAAGCCTGTGGGCGACCCATAGCTGCGGCCACCCGCCTTTGTTCCTCGGGCGTGAGTTGGAACATGTAATCCACCAGCAGCTTGGTGTGGTCCTTATTGTAGCCTTGGAACGATGGCGGAACGGGGCCGGCGAAGACCCAGTGATCATTCTCGCGCCGGAACAGGTCGGAAGGCATGGAAGTGCCGGGGCTAATGGCTTGCGGATCGATGATCCAGCGCTCCACCCAATCCGGCTTCAGGCGTCCCCGCACCAACAGGAGATTGGGAGCGACAGCGGTCTTGTCGTGCTGTGAATCCCCGGTGGCATGACACTTCAGGCAGGGGGCTGCCGTGCTGCTGAACAGGCTGCGCGCCATCTCGGTTTCCTTCGCCGTCAGCACCGGAACCTGCTCCGGTATGTAGGGAAAAGGCTGCCGCGAAAGCGCCTGGAAGAAACGCACCAGCTTGCCCAGTTCATTTTCAGAAAAGGAGAACGTGGGCATGTGCACTTGCAGGTAGTTGCGCACGCCGTTGCGATTGGTGTCCTTGTCGTTCAGGGCCGGGTTGGTGAGGAAGCGCAGCAACCACTGGGGATCGACCCTGGCCCCTTCGGTCAGGAGCTTGGGAGGCAGCATTTCCTGGGCATCCTGGTAGCGTTTCATCCCCATCAGCACAGTCTGCTGGCCGGGAACGAACTGATGGCAACCCATGCAGTTGTATTTCCGGACGACCCACCAGCCTTCCTGGATATCGCGGCGATAATCGAGCGGGCGGTACTGATAATTGGCGGGCAGAGCGCTCTCCTGGCTGCCCATCAGGAAGGTGGTCAGGGCTTGCACCTGGTCCTTGGTCAAATGCAGGTTGGGCATCCGCAGCTTTTCGTCTTCGGCCTTGATCATGCCTCGATCGAAGACATTCGGCTCGGACAATTTGTGCTCGAAGAAACCCTTGTGGTTGTACCAGGGGCCTTGCGCGGGGCCGTCCGGCAATCGGGCCAGGTCTTCCGGGTCGGTAATCGGTTCTACGCTCTTGCCGCCACGCTGCGCGGCCTCGGTGAAGAGGGCGAAATCGAGACGCTCAAGCGGCTTGCTGCCCTCGACCGTCAACTCGGTTCCGACGCGGCCTTCTTCTTCGAAGCCGGCGATCTCGTGGCAACCCGAGCAGCCGAAATGGCGAATCCACTTCTTGCCTTCATCCTTCAGCTTCGGGTCGTCCATGAAGGAAGCGTCGGCGTAAGAACTGGGCTCCTGCCTCTTCTGCGCCACCAGATACGTCGCGATGTCTTCCGCGTCCTCGACGCTGAGTCGCAGGCTTGGCATCACCGTCATGTTTTGCACCTGCAGTTCGTGGCCATCGTTCGGGCACTTGCTATGTTGCAGGTCAAAGACAAAAGGAAGCCCCTTCTTCGCATAATCTTCGGGGCCAATGTCTTTCTTCTCTAACGGACAATAGGGACGGGTGCGCTCGCGCGCGTTATGCACCCAGCGCACGAGATAGTCATAATTGGCCTTCTCCCCGACCCGGGTAAGATTGGCGGCGAACGTTCCACCCTCCATCTGATCGCCTTCGCCCATGGAATGGCAGGCCAGACAGCCGCGCGTCTGAAAGAGTTCCTGGCCGTGCGCGGCGTTGCCCGGCTTGTGCTTGGGCGGCTCTGGACCGGGCAGCGCCGACTGCCACAGATAGGCTGTGATGGCTTTGATCTGGTCGTCATTGAGGCGGAAGTTCGGCATCCGGGTCGTGGGCCGGAAGTCGGTCGGCTTCTTCAGCCAGACCGGAATCCAGTTCTTGTTGAGCTTGAGCCGGATGTCCTTCAGATTGGGCCCCACCTTCTTCATGTCCTGCAGCAGGCTTTTCGTCTGCCGGTCCAGTTGGGCGATGCGGCCGTCAGCCTTGCTGTTGGCCACCTTCAGGGCCACGGCTTCTTCGTTCAGATGTGCGGCTTCTTCGTTTGTTTCCGCAGCATCGGCTTGGCCCATCAAGTAAGCTGCCTGCTTGATGTTTTGGATCTTTTCCCCCTCCAGTTGCTTGATCTCCTGGCTGACGGAGTTCAAATCCTCCGGTTCCTTGTCGTAGCCTTCATAGCGATGACAGCCGACGCAGCCCCGTTGGCGATACAAGTCCTTGCCCGCGCTGATCGTCGCGCCCACGTCGTTGCTCACCAACAACATGTCCGCGGCGTGGCAGGTCTGACAGCCAGCCTCGGTGTTTTCTTTGGGGAACAGTGGCCACAACCAATGCTCGTAGTTTCCGTGAGCCTTCTCCAGGCTGGTGGTGGCCCGGCCATTGCCCTGGTGACAGGGAGAGCAGGCGAACTTCTCCGGGTCGTGCGTCTTCAGTAAACCGGGTTCAGGATGGCTGGTGAAGGCGCGCGCATACTCGTCGGGCTTCTTGCCCTGGGGAGCCATGGACGCCGCAGTCAGCGTGAGCGGCTCGCGGATTCCCATATGGCAGGATTCGCAGCGGTCCACGATGTTGGCCTCCGCCACGTTAATCTGCACGATCTTCGGACTCCACTCCGCGGTCTTCTTCTTCAGTCCGTCGATTTGTGCTGGCGTGAGGTCAACCATCTGCTGGTTGATGTACGCGGACACTTTGGCGCTGGCTTCGGTTACTGGCTTGAGCACTTCGCCCAGTTCGGCGCTTACCTTGGTGCGTTCGTCTCTAAGCTCGTTGTATTTTCCTACCAGTTGGGGGAAATCGTACTTCTCCGTGTGACCGTCGGGATATTCGACCGACCAGGTTTCCTTTTTGTAGTCTTCGAGTTTCTTCCGCTTGCTTTCCTTGCCCGAGGCACTCGGGTCGGTCTCGATCCGGTAGGTGAGAGCATTTACATACGCGCGTTTATCGACGAAGACGTGCTGAACCGCCAGAATTTTTGCGTTCAGATCGAGGATCTGTTTCTGGAGCTCATCTCTGCGAGGCTTGGCGGCCTGATAAGTCTGCTCGTAAGCCTGCTCGACTTGCTGGTAGTCGGCGCCCTGTTCGACGTTCTTTTCGGACTGGGCTGACTTCGACTCGGCTGTCTTCAGGAAGGCGCTGTAGCGTTGCTTCCACTCATGTTGGAAGGCTTTCCAGGGACGTTGGCCGAAGTCTTCGTCCCACAGCGCCCAGAAGAGGGTGGCCATGAGGATGACCATGGAGACGACGTAGTACAGCGCGAAGGACTTGCTGACAATCGGATCCGGCCTGCGGATTGGTTGTTCGGGCACCACCAGCCTCCAATTAGTCGTTTGCAGCCGGGATTCCGGAGTAACGACTAGCGACTAACTACTACAAGGTGTCAGGTGTCAGGTCTCAGGTGTCAGGACTTGCTTTGTCCTGAGACCTGACACCTGAGACGGCTACTTACACGTTGAACCAAGGCGTGATCCACACGTACTTGATGTTGAATGCGAGCCGCAACATCATCTTGAGCGGCAGTGCCACCATGGTGAGCAGGAAGAACACCATGATGGAGTACTGCAACAGGCTCATGCGTTGATAATCTTTCGGGTTGTGACGCCGAAACAGCGCATGGATGATGAACCCGCCGGCCGCGTAATAACCTCCGACCACGATTGCCCCGAAAATGCCTTTGGCCAGGTTGGACGTTAATCCGAAAAGATCGGGCAGATCGCGGTTCACTTCATAAATCAGCCGGCTGTGGTCCCAGGTTTGTCCCGGCCAGAACCACTGCCATCCCGGACCACGTATAAACGTGCCGATAAGGATCATCGAAACCCAGAGAATGATGAAGCCAAAGAGAAACGAGCCGATGGCAAACTTGCGCTGCTTCCAGGTGTAATAGCCGTTACCCAGCGGATTGGTGTCGATGTAGGGAATCACCATCAGGCCAACGATGACCAGCGTTGGCATCACTACGCCGGCGATCCAGGGATCAAAGTACACCAGCATTTCCTGCAACCCGAGGAAGTACCAGGGCGCCTTCGCCGGATTCATGGTCAGGTTCGGATTCGAGGGTTCCTCCAGCGGTGCGTTCAAAGTAACCGACCAGATCATCAAGACGATGGTGACGATGATGGCAGCGAGGAATTCAATGCGCAGCAGGAACGGCCACACGTGGACTTCCTTCTGCCATCCCGGCTCGAACGGCCAAGTCTTGCGATGGTGAGTTTTCGCCATCGCGGGATTGGTTTCCAGTTCCGCAATCAGGTCGTCGTTGGCCTTCGCCTGCTTCCATGCCAGATAGCAATAAAAGGCCAGAAGCGGAATCAGAGCCACAATGGGTATGTTGTCGGGCGCGGAGCAGATTTCCCAAAGTTGTCGCCAATCCATATGTGCTCCTGATCACGTCTTCACAGGCTGCTGAGAATCGATTCCCAATCGCAGCCCCTAAAGGGGCAGCTGATTCCGAAGACTTGCGGTATCGCTAAAGCGATACCTTGATACGAACCTGAGTATTTCAGCCACCTCAGTCCTGCTTTGCGCCACGACGCGGTTTATCTTCTGACGCAAGCACCACCGACCCCGGGCCGGAGATGCCGCCGTCCTTCCGCACGCGCCAGAAGTGAACGATCATCAGTATGGAAGCCACGATCGGAATGCCGATGCAATGCCAGATGTAGGAACGCAGCAGGGCATTCGCATCTACGATGGAGCCGCCAAGCAGGCCAAAGCGCACGTCGTTGTACGGCGTCATCCCTATCATTTTTCCGAACGGCCCTTCGTTTCCCAGCAGCGGCGTGGCGCGAGCCATGTTGGTGCCGACGGTAACCGCCCAGAACCCAAGCTGATCATCCGGAAGCAGGTAACCGGTGAACGAAAGCAGTAACGTGAGCACCAGCAGCAGCACGCCGATGTTCCAATTGAATTGACGCGGCTGTTTATAAGAGCCAGTCAGGAACACGCGAAACATGTGCAACCACACCGTAATCACCATGAGGTGGGCAGCCCAGCGGTGCATGTTGCGCAGAATCTTGCCGAAGGGCACATCATGCTCCAGATAGAGCACGTCGCGAAACGCCTGAAGTTTGGTCGGGTGGTAATAAAACATCAGCAGCGCGCCGGTGAAAGTGAGCACGATGAACAGATAAAACGTGATTCCACCCATGCCCCAGGTGAAACTGTAGCGCACGGCGTCGCGATTGATCTTGGCCGGATGGAGATGCAGGAAAACGTTGGACAGCACGCCCAGCGCCCGGTTGCGAGGCGTGTCATCGTGCTTGTGGCGGAAGATCGATTTGTAGACCTCGGTCTTGGTAGGGTCTTTGAGCCCCTCGACTTGCTCCTTGGCCTTGGCGGGCAGATCGGTCTTCATGGATTGAACGTCCTCTTGCAGGGCGGACTTCAATCGTTCGAGCAGGCCAGTCGCTTTGCCGTTCTTTCCGTTTCCATTCTCTTCAGGCATCGTTTCCTCGGGTCGGTCTGGTAATCAGCCCGTCTACTTCACGGCCAAGGCTCTGGCAGCACACCGATTACAAGGGCAAGTAAGATCCATCGTCATTGAACTGGCTGGGCTGCCCTTTCGGCCACTGGTAGAGTTTCGACACATCGACCAGTATCTGGCCGTCCGGAGATATTTCGAGGTGGGCCCGATCCATGGGACGCGGTGCGGGACCCTCAAAGTTGACCCCTTCGCTGTCGTAGCCACTGCCGTGGCAAGGGCATTTAAATTTGTTCTCGCTGGCTTTCCAGTCGGGCGTACAGCCCAGATGCGTGCATTTCGCGTAAATCACGAACAGGCGATCGGGGGTGCGGTCCACCCAGATGCGATATTTCTGTTGAAACTTGGTGTCCACTCCCAGACCGAATTCCTCGGGATAGCCAATCTTGAAGCTGGTTGCGGGCTCGAATAGGGTGCGCGGCAGGAAAAAGCGGAAGAACGCGATAAACCAGGCAGTGAGGAAGGCAGCTACGGTACTCCACACCAATTGGCGGCGTTGCCGGTTGACCTCATTGTCTTCCGGTCCGACCGAGGCTACTCCCGCGCCGGCCGCCGCTTTGGAAGTCCCCACCGCTGGTGTACCGACATATTTGGTCGATTCGCCGCTGCGTGCGACGGAGGCAGCCGCGGAAGCAGTTACGGTTGCCGCCGGTCGAGGAGCTGAAGCCGGGGTTGCTGCCACCGGTCGAGGAGCAGAGGCCGCGGTCGCCACCGGAGGAGCAGTCGGAGCGGCCGCCGCAGGTGCGGCTGGTTCGCCGAGCAGGGCAGCGACTTCGGCATCGTTGAGTGCCGGTAAACCTTTGCGACTGCGTCCTGCCTGTTCCGCTGCGATGGCGGATTTACTCCACTTCTTTCCGGCCGCAACCCATTTTGCGACTTCCTCGCTGATGGCGGCACTGGGCGCGGTCATAGCCCCAGCCGCAGCCGGAGCTGGGGCTGCCGGTACCGCGGCGGTAGTCGCTGGCGCCGGAGTCGGTGGGGAAACCGCTGTGACGGGCGCTGAAGCCGCATCGCCGTTCTCCCAAGACATGGGCTGGCCGGCTTTCAACGCCTCAATATCTGCATCAGTGAGTAGCGGCAGGCCTTCGCGCTTCCGGCTGGCCTGCTCCATCGCGATGAACGAGTTGCTGAGCGCCCTTCTCGGCAAAGGCGGAAGATGCCCGAGAACGCCATGCCCGGCGC
>JBAVVP010000231.1:0-25834 GCA_049697355.1 Terriglobales bacterium
AGGCAAAGGCCGTCCCTACCTGCACGCCGGTGGCTCCGGCGGCCAGGGCCTCGGCTAACTTCTCGGGCCAGCCGTATCCTCCCGCCAGCCAGAAGGGGACGCCCAGAGCGCTGACTCTTTCCAAATCGACTTGATCGCGCTCACCGTAGATCGCTTCTCCGGCTGCGTCCAGTTGGAGCTTGCCGCGGGGTGGCGCGTTGTGGCCGCCCGCGGTCCAACCTTCGATTACGAAGCCATCGACCGCGCCGTCAGCTTTCTTCAGCATCGTGGTCGCCAGGGTATTGGAGGCGATAATGGCTAGGAATTTCGGCCGGGAAAGTGGCGGAAGATCGCGCCCGTTCTTCGGTTTGAAAAACTCCTTCGGCGCGAAAACCATGGTTCGGTCGTCATTCTCTTCCGCCCCCGTGACCTGTAGGAGATAGGTGGCGGGTTCGTGCTTTGCGAAACGATCCAGGACTCCGGGAATTTTCAGGGGCACACCGGCGCCCATGAGGATGTAGCCCACGCCCGCTAGCATGGCTCCGTAGATGGACGGCAAATGCGGGAGTTGAACTTTCTCCAGGTAATTGATTCCTACGGGATGGTTGTGGCCCTCGCGCGCCAGAAAGACTTCCACAAAATTGGCGACTACGCAAAGCTCCTGGATTTCGCGGGGAGCGTCCTTGGAATGCGAGGGCGCGGACTTGTAGGGCGCTCTTTCGGTCTTCCCGCCTGCGATGTAATACGTCTGCCAAATACGCTCGGCGATTTCGGGAATGGGGAAATGATCCAGGCCGTGGCGCATGTGGCCTCCGGGATCGCCGTCTTGCAGGCGCCGGGCTAGAATCGAATCGAGGGCTGTTCCTGAAACCACACCGAGTTGGCCTAGCTTGGACACGGCCTGCGCCAGCCGCCAACTGGAAACGCCGGCACCCATTCCGCCTTGAATAATCGCTGGAAAATTGCTCATGATAAACCCGCAGCAGCATATTCATTGTTTCAAAAATGCGGGAGGCGAATTGTCTGAGTTCTGTAATAGTTCGGCGTGGCTCGCAGGTCGGCGCCAAATTTTGTCATCCTGAGCGCGCAGGCACATTCTATGCAGCGCGTAGGCGTTGGACGCTACAAACAAAATGCATAGGTCCTTCGCTTCGCTCAGGATGACAGGCTTAACTTATGGCAGAAATTTGAGGGACACGACACTAGGGCAACTCGGTTACGAGCTTCACTTTCCTCCGGCCCGCCATTTCTTCGGCCATGGCCATTTTGTCGGCATTGGATAACATCCGGGCTGCTAAGGGAAACACCGCTGTCTCCTCGACATTGATGTGCTGCTTGTACATGGCTGCGAGATTCGCAACGTCTTTGCGAAATTGGTCGACCTCGGAACTGGAGAGACTGCCCGTTGAAAGATATTGCGTTCCAAGGCGTTCCACATTAGCGTGTAGCGGGGCTGCCCAGCGATGGTCATCCTCGAGTTGCTTCAGTTTTGAAAATGCAGACTCGATTTCAGGATCGTGGCTCCGACGCAACCGGGGAAATAGCGACTCTTCCTCGTCGGCCGTATGCTTGGGTGCGGCTTGCGTGAAGTAGCGCAAGGCAGACTCCAACGCCCGGCTGGTTTCCTCCGTTGCCGGATGATCGATGACTTGCGCAACTGCCTGGAGTGTGCCGAGAAACATCTCGACGCGGCGGTGGCAGTCTGTGAGCAGACCGGTGGGATCGGTAAAGTTGTGCGCTGTGGCTCCGATTTGAACAGGCATAGTATGTTTAGCGCTGAAGGACAGCCTCCTCCTCCTGCGGCCGCACTTCCCACTCCCCTTCGGCTACGTATCCACGCTTGTCGTAGGAATGCCCGGTTAGCAGGCCGAGAACGAACCAGCCCAAAACTACGGCGCCCGCCGCAAAAATGGTATCGCCGATCATTCGCATCCAGCGCAGTTGGTTCATGCCGCCGGAATGGAGAAACTCCGACGAGCGCGCGTACCACGTGCCATATTCCACCGACGCCCAAGCCTGCATCAGACCAATCGGCAGCATGCTGAGTAGGACCATGAGGGCGAGTCCGACATTGATCGCCCAGAAGGAGAACCACAGCGGGCCGTTTTTCCACGCCATGCCGGGACGCAGGGCGCGCAAGCAAAACAACATCAAGCCCAAACCCAACATTCCGTACACGCCGAATAGCGCCGTGTGTCCGTGCACGGGAGTCGTGTTCAAGCCCTGCATGTAGTAGAGAGCGATGGGCGGATTGATGAGGAAGCCGAACAGGCCCGCGCCCACAAAATTCCAGAACGCTACCGCGACGAAGAAATAGATTGGCCACTTGTAGGCGGCTACCCATATATGCTGCTGCCGCGAACGTGCCAGGCGAATGTTCTCCCAGGCTTCGAAGCCGATCAGCACCAGGGGAACGACCTCGAGCGCGCTGAATACGGCTCCCAGGCCTAGCACTATGTTCGGGGTTCCGGCGAAATAGAGGTGATGGAATGTCCCGATGATGCCGCCCGAGAGAAACACTACCGTCGAGAACATCACGGCACGCGTTGCCGTTGACACCGACAGCAACTTCAACCGCGTGAGCAGGAACGCGATCACCACCGTGGCAAAGACTTCAAAGAAACCCTCCACCCACAGATGCACCACCCACCAGCGCCAGTACTCCGCCGTCACCAGGTTGCTGCGTTGGCCGTACATCAGGCCGGCCGCGTAAAAGAGCGGAATCGCGACACTCGAAAGCAGGAACATCAACAGCAGCGAGTGGTTCTCGTCGTTCTTCAGAAGCGCCGGTCTCAGAGCGCGCCACATGAGCCACAGCCAAAAGGTCAATCCGCCGAACAGCAGAATCTGCCAGAACCTCCCGAGGTCCACGTACTCGTAACCCTGCGTTCCGAACCAAAACCACAGATTGCCGAGCTTGTGTTGAATGCTCATCCACTCGCCCGCAAGTGAGCCGACGACCACAAAAATCAGCGCGCCAAACAGAACATTCACGCCGAGCCTCTGGCCTTTCGGTTCCACTCCGCTGACCGCTGGAGCTACGTACAGCCCGGTTGCGAGCCAGGAGGTTGCGATCCAGAAAAGTCCGATTTGCAGATGCCAGGTGCGCGTCACGCTGTAGGGAAGCCAGTGATCCAATGGGATGCCGTAGAAGCCGGAGCCCTCCACGCCGTAGTGGGCCGTGAGCGCGCCCAAGCCGACCTGGACTACCCACAGCGCGGCCACCACAAAGAAATATTTCACCGTGGCGCGCTGCGAAGGAGTCGGTCGGAGCCCGAGCAGCGGATCGTTTCCCGGAAGGAGTTCTTCCGCAACCGTCCGGGGTTGCGAGGCAAAGTACCAGACCATGCCACCCACGGCAGCCAGCAGCAACACGAAGCTAATCACGCTCCACACGATGGCGCCACCCGTCGGCTGATTTCCGATGAGCGGTTCGTGCGGCCAGTTCTGGGTATAGGTCACGTCGGTGCCCGGGCGGTTCGTCGACGCGGCCCATGCAGTCCACCAGAAGAACGCACTCATTTGATGAAGCTTGACGGGATCGCTGAGGGCGTTGGGCTGGATGGCGTAGTCATCGCGCCCGCGGCTGAAGATGTCCGAGTAATAACGATAGAGTTCGTCGAATGCCTGGGCGCGAACGGGATCGAGCGTGATCTGGCCGGTCGCGGGATCATAGGTGTTGTGCCGCATGACTTGCTGGAGACGCGCTTGCAGTGCGGCTCGCTGCTCTAGACCTAAGGCTGCGTAATCGGCAGCGCCCGATTCCTTTGCCCAGTGGTCGAGGATGAACACACACTCGCGGTGCAACCAGTCGGCGCTCCAGTCGGGGGCAATATACGCGCCGTGTCCCCAAACCGTGCCTACCTCCTGGCCGCCGATCGACTGCCAGGCTCCCTGGCCGTCGTGAATGGCGGCGCCGTCGAACAATACGCGGCCATCGCTTGTGACTACTTGCGAGGGGATTGGCGGAGCGCTCTTGAGGACCTTGATTCCCACTCCGCCCAGAACCGCGAAGGAAATCGTCATTACAAACCCTAAGGCAATCCACAGCTTTCTATAAGACATGAACAAGAACCTTTCTTAACAAATTATTGAATTGTCGTTTAATTATATCGCTTCACGATATGTTATGCCGGCGCGGAAGGCGGGCGCTGCGCAAAGGTAGCGAATAAATTCACAGCAAAGAGCGTGACCGCCGTCATTTCAGTCAGCGCGGACACAGGCAGCCATGCCCACGCCCAACCGGCAAAGCCCTGATAGGCGAGAACTTCAGAGCTGACGCGCAGCAGGCATCCGGCGTTGAGAGTCAGGAGCGCCAGGAACATTAGCTTGGTGCTGAATAGCAATCGCATTCCGGAAAATGCGGGCAGAATTCTCTGGCCCACGCTGAACACCATCGTTGCAAGGAAGCCGACGGTCAACGCGTGGCGCGATGCACCCCAGATGCCGTGAGAGTCCTCGACCCAACTGGCCCAGATTCCCAGCGCGGCCGCGACCATGGCCCAGACGTACGCCAAGCGCACGAATATCGGAAAGCTCGCGTGCACTCCCTTCACCTTTGCCGGCTGCTGGGTACGCTCGAAGAAGCGGAGGGCCCAGATTGCAACGACGATCCCGCCCAGTAACAAAAATACCGCCGCTCTCATCCATCCCGCCATGGCGGCAATCACGCCGGCGGAATTCACTGCGACGGCCAGCAGCAGCACGCGCCCGCGCACCGGGCGCAATCCAAGAAAGACCGGGAGCCACTTGGCGCTGAATCCCCACACGAAGGGGACAAGGAAACCCCAGGTCTGGAGCACGAGAAAGCGCTGGTCGAAATCCGGCGGCAGTTCGGGGGACGCGCCGCGTAGGGCGAGAAACAAGGAAGCTCCGAGGTTGATGAGGAGTGTGAGCAGCAGACCGATCGATCCCGCAATCACCACCCACACCCACGCGTCCAATTTTTCTTTACCCTTGCCCGAGTCTTGAGGACGGTGGCCGGAAACGGTGCGAAAGAAAATCACAAACGCAGCCAATTCGAGCACCGCCGAGAGCGGCAGCAGCACTCGCCAGTGCCACTGGTAGCCGCCGGTCAGCCAGCGCAGCGTGACGCCGGAGGTCCATAGCGCCCAGGACGACCATACTACCGATAGCGCAAACAACTTCATCCGGCGCAACTTGGGTATGGAATAGAAACCGATGCCCAGGATGAAGGTGCCGATCCAGCCAAAGATCTGGGCGTGGCCGTGCGCCTGAATCCAGGCCGGAGATACAGAATCGGCCGCGCGCCGGCTGCTGATGGCGATCAGGTTCCAGACCCCCAGGAAGGTCCCGGGCAGCAGCATGAAAACGAGGCCGGTGCCGATGTAGAGCATCAGTAGGCGGGACAGGCTGGTCTCCCTGGCGCGCGTGATCTCGAAGATCTCCTCCGGCGTGAGCGCCCGGCCCGCGTTCGTCTCAATGCGTGTGGCCAGTGCAGACATGCACGCTTCCGTTCTTCGCCGTAGCGGGTTCCATGGCGATCGCACGCGGAAAGAGGATGTTGTTTTCCAGGTGGATATGCTGATGGAGGTCGGCCTCAAAAACTGCCAAGGCTCGGTATAAAGTCTGGAAGCTGATGCAGGCATCGCCCGGGGCAGTATAGCCCGCGCTGGCTTCACGCATTGCGCGCAGTGCGTCGCCGGCGGAGTCGTGTTCCTGCATCATCATCGTCACCGGGTTTTGCACGCTGCCGAAAGGCGACGGCAACACTGGCTCCTTCTGGATCACGGACTCTTCCATCCTCACGATGTACGGGAACAGAACCTTTTCCTCTTTCATCATGTGCAGGGTCAGTTCCTGGGCCAGGCCCTGAAAGCTGACGCGCATTTGCGGCAGTTCGGGGTGGTTGTTGCCGTGCACGGAGCAGACCTTGTCGAACAACGGTCCGAGGCGAACAATCTCCTCGCGCGTGTACTTGTGATGGGTGTTGGTGATGTGCGCGACCAGGTCGGCCAGCGGCTCGGTTGGCCAGTCGCGGTCCTTTTGCACGGCGCGCGCCGACTGCTCGGCTAGTTCGAGCGAATCCAGCACCTCGTCCATCGGGAGATTCGCGGTGCGGCAGGCTTCTTCAAGCGACTTGTGGCCGCCGCAGCAGTAGTCGATGCCCAGCTTTTCAAATACGCGGGTGGCGGCGGGGTTTTCCAGGACTAATTCGCGAACGGTTTTCTCAGCAGTAACACTCATGAAATTCTCCTCGTGGCCCGGCTCCATGCCTGATGCCACGCTTGATATTCCAAAGATAGCGGAGTGGCGGAGCCGTGCCGATGACTTTTGTCACGGCGACCGCGAACTAACTTTTGAAAAGGTTATTCGGCAGACTGCAGTTCGGCTTCGAGGGCCTTCCAATCGCAGATTGTGACGCTGCGGCCATCGATTTTGATCATTCCCTCCGCTTGCAGCCGCGAGAGATTGCGGGATACTAGCTCGCGCACGGTGCCAATTTGCGACGCCAATTCCTGATTGCTGACGGGCACGGTGATTTCCACGCCTTCGGCGGTGCGCTTGCCTTCCTTCTGGGCAAGACGTACTAGAAAGGACGCCAGGCGGTGGCGCACGGTGGTGAATGAGAGTTCTTCGATGATGCCGACCAGGCGGCGCAGGCGCGTACCGACTACCCGCAGCACTTTAAGCGCAACCTGGGGATGAGCTAGACAGAGCGCTTGAAAATCCTGTTTGCTCACGAAAAGAAGAGCGGCGTCGCCGATCGCGGC
The DNA here is from genome assembly GCA_049697355.1 of Terriglobales bacterium. GTDB lineage: Bacteria > Acidobacteriota > Terriglobia > Terriglobales > Acidobacteriaceae > Acidiflorens. Next base: position 6,714 of record JBAVVP010000231.1, read on the forward strand.
GGCCGAGGCCGGGTAGCTCCCTCCATCGAAAACGGGTAACTCGGCGATGGAACTCCCCGGGCCATCAACGCTCAGTACCTGCTCGCGTCCGCTGGCGGAGCTCTTGAAAATGCGCACTTGGCCGCGCTCGACCACATAGAGTCCGGAACAGGGCTCGCCTTCCCCGAACACGGTTTCGCCCGCCGCGTAGTGGCGCGGGATGGCGCGTTGGGCAAGGAAACCCAGCTCGTTGTCAGTTAACACAGAGAAGATGGCAACCTTCGCGAGCGTCTGTCCAGGGGTGAATGTGGATTCGGGCACGATCGCTATTGTACCGGAGGGTCCCGGCGGAGAAAGGACTGAGTCCAGCGGTACACGACCTTCCCTGCCTTCACGCCTTTTGAAGCGCCAGCCGTGACATTAGTCATAGGCGTCCTCGGATACGTCTGTCAGTCTGTACTTGTCGTAATTACCGCAGCTAGTATCGCGAACAGGGGACCGACTTGGAACCGCGACTCGATTTTGATGAACGCCCATTCATTGTGATCTGGGAGACGACCCAGGCATGCGATCTCGCCTGCGTTCACTGCCGCGCATGCGCCCAGCCCATCCGCAGCCGTCTCGAACTGAGCACCGACGAGGCCAAGCGCCTGATTGACGAGGTCGCGGCCTTGGGAGCCCCGGTCTTTGTGCTCACCGGAGGCGATCCGCTGAAGCGTCCTGACGTCTTCGAGTTGGTCGAATACGCCTGCACTCACGGTGTGCGAATTTCCCTTACCCCGAGCGCCACGCCGCTGCTGACGCAGGAAGCCATTCGCCGCCTGAAACAGTGTGGTCTGGCGCGGCTGGCCGTCAGCCTGGACGGACCTACTGCCGAAATTCATGACGCATTTCGCCGGGTTCCCGGTTCGTATCAGTGGACACTGGACGCGGTGCGGTGGGCGCGCGAGATCGGGCTTCCGGTTCAGATCAACACCACGATTACTAGACACAACTTGCAGGATTTGGACGCAACGATTGCGTTGCTCGAACAACTCGATATCGTGCTGTGGAGTGTCTTCTTCCTGGTGCCGACTGGCCGCGGGTCCGCCATCGACCTCCTCTCGGCCGAGGAGTTCGAACAGGTCTTTGAAAAACTCCACCAGACCTCAGGCCGGGTGAAATTTGATATCAAGAGCACGGAAGCACAACACTACCGCCGCTTCCTCCTTCAACGCCGGACGGAAGAGAAGCGAAAGGGCAACGGCCAGCCGCCGCCCCCGATGGCCGGCACGGGTACCGCAGACGGGATTGGACGCGCGCCGCGCGGGATCAATGACGGCAAGGGCTTCGTCTTCATCTCTCATCTTGGAGAAGTTTTCCCCAGCGGGTTCTTGCCGGTCTCCGCGGGAAACGTTCGCCGGGAGTCGTTGACGGAGATCTATCGGCACTCGCCGCTTTTTGTCTCTCTGCGTGACAGCAAGAACTTGAAGGGCAAGTGCGGTATTTGTGAATTTCGCGAGGTCTGCGGTGGATCGCGGGCACGGGCTTACGCTCTGACGGGAGATGTGTTCGCCGAAGAACCGTGCTGCGTTTGGCAGCCTAAAGAGATTCCGTACCTGCGAAGAGCTTGAACCGCGGGTCGCAGAAGTTTTTGACATAAGTCAATCCTGTCATCCTGAGGGAAGCGAAGGACCCATGCATTTTGCTTGCAGCGTCCACCCTTGGGCGGTGCATAAAATATGCCTGCGGACTAGTGCTGCGTATCTCCGGGACACGATACTAGGGTTCTTTAGCGGAACCGGGGAAATTCATCAATCGAAGATCGTCGGAGCGAACAAAATCGGTCAGCTTCGACTTGGCCACGATGAAACGTCTGGCGTCGCGTTTCAGGACGCCCATGCGGGTGAACCGGTTGAGTTGTGTCGTGACCGTCTCCCGGCTGGTCCCAATCAAGTTGGCCAGATCTTCATGGGTCAGGCGGACGTTGATCAGAGTGCCGCTAGGAACTTCCTTTCCGTAGTCCTCCGCCAACTGCAGGAGCACTCGCGCCAGGCGGTGGTAGGACCAGGTGTGACCAAATTCCGCCAAGCCTCGCTCTACCGAGGCCAATCTTTTCGAGAGCAGCCGAATGAAGGTCAGGGCTACGCTGGGGACGGTCGACAGAAGTTCGACAAAGGACTCTTTGGAAATGATGGTGACCAGAGAATCTTCGAGGGCCACGGCGGTGAAGGGCCGCTGCTGCTCGGAGAGAAGAAGTTCGCCGAAAACTTCGTCGGGCTTGAGGATGTGCAGGATGGTTTCTCGGCCCTTGTCGGAAAGGGAAGAGAGCTTGACCATGCCCCTCCTCAGGACGTAAACCGCGTCGGCCGATTCGCCTTCACCGAAGATCCTGGTTCCCCTGGGAAACTGCTTTTCGGTGGACAGGCTGGAAATCTTCCGTGCGTCGCGCTGCGCGGTGCCCTGAAAGAGGTCCACGGCAGTGACGAAGGGCGGCAAAACGTTTTTGGCAAGGATAGGCGGCTGCACCGTGGAGCACGATAGCACCCGGGGATGGGGAGTTCAACGGCTGAAAGTAAACGTCAGGCAGGACTTCAGAAAGGTGCGGAGCCGGGCGACGCTTCCATGCTCACATTCCGCCTTCAACCCCGACAGCCATTTGAAGCGCTGCCGGCTGTGGACCAGGTCGAAAAGCGTGATGGCGAGGAGGGCCACGCAGCCGTATAGATAGGCCCACGGGAGCAAATCGCGAGATAAACCGAGCTGGGCGGAGGCCGCAGGCGGATCGGAAGCATAGAGCGAGCCTCCAAAGCCCAGCGGGGCGGCCCAGGCTACCCATTCGGGATCGAGCGAGAATAGGATCGAGGCGCAGACGACGGCGTAGATCGTCCACAGCAACACCCCATTGACCGTGAACAGCGGGTCTTTGGCACTATCTTTCATGGCAGGCACCCACACCCCTTGACCTGAACTGTAGGGCAAATCTCAGGGCAATTTCCGTGAGAGTTTTCACAGCGCGGCGGTATATTGCACCGGGGATAAACGGGTGAAGAAACACTTTTTCCGGAAAATTGTGAAAGGTTTCACAGATATTGTGGGAGGGTGCACCGACAATCTGCCCTTCTGCTCGACAAGGTACGGAACCGCAGTTTGCGGTGGACCCTTGCGCAATCGCTGCCGCGTCGACCCGGGCAGCAAGGGGACGGAAGATGGCAGAGCGGGAGCAGAGATACAGCACTCCACCGAAGCTGGCTAACCGTGGTCCTCTCGGTTCGGGATAAAGACGAACAACCATCAAGGAGAACAACTATGGCAGAGGTAACCGACAGCGGGATGTTGAAGGAGTGGTGGGCGAATCCGGCCGTAGTAGGGCTCATGGGATTCGGCTTGACAACGATGGCGACAGGCTTGCACAACGTCGGATTCTGGAGCGCCGGGCCGACCCTGGCACTGGCCATTTGCTTCGGAGGCACGGCGCAATTCATCGCGGGAATCGTGGACCTCCGAAAAGGAAGCATCTTCGGCGGGTCTGCTTTTATGTCCTACGGCGCCTTTTGGTGGTCGCTGTTCGTGCTGCTGTATGTGCAGCCGAAGACGGGCATCCCGGCGGGGCATCCCGAGGAACTTGGGTTCTTCCTCATGTGGACGCTGTTCACACTCGCTTTTTGCGTGGCGGTTCATGGCGTCGGAAAGTTCTTAGCAGTCCTATTCTGGCTGCTTCTGCTGGCCTTCATTTTGCTGGACTTCGTAGTCGTCGGCAAACTCGGGGCGCCAGTTGCCGGGTGGGAGATTTTTATCACCGGCCTGCTCGCCTGGTATATCGCGATGGCGACGTTGGCGAATACGGTTTACAAGAGGAAGGTGCTGCCGCTCTCCTAGGGTCGCATAACCACCTCAGGCAAGGCCGCCACCGTCCACGACGAGGTGAGCGCCGGTGATCCAGGTTGACATCTCGCTGACGAGAAACAGCACGGCGTTGGCGACATCACCGGGAGTGCCGACGCGGTGCAGTGGACGGCTGGCGGCCTCCTTCATAAACTGCTCGGGGTTCTCGCCCAGTTGACGGCACTCACTGGCCAGCATCGGAGTGTCGATATCGCCCGGGCACACGCAGTTGACGCGGATGTTGTCTTTGCCATGGTCGATGGCCATCGCCCTCGTTAGGTTGAGCAAGCCGGCTTTCGCGGCGCAGTAGGAAGCCGCCTTCGGTCCGCCCTTTAATGCCCATCCCGAACCGGTATTGACGATCGCGCCGCCGCCGTTGCGAATCATGTGCGGAATCGCCTCGCGCGACAGCAGGTACGCGCTTTTCAGGGTTACATCGAGGACCGCGTCCCACTCTTCTTCTTCCAATGCCAGCACGTCTTTTCGGAGGGCGATGCCGGCATTGTTGCAAAGGATGTCAATTCGGCCATAGGCAGCAGCCGTGCGATTCACCGCTTCCTGGCAATCGGAGCGCAGACGAACATCGCACGGGATCGCCATGGCCTTCCCTCCACTGCGCTCGATTTCGATGACAGTCTCCATTCCGCCCTCCGCGTTCTTGTCGAGAACGGCAACCGCGCTTCCCATTTCCGCCAGACGCACCGCGATCTCACGGCCGATTCCCGATGCGGCTCCCGTCACTATGGCGACCTTGCCCTCCAGTGACAGCACTTGCCCTGCTCGATTGCGGACTTCGCTCATATCCATAGGAGACACCTCAGTACTGAAAATGGCTCGGGGCGGCACGGCTGAACAGCTTGCGGAAAAGTCGACGTTCGACGCCCAGCCCCAGAGAGTATGCGTGAAATCTCGGTCGTCCCTCCGGGACTTGAGTCATTTTTTTCCACCTTTCCCGGCGCTGAAGCGCTGGGCCAAGTTAGGTCGCCCCTCCGGGGCTGCATTGTCCCTGAGATCGAAACCTGAGTTCTTCCGCAGCTTGTTGTTCTGCCGCTTACCCCAGCGCCTCCAGAGCGCGCTCCATCGCACTGAGGGTCAGCTTAACGTCTTCGGCTGTGTGGGCGGCGGTCACAATCGAGTGCAGCGTCGCGGCGGGACTTGTGTACACCCCGTATTCAAATAACTTCAGAGACAAGCGCTGATATTTTTTGCGGTCGACATGCTGACAAAATTCCCGATAGTCGCGGATACGCTTCCGCTCGGTGAACATGATTTGAAACATCGGGCCGACGCGCTGCACGATCGCCGGTGTTCCCTTACGGAGAAAAAGTTCGCTCATCCCGGTCGCGAATTCGTCGGCCAGTTCCCGTATTTGTCTGAACAAAGCACCGCCGTTTCGAGTCAGCTTGCCGAGACTGGCGCGCGCCGCATGCAGTCCGATGCGCGAGGCGTTATGCGTGCCGTAATGCAAGACGCCTCCGCTGGCTAATGCGCTCATCACCTCGGCGCGTCCGGCAAAGGCGGCCACGGGGAGTCCGCAGCCCAGCGCTTTTCCGAACGTAACAATGTCAGGCGAGAGGCGATAGTATTCCTGGCAGCCGCCAGCCGCAATGCGGAACCCGGTCACGGTTTCGTCAAGGATGAAGAGAATGCCGTGCTGGCGGGCCAGTTTCTGCAAACCCTCCAGGTAACCCTCGTCCGGCGGAATCACTCCCATGTTCGCCATCACGCCTTCGGTGATCACGGCCGCGATCTGTCCGGGGTGGTTTTGAATTGCCCGCTCCAGGGAAACAAGATCGTTCCAGGGAACGACGATCGTGTCATCGAGCGCGTGGCGATTCAGGCCCGAACTATCGGCAATCATGACCGGATCGCTGCGCCACCCCACCGCCGAGGGCGGCAGTGGGTTCGAGGCGACGAGAACATCGTCGTACCAGCCGTGATAGTGGCCCTCGAACTTCAGGATCTTCGGCCTTCCGGTCGAGGCGCGCGCCAGCCGCAGCACGGCCATCACCGCCTCGGTTCCGGTGTTGGCGAAGCGGACAACCTCGGCATTGGGCACGATCTGCTGCAGCAACTCGGCGACTTCGAGTTCAATCGCGGTTGCGGTCGCGAAATGAGCGCCGGTGGCTGCGCCTTCCGCGATTGCCTGCGTTACCTCCGGATCCGCATGACCCAGGGGAAGCGCGCCGAAACCCATCATCCAGTCGATGTATTCGTTTCCATCCACATCGTATAAACGAGATCCCTGCCCCCGCTGCATGAAAATCGGATACTCGCCATAGTTCGCCGGCCCGCGGGAAGGAGAGCTTCCGCCCTCGACCAGGATGCGATTCGCGCGCTGATACAGCTGTTTCGATTGCTCCGTGCAGAAGGTTGCCGTGCCTTTTGTCGCCAAGTTCCCTCCTCATACCCGCGTCCAACAACCGGAACCGCCGAAATCCCTCGACGTTCCTATTTAGAATCGGCTAGAGCATTTCTCCCAATGGTGTAGAGTGTGGGCTCTCAGGGGCTAAAGCCCGCATTTCTATTGGCCCTGAGCGGCACGGCTGAAGCCGTGCCCTTCCCTTCTTGCCCTCACTCTCCAGGAAATCGAGAACTGCTCTAAACACTCGCGCGCCGACGAGATAAACCTTACTATAATCCAGTAAACAAAGGGAGGATCGAAATGCGGGAACGGAACCTGGGTCGTGGCTTTCTTGTACTAGTTGCCGTGTTTTGCTTTGCATCGGTTTCATGGGGCCAAGGGGCCGACAAGACCGCACGCGTGCTGTTCAATGCCAAAGTATTCACGGGCGTGCCTGATCACCCTTACGCCGAAGCGGTCGCCATTCGCGGCGACAGGATCGTGGCGGTCGGCAGCCTGGCCGAGGTCTCCGCCATCGATCCCGGCGCCACGCGAGTCGACCTGCACGGGAAGTTCCTGCTCCCCGGTTTCATCGACAGCCACGCACATCCCATCGAAGGTGGTCTCGCCCTGATCTCCGCCGATGTCGCCAATGAAATGCCTTCCATGGACGCCCTGGTCACGTTTGCCGCCGACGCGAAGAAGAGCGGCAAGGGCATGCGCGGCGATGTCCTCTTCATCAGCGGGATGCCTTTGGTCTACTGGTCCAAAACTAGCGAACTCAATGCCCGCTTCAGCGGCGGAGCCTACGCTGACGTGCCGGTGTTTCTCGGCGGAATGGACGGCCACACCGGCTGGGCCAATCGGGCCCTGCTCCGGCGGGCTGGAGTCACCAAAGATTTCTTAAGCCGTCTTTCGCCGTCAGAACGGGCCTACTACGGGCTTGACTCCAGCGGTGAGCCTAATGGTTTCGCCGTCGATGCCGGCCGGGAGAAGATCGAGGCTGTGGTCCCGGCGCCATCCCAGGAGCGGTATCTCGAGGGCGGACGAGCGGCTGTCCGGTATCTGCACAGCCTGGGAATCACGGCTTGGCTCGATGCCGCGGCCGAGCCGCCTTTCCTGGCCACCTACCGCAGCCTGGCCGAGCACGGAGAGCTCACCGTGCACGTGGTCGCGCTTCCGGTAGTCAATCCTCGCAACGATCCGGCAAAGGAGTTGGAGGCCGTCGAAAAGATCCGGCGGGAATATGCCAACCTGCCGAATCTGACTCTTCCGGGTATTAAGGTGTTCGCCGATGGTGTGATGGAGTATCCATCGCAGACGGCGGCGATGACCAAGCCTTATCGGAACACGGGGAAGTCTGGAGACTTGCTGTTCGATCCGGCGCGCTTTGCCGAGCTAGCAACCCTGGCCGATAAACACGGTTTGATCGTGCATGTTCACGCCTTAGGCAATCGCGCGGTGAAGGAGACACTCAATGGAATCGAAGCGGCGAGGAAAGCCAACGGTAACAGCGGCCTTCCCCACACGCTAACCCATGTTCAGGTGGCCGACCCCGAGGATTTCCCCCGCTTCCGGCAGCTTGGCGCGATCGCGGCGCTCCAGTTGCTGTGGGCGGCTGCGGAACCGGACACGATTGAATTGCTCAAGCCGTACCTCGATCCGGAGTTGTATCGGTGGCAGTATCCGGCGCGCTCGCTTCTTGATGCCGGCGCCATCATCTCGGGGGCGAGCGACTGGCCGGTTTCCAGTCCGAATGTGTTTGAGGCGATCTACCAGGCCGAAACCCGTAAGGGACCGGAAGGCGTGCTCGATGCCGCTCAAGACATGCCGCGCGAAGCAATGCTCTACGCCTACACCCGAAATTCGGCGCGGGCGTTAAACCAGCAGGACAAAATCGGATCGCTCGCGCCGGGCATGAAAGCCGATCTTGTGCTGATCGATCGCGACCTTCTGACGGTTACACCCGAGGAACTGAAGGATGCCAAGGTTTTGTGGACCATGGTAGGCGGCGTCACCGTCTATCGTTCACAGCCTTGACGCTATGTCCACATTACGTTGGGAAAGTTCTGTCAAGGGGGCAAAAGTTACAAAATCCAGCTAACTCGCTGAAAGCGTTCCGAATATAAATCTCTGGAACTTGTCCGTTGTTCCCTTCCGATTTGATATACTACTTCTATATAGAGTTAAGGAACTAAGGCGTGGCCATTGGCCGCGCCTTTTCAAGTTTCGGGGACTAACTGAAAGAGTTACCACCTTATGCTGCGTACTAACGGTACCACCAATACAACCCTAACTCCTTAATCCGGAATATTTTGCATATAAGTCCTTTAAACTGAAAGATTTTGAGTGTTATAGCCTATAACTCTATGATTCTAATAGGCAGGGGGAGGGGGGTACCCCCGAACATTTGATCGCCCCCCCAGGGAACGTCCCAGAGAGCACTTCAGAATCCGTGTCTCCGAACACCGTGACGGCCGACTGCGGCGCCGCCCTCTCGGCGGCAAGATGCAGGCGCTACGGTGAAGTTGACCTCACTCCCCTACCAGCCAGCTGTATTGCGCCGCGGTTAGCGGCACTACGCTCAATCGTCCCTGCCTCACGAGGGGAGAATCCGCGAACGACGCCCGTGCCTTGATTTCTGCAAGCGTCTTCGCCTTTGCGATCGCCTTTCCAACTTTAATCTTCACCTGCGGATTTCTGGGATCGCTTGCATCCACCGTTACCACCGACGCCGTTCCTACCGCGCTCTTCTCGTCGCCGGTGTGGTAAATCACCAGCCGCTCTTCGGGCTTCATTTCGCGCAGATGCTTCACGGCCGCCGGATTTGTCACCCCATCCCAAATCGTGGTCTTCTCGCGCTCAAGATCCGCAAAGGAATACACCGTTGGCTCAGTTTTCAGAAGATAGTCCATGGGCAGGTATTGTAAACAAGTCGAGGGATGGGCGTCTCGCCGGTGCGGCCGGAGCGGAGACGCCCGGCGCTTCCGGCAAACTTTGGCTCGACAGGCCATCTTGTTACCGCGGACACTTCCCTTCCGCGCCGGTTTCGCCAACAATAGAAGGGTCTCGTGACTGAAGCTTCTGTCAACCCGGGCGCCATCACCATGGCCAAGGCCATCGAGCGCTACTTTAATGTTGCGCTTTATCTGCTAGTGCTCAGCGGCTTCAGCACTCTGGCCTTGACGGGAGGGCTGGATCCGCCGGCGGTGATTCTGGTGAGCCTGGCGCTTGGGCTCCGCGGAATCCAGCTTCTGACGCGGCGCGAGTTTGTCATCCCGGAACGCTGGACCAGCGTCCTGACCTTGATTTACGTCTTCATCTATCTTGCCGACTACTTTTTTCTTTCACGCGGTTTTCTGGCAGCCACGGTTCACCTTGTGCTCTTCGCCATGGTCGTCCGGCTCTTCTCGTTGCAGCGGACGCGCGACCATTACACCCTCGCGGTGCTCTCGTTTCTGATGGTGCTGGCCGCCTCCGTGCTTACGGTTGGCAGCGTATTTTTTTTTTCTTTTGCGGTTTTCCTGCTGATTGCCATTGTCGCGTTTGTGCTGATGGAAATGCAGCACTCCGTCGCCAGCGAGCCAACGCACGCACAGGATGCGCGCGCGGCCTCGTCCAGCGTTGTTTCTCCAACCCAGCGCATGGCCCACGCACTGCTGGCGATTGCTCCGGCGCTCATGCTGATGATTCTGGCGGGGAGCTTCCTGATCTTCTTCCTGCTTCCTCGCGTTACATCACGCTACTTGACCGCCTACACTCCGGCGAGCGATGTCTCCACCGGTTTCACCGATCGCGTGCAACTGGGCCGTATCGGACAGATTCAGCAGTCCAGTGCGGCCGTCATGCACATCGAGATCCGGAACGATCTGCACGGTGCATACGATTTGAAGTGGCGTGGAGTCGCGCTCGACAATTTTGACGGCCGGGTCTGGTCGAATTCATTTGCACAAGCCGAAGTGCGACCAGGGGGAGACGGAAGCTATCGGCTGGGGCCTGTGGCGAACCCGCGTACCGCGTCCGTCGTCGCGAGCCGATCCATTCGTTATCGCGTTCTGATGGAGCCGATTGGAACCAACGTATTTTTCCTGGCAGAGTGGCCGCGGAGTCTCACAGGAACGTTCCGGCAGGTGAGTACGGACGCCGGAGGAGCGGTCTATGACGTCGATGCCGAGCACCCGATCAATCGCTACGAAGCCGAATCGCAACTGCCTGAAATCGACACCGACGAGCTTCGTCTGGCGGCGAACACCGCACCGGGGGAAATGGACCGGTATCTGAAACTGCCGCGGCTCGATGTTCGCATTGCGAAATTGGCGGAGGATATCACGGCGCAGGCTCCTAGTAACTACGAGAAGGCGGTCGCTATGGAGCGGTATCTATCCACCCGCTTCGCTTACACGCTGGAGTTGCCGAGCAGCGTGCCGGCGGATCCTCTCGCCCATTTCCTGTTCGAGCGGAAAAGAGGCCACTGCGAGTACTTCGCCAGTTCGATGGCGGTGATGCTGCGCTCGCTGCGCATTCCGTCGCGAATGGTGACGGGCTTTCGCGGCGGGGAATATAACGATCTAACCGGCCAGTATGTGGTGCGGGCCAGTGATGCCCATTCGTGGGTCGAGGCTTATTTCCCTGGGTCGGGTTGGATCAGCTTCGATCCGACTCCCGCGGCGAGCCTGGCGGCGCGAACCGGGTGGTCGCGGATGGATCTCTACCTGGACGCGGCGGCATCGTTTTGGCGCGAGTGGATTATCAACTACGATGTCGGCCACCAGCGCACATTAAGCAAGGATGCGGCCGCCAGCGCCCGGCTTTTCTTGGAACAGGTTCGCGCGTGGATCGAGCGGCAACATAGCGCTATGCTGCGATGGGCGCGGCGCGCGCACGACCACTTCACGGCTTTTCCCGTGCGATGGTTGGGCGGGCTCATCGCCTTGACGGCAGTGCTGCTGGCGCTATGGAATGTCCGGCAGCTGATCGGCGGACTGCGTGCCCGCAGTCTGCGAGCGCATCCCGAGCGCGCCCCGCGCCAAGCGGCCGCGCTGTGGTATGACCGGATGGTCGACCGCATGGCGCGACTGGGCTGGCGCAAGTTGCCGTCACAAACGCCGCTGGATTTCGTCGCCGCTATTCAGGAAACGGCACTGCAGGAGAAGGTTGCCCGGTTTACCCGCGCGTACGAATCTGCCCGCTTCGGCAAGTCGGTGGAGGACGCGCAAAGCTTGCCTGCGCTTTTCAAGGAAGTCACTGCCGGGGAAACGGCGGATTTGAGAAAGACGCCAAACCGCGCAGCCGCCGGCTAGCCAGGGCGTTGGCTACTCAAGTTAACCATCAGGATCACGAGGGACGACGTTCGTACTGCTGCATTCCGTCGATTGGAATTATTCACTCCAGCCATGCTCTTCGTAAACAAACCCTGACTGAGTTGGTTCAGTGATCCCCTGCGATCACGGGAACGGTTCTTCCGAGTGCTAAAATGCCTCCGGAACTGTTCTACGACTTCCAGAATACGGTGATGCAATCAAGGAGTCGAAAATGAAAAAGAGTCTTTTTCTGCTATTGGCTGTTAGCGTGGTCCTTATTCTTGCCGTTGGCCTGAGTGCGAAGAATCTCGAAACGAAGGGCAAAGCATGGCTCGACGCCCACAGCGAGGCTGCTGCAGTCAATGTGAACGGTGACTGGCATGCCAAGGAATGGGGCAAGATTGTCCTGAATCAAGCTCAGGGCACCAGAGACGTGACCGGAAGAGGCGACGGCTGGGACATCACGGGCGTCGTCAGCGGCAGGCAGGTGTTCCTTCTCTTTTCCAGTCATCGCACAGTTGTGTATTCCGCCGAGTTGACCGCCGAAAGCGATTCCAGCCTTAACGGGTCTTACTCCAAGGGATTCATGAGTGAGAAGACGAAGGGCAAGTCCATGCACCTGACCAAACAGTAGCCAAGAGGCTGTCCAAGCCCGAACTTCGTTGGGATTGGCGGAGTGAGTGCGCTCCCGCGCAGAACCGGTCGCCAACTGTCGGGAGGCGTGCGCGATATCTCGTCCTAAGGAGCTACTCGCTATGAAATTGCGATGGAGTACAGGCGCGGCGCTATTGATTGTTCTCCTTGCACCTCTGGCAGTCACGGCGGAGTTATCCAAGCAAGACCGCGATAGTGCCAAAAATATGATCGCGGGTACGTTGTATCTCCGGGTCGACGTTCCTTGCCGGTACGGCAGAGGACGATGGGGGATTGCCAAGGCCATCCACCACGTGGAATCTCTGCTTGAGGTCTCGCCGGCTGGGTCCACCGCTGAGCGGAAGCTTGCCCTGCCCGCAAAGCACAAAAGAGATAGCGTCTATTGGGGATTTTCTCCCAACGATGCCGTGCACTACGGAAAACTACTGTTTGAGGGCGACACGGTGCAGGTATGGATGGAAGGAGTCTCGCCCCATGACTACGAAATGCTCGTTGACTTCATCCACATCCAAAACCTGGACGACTTTACCAAAGCTTTCAACCGGACGTTCTCCAAAGTTCCGCTTCAGGACGAACATCCGGAATGGCCGGCAGAGGTGCGGAAGGCCATCGGCGAGCACAAGGTGCTTGCGGGCATGACCGAAGAGCAGGCCTTCAGCGTGGTGGGCAGCCCAGTCAAAATTACGACCGCTGAGGAAAACGGCGTCAAGGTAGAGACCTGGTTCCCGCGGCAAGACAGAGGGATCGTGACCTCGTGGGGCCAAGTGGAAGGCTCGCCGACAGGTTTTCCTGCGCTGTTGAAGTTCGCCGGCGGAAAAGTGCAGGTGATGGAACAAACGCTTGGTGCCTTTGATGCGAAGGGCAACCAGCTTAATGAAAACTGATGCCGAGGCTTACGAAATCAACATACCGCCTCATTACTCGGCGCTGCCACGGCGGTGCGGGTGGCAGGCCGCCGGGAGTGCTCCGATAGAGAAATCGTTTCGCAATGTCGCCATCAGGCGATGGTGGGTGTATGATGTTGCCGTTTTCGAGGTCAAAAAGGAGATTCCGGATGAAATACACGTCACGGTTGTTATTAGTCCTGCTGTGGATAGGTATCGTTTACGGCCAGGATTCAAGTGGCGCTAAACCAGAGACCGCCGTGGCCGGAAAGGCCCCCGCCACTGCTGGACAGATACCCGCTACGAGCTCGGAAACATCGGGCGAGAAGATGGCGAAGATTGTGGTGTACCGCGAAAAGGCATACAAAGGAAAGGCCATTAAGCCCCCCGTGATCTACGACGGATTCCTTGTCGCGTATTTGCATAACGGCAATTATGTTGAACTGCTGGTGCCCCCGGGCCAGCACACGATCAGCTCGAACAAAGAGGGTTCCAGGATTCTTGCTGGGAAGAGGGAAAATACGCTGACAATTGATGCCAAGGAAGGAGAGGCAAGCTACGTTCAGCTGAAAGTCGTGATGGGCGCATGGGTTGGACTTGGAGAAGTCCACCAAGTGCCGCCGGAGACGGGAAAGACTAACGCGGCGTCTCTTGCCCGGATGGAGCCGGACTGGGCCAGGTCTGGAAAGACTTGGCTGGACGGGCATACAGAGCCGGCGGCAATCAACGTCAATGGAACTTGGCATGGGGGCGACTGGGGAGAACTTATCCTTAATCAGGCCGAGGGCAGCCGAGCGCTGAGGGGCCAATGCGAAAAGTGGGACGTTCACGGAGTGGTAAGTGGGAACCGCGTCTTCCTGCTCTTTTCCAGCTACGGCGATGTAGCGTATTCTGCCGTGCTTACTGCCGCAGGCGACAAAGTCCTGGACGGCAGTTTTTCCAAGGGCCTTAAGGCGGAAGATACAAAGGGGAAGGCAATGCACCTGACCAAGGATTAACTGGAATCGGGGGCTGGCCCACACTTTCGGCTGCATCCAAACTGAAACTCGGGCTGTCCCACGCTTGCGATTTTTGCAAGGGTGGTAACAACTGCGTTCAGCTCTTCCGCAAAATGATTTGTAATAGTACGACCCAAACCAAGGAGACTATTGAATGAAACGCATTGTTGTTACCTCCCTCTTGCTGTTTTGCATGGCTCTGCCGGCATCCCTGATGGCGCGCGACAAGAAGCCGAGCGTCGACATGAGTAACATGAACCACATCTTTCTCGGATGGGTCGATTTGGACCCCTATAACTTTGCGGAGTTGGGCTACTCCAAGGCAGACTGGGCTGATGTGATTCGCAACGCGAATGCAACCTTTCAGCAAAAGTGCCAATCGAAATACCTGGCTGGGCGAACCATTACCTTAGCCAAGGACAAGGGGGACGAGAACGCGGCGGGCAACGATCTCTACATCAAATTTTCCGACGCCGCCTTCGGCAGAGACTACCGCCTCAGAGTTTCCGTGCACTTCATCGACCCCAAGACGAATTCCGAGATTGCATCGATTCCCCTCAAAAAGTATACCGGTCGGCTTTGCGGCCTGGTGAGTTGCCTGGATAAAGAACTGGAGGAAGTGGGCGGCAAGCTGCAATTGAACGTTACGGGGGACACGAAGAGGAAGAAGTAGACGTTTGGATCGCAACCTGAACGGTGGTTAAGAATAGGGAGATCTCTCATGAAACGATTGGCGGTCACGGCGATATTGCTCTTGCTCTGCATTTCGTTCCCAACTTCGCTGGAAGCGCGCCACGCCGTGAAGCGTTACCTGACGAAGGAATCGACCGTGGACATGAAGAACATGAACCACATCTTCCTTGGGTGGGTCGATATGAACCCCGATGAATGGGCGTTCCACGGCTACAGCACCAAGACCGAGTGGGCCGACGTCATTGGTTCCTTGAACGCCGAATTTTTGCGGAGTTTGCAGGTAACGTACTTGCCCGGCCGGACTATTAGCGGGGCCAAGGAAAAGGGGGATGAGAACGCGGCGGGCACCGACCTCTACATCAAGTTTTCCGATGTGCAGGTCGACTACGACCACTATCACTTGATTCTTTCCATACATTTCATCGATCCAAAGACCAACTCCGAAATCGCAACGGTTCCGGTGAGGCCCTATTACGGGAACGATTGGGGTCTGAGGAATTACCTGAAGGCGGCACTCGACGAGGTGGGCACGAAACTGGGAGTGGAAGTCACGGGCGAACTGCAAGGGAAGAAGAAGTAAACGGGTGGATTTTACGGCCCCCCCTACGCGAGCGGCTTGGCCGTCCCTACACGAGCTGAATCCGCCGACTCCGGCACGTTGGCCAGGCGTTTGCGCCAGGAAAAAGGCAGGCGGTGCTTGAGCAGGCTCCATCGGGTGTCGCGGTAAGGATCCTCGTTGTCGCCGAAGACCGGATGGTAGGCATCGGCCCTTGGGCGGCCGGGGATGTCAATGCCAAAATCATTCAGTTGCAGGAATTGGCGCATCTGCAGCTTGTAGCGGCCTTCGATGCCAAAAACAAGTTCGAGCAGCCTTTCATTCAGCCACACGAGATGGCGAAAGCCAAACTCCCAGACGTAGGTGTATCCCTTGAAAAACTTCCAGTCGGCTCTGGTAGCGCGCCACATGCCGATGATCTCGCGGCGGATCTTCCAACGCACAAAGTTCAGTTCCGCGGGAGTCAATTGATGGGTGCGCACATTGCTGAAGTAACCGTCGTACCAGCGAAAATCGGAGAGATTCGCGATGCGATCATCGGCCAGCATTTCGTCGCGCAAGGGGGTCTTGGGATAGGGCGTCATGATCTGATCCATGACGCTGGAAATTCCCATTTCTTTGATGAACTGGTAGTTCTCGCGAATGCTCTCCGGGTCGTCATCGGGAAGCCCGTTGATAATGCCGGCGATGACAATAATGTCTTCTTTCTGCAGAGCGGCCACACCGCGCCGGATGGTGTCGAGGGTGTTGGGCTTGTGCATCGTCTTCAGGTTCTTGACCGACACATTCTCGATGCCCAGGAAGATAGACACGAACCCTGCTTGCGCCATTTTTCTGGCAACGTCGGGCCGGTTGGCGAAACCAATCGGACTGGCCTGCGTAGTAAAGATCAGGTTCTTCAGCTTCAAGCCAATGACGCCGTCGCACAACTGCTCGAAGCGTTCCATGTCGAGGGTGATGTTGTCATCGGTGCAGAAAATATGGCGGGCGCCGCGGCTGTAGGCGTCCTCGATGTCGGCCAGAACGCGGTCGATGGGGAAGAGGCGGAACGAGCGGCCGTACATTTCTCGGATGCTGCAGAAGTTGCAGAGATGGAGGCAGCCGCGCGAGGTCTCGATGACGTCGGCGCGGCGGAAATACATGTGAAATCCCTTGGCTAGACGCTTGTCGCGGGCGGGGATGCGAATCTTGTCCAGGTCTTCGAGGGGCCGGGGCGGGTTGTGACGGAAGCCGTCTCCCTCTTTGTACGAAAGCCCGAGGATGTTTTCCATCCCCTTCCCCTCGGACTCGACGCTGTTCAGCAGTTCTCCAAAAGCAAAGTCGCCCTCGCCTCGCACCAGGAAGTCCCACAGGGTCGCGTCGGGACCGGCGGCGATTTTTTCGGAAAATAACGTGGCATGATAGCCGCCGAGCACGGTTCGAATGCGGCTGTCGAACTGCTTGGTCAAATAGGCAAAGCCGACGGTGGTGTCATATTGGAACGTCATCGACGTAAAGCCCACGACGTCGGGCTTGAAGTCGCGCAAGACTTCCAAGAAGCGCGGGACCGCCTGCTTGCGCCAAACCACCATGTCGGCCACTTTTACATCGTGGTTATCGATCTGTCCGGCAATCGTTGCCATGGCGACGCTGGGCGGCTCCCATTGCCTGCGCGGGACCCAGGGCGACGTTGCCGGGCTTTGAACGAGTAAGGCTCTCATTTGGCCTCAACCTGACCTTGGTTAGCAGTATGTTCGGCAGTATGCTCAACCGCAAGATGAAACTTTAACATTTGTGGCAGGACGGACGACCAGTATTTCCAGGTGTGCCCTCCGGGCGCGGTCGACCATTGGTGCGGGATGCCGAGTTCCGTCAGTTTCTCGTGTAAGCCACGCATGGCGAAGAAGAGGCGATCGTCCGATCCACAAGCTAGAAAAAGCCGGGGGATAGGGCCGGGCACGACAACGGTATGCTTGCCCCGGCCTTGGGAATCGAGGGGACCGGGCGGGGGCGGTTGCGACGGCCAGAAGCTCCACTCTTTGTCGACGAGCCCACTCACTACGCTGACGCTCGAGAAGCGGCCGGGAAAGCGGCGTCCAACATCAAGCGACAGATAACCGCCGAAGGAGAATCCGCCAATCGCCCAGCGCTGGCGTTCGAACGGAATGCCGTAGCGGTGGGAGACCGTTCCTGCGACCTCGTCCGCCACCAGGGTCAGATAATTCGGGTAGGGAAAGCGGTCGGAGTACTCGCGGTAGAAGTTGCTGAAGCGAACGTCGGGCAGGATCACGATGGCGGGACGGACCTCGCCGCGGCCGAGCATCTCGTCGTACACCTGGTCGACTTTGAGATGTTCCAGCAAGTCCTCTGGGCGGTCCCACCAGCCGTGATTCAGGATGAATACCTCGGAGGGCGGAGCGTGCGTCTTAGGTATAAGGGCGAGGAAAAAGCGAGGCTCGTTCATTTCGTTGGACCAGAAACGAACCCGTTCCACGCTGAGGTTGGCGCGCTCGGAAAGACGAGCTACCTTGATCTCGCCCGGGGCGAGCGGCTCCCTCTCAAAGGGCTCTTTGTGCATTCGCCGGCAGGCGGGCAGGAGCAGCGTTGCCAGCAGGGTCAGCCCTCGCAGCCTCCAGTGATTGCTCACCGCTACACCTCAGCGACCTTCTGGTTGGTCACCCGTTGCGAAACCGGCTTCAGGAGCGGCCAGTTTCTTGCGGATCAGTTCTTCGATCCGGTCCAAGTTATCCAAGCTATGTACGTCGATTTCTCGCGGCATGAATTCGACAGCGAAGCGGTTCTCAAGGAAAGCGACGAGACCGATCATGCCGATCGAGTCGATGAGACCGCCGGTGACCAGGGGCGTGGCGTCGTCGATTGTAGTCTGATGCAGACCGAGCAGAACATTTTCCGAGATGAACTGGCGGACCGCTATTTTGATGTCCCCGCTCTTGATGTCGCCGCTATTAATCCCCATCGTCCAGTCCTTACTCCGGTTCTTTTGCGATCTTGGCTAAAGCCATGTAATCGATCTTGCCGCGGCTTCCCTTGGGTATGGCATTCAGAAATACGATGCGGTCGGGCACCATATACGGGGGCAGTGTCCGGGCACAGTGAGCTTTCGCTTCGACCAAGGTGACAGCGCCGGCGGAACGGGCGCGGACGAAGGCAGTGATACAGGTTCCCATCTGCCCGCCGTCGACATTGACCTCGGCAGCGACGGCTGCCGCTTCCAGTATATCTTTCTGCCGCAGGAGCGCGGCCTCGATTTCGCCGAGTTCAATGCGGAAACCGCGGCGTTTTATCTGGCGGTCGAGCCTTCCCAGAAAAAGGAGGTTGCCGTCGGGTGCGCGCGACACGCGGTCGCCGGTGCGGTAATAGCGGGTGCCTTGCTCGGTGACGAAAGCGTGTTGCGTGTCTTCAGGACGGTTCCAGTATCCGCTCATCAGGGAGTTGCCGGCGACGAGCAGTTCACCGGTTGAGGAATCCAGCATCACCGTCGCGTAGGGGCAGGGCTGGCCGATCGGCAGCGGCTGCGATCCGGAAAAATCGCGCGGCACGCGGTACCACGTCACCACATTGGTTTCGGTGGGGCCGTACAGGTTCGCGCAAATCGCCTGCGGGACCGCGGCCTGCAAGCGCGCCACGGACGGACCGGCGAAGACTTCTCCGGCGAAGAGGATGACGCGCAAGCCGGGATACTCGTGCTCCGCCAATCGTCCATCCTGTAACATGCCGGCCAAAATCGAGGGCACGGAGTACCAACAGGTGATGCGGGCCTGGCGCACGAACTGCACCAGGAAGCGGGGCATCCACACGATATGGCCGGGCACTAGAACACAGGTGGCGCCGCACAAGGCCATATTGAAA
>JBAVVP010000232.1:0-14368 GCA_049697355.1 Terriglobales bacterium
CAGACCGCTGAAAAACAGATTCACCACAAGCCGTTTGTGGCGTACCATTCCTTTTTCTTCTTTCTCAAGGAGGCACGCATGCCCAAGCGGAGTTTCCCGATCTGTTCCCGCTTGTACTTGGCGACGCTCGTACTGTTACTCATCTCCCGCCCTGCCCTGACCCAGGAAAGCAAGACCGTGGTCCTGGAGCTCGACCACGTGTCCGTCTGTGGGTCGAATCTCGACACGCTCCGCCAAGCCTTTACCGATGTCGGCCTGACTCCAGACGTGGGCGGCGCCCACAGCAACGGCATTACCCAGATGGCCCTCCTGGGCTTCGATGACGCGTCTTACATTGAACTGATCGCGCCGGTAAAGCCGGGAACGACGGCGGGCTCCGATTGGGCGAAGTTTATGTCCGACGACGCCGTCACCTGCGCGTGGGCGGTAGGATCGAACGTCTTGCTGCAGGAAGTCGAGCGCCTGAAAAAGGCCGGAATCCCTGCCACCGCTCCCGAGCGCGGCAGCCGCAAGCGTCCCGACGGCATGTCGGTCGAGTGGACCACCTCCGACGTTGGCTCCGGAACCCCAGGCTCCACGCTGCCGTTCATCATCGAAGACCAGACCCCGCGCGCCTGGCGCGTCCAGACTTCAGCCAGCGTACAAGGAGCGCCCGTCAACGGCATTGAGAATGTCGTACTGGGCGTCAATAATCTGGATGCGGCCATTGCCTTGTTCCGCAAGGCGTACGGGTGGGCTGAGCCGCTCACCGAAACCCAAAAAGACATCGGCAAACTAGCCTACTTTCCCGGCGAGCCCGTGATTCTGGCCTCCCCGTCGGGCGGAGGCTGGCTTTCCGAACACCTCGCAAAGTACGGCGAAACTCCGGTCGCCTATCTGCTAGCCACGCGTGACTTCCCAGCCGCTGCCAAGAAGTACAAACTCTCCAGCGGCAAGACCTGGTTCGGACAGAAGGTCGCGTGGTTCGACGTGGGCAAGTTGAAGGGCGTGCGGCTAGGAGTAATTGGTCAGTAGCAATCCACGTAGGCCCGGACGCATTCGTCCGGGCGGCGGAGCGAAGCTCCGCCGGGTTTTCAGCCGCGATCATCGCGCATCAGAGGCACATTGTAACCTGACCATACCTAGAACCCAGCCCGCAGAACTGCTACCATCCCCTTCAGTGTCAGCCGCCAAAGACAACCCCGCCCTTCGCGCCTCGCAGATCAAAGACCGCCTGGTCTCCGCCGCCCCCGTCGAGGATGATTCCTCTTTCGAACTCAAGCTGCGCCCGCAGCGCCTGCAAGAGTTCATAGGCCAGCCCAAGGTCAAAGAGAATCTGGACGTGGCCATTCAAGCCGCCAAATCGCGAGGCGAAGCCCTGGACCACGTCCTGCTCTACGGACCGCCCGGTCTCGGCAAGACAACGCTGGCCAACATCATCGCCAACGAACTCGGAGCCGCCTTCCAGCAGACCTCCGGCCCCACGCTCCAGATCAAGGGCGACCTGACCGCGATCCTCACCAATCTCCGCGACCGCCAGGTGCTCTTCATCGACGAGGTCCACCGCCTGCAGCCCGCGCTCGAAGAAATCCTCTACTCCGCGCTCGAAGACTACAAGCTCGACATCATGATCGGCCAGGGCCCTTCCGCGCGCACCCACACCATGGACGTGAAGCCCTTCACCTTCATCGGCGCCACCACCCGAGCCGGATTGCTCTCCGCCCCGCTGCGCTCGCGTTTCGGCCTGCTGCTGCGCCTCGAGTTCTACACCCACGACGACCTGCGCGTCATCGTTGAACGTTCCGCCGAAATTCTAGGCGTTTCGATCGATCGTCCCGGAGCCACCGAAATCGCCAGCCGCTCGCGAGGAACGCCACGCATCGCCAACCGCCTGCTGCGCCGCGTGCGCGACTACGCCCAAGTGCGAGCCGCCGGCTTGATCGATCTGCCCACCGCCCAGTCCGCGCTCAGCATGTTAGAAGTGGATCGCCACGGCTTTGACGAAGTCGACCGCAAACTCTTGCTGACCATCATCGAAAAGTATCAAGGAGGCCCAGTGGGCCTGAACACGCTAGGCGCCGCCCTAGCCGAGGAGCCCGACGCCATCGAAGAAATCTACGAACCCTTCCTGATCCAAATAGGCTTCCTGAACCGC
Organism: Terriglobales bacterium; assembly: GCA_049697355.1. Lineage (GTDB taxonomy): Bacteria > Acidobacteriota > Terriglobia > Terriglobales > Acidobacteriaceae > Acidiflorens. The sequence goes on from JBAVVP010000232.1 coordinate 2,135, forward strand.
ACTCCAAGAGGCCGAGTAGCCACCCAACTAGCCTACGAACACTTCGGCATAACTCCCAACCGCCGCCAAAGCTCCCTCTTTTAGTTCACGAACCTCAGCCCTGTCATCCTGAGCGAGGATTGCTGCTTACGAAGTAAGCAGCAACCGCAGTCGAAGGACCCCTACCTCCAACTGCAGCTGTGTGGGGTAACAGGCGACGTCCCTCAAATCGAATTCCCTGACGCCCTCCGTTTGACTTCCACCGCTGCAATCTGCGTTAATCGCTCTTCGTCATTGTCCCCAGGAAACGCAGGAGGAATCATGCGCGAAGTGATCTCGACCGACCAAGCCCCGCAAGCCATCGGACCCTATTCGCAGGCCATTCGAGCCCTGGGCCTGATTTTCACGTCTGGACAAGTAGCCATCGATCCCACCACCCAGCAGGTCGTAGCCGGAGACATAAGCGCCCAGACCGACCGCGTGCTCAAGAATCTCGCCGCCGTTCTGCGGGCCTCGGGCAGTAGCATGGAGAAGGTTCTCCGTTGCACCGTCTTCCTGAAAAACCTGGCAGACTTCGCCGCCATGAACGAAGTCTACGGCCGCTACTTCCAGCAGGCACCGCCCGCCCGCTCCACTATAGAAGTGGCCCGCCTTCCAAAAGACGTCCTGGTAGAAATTGATGTAATCGCGCTAGCGTAAATGCTCACGTAGGGACGGACGCATTCGCGGCAGCGACCGCAGGCGCCAAAGCATGTGGAATTTTGCTCTAGAACCTAACGTGGAATTAAGAAAAGGGGAATTATGAAAACTGCCATTGTGATCCTTGCTATAACTCTGTTTGCCCTAGCGGCCCTGGCCATTGCTCAAACCACTCCAGCCAAGAAGCCGACACCCAAGCCAGCCACCAGCACTCCCACCAAGGTCACCGGAGCTCCCGTCAAGACCGCCAGCGGTCTTGAATACTGGGACATCAAAGTCGGCACCGGCGCCGTCGCCCAAACCGGACAGCACGTCAAAGTCGATTACACCGGCTGGCTCACCAACGGCAAGAAGTTCGACAGCTCGGTAGGTACCGGCAAACCGTTTGAGTTCAAGCTCGGCGCCAGCCAGGTCATCAAAGGCTGGGACGAAGGTGTAGCCGGCATGAAGGTAGGAGGCAAGCGCCAACTCCGCATTCCGCCAGACCTGGCCTACGGAGAAAAGGGTTATCCCGGCATCATTCCAGCCAACTCAACCTTGATCTTCGACGTGCAATTAGTGGACGTGAAGTAGCTCGTGTGGGGACGGGCGCCTCGCCCGTCCAGCCGAGCGAAGCTCGGCAGCCGTCCGTGCTGCCCGGACAGAAAAAGGCCCGCAGGATTTCCACATTTCTGCGGGCTCGGGTCTCTTACGCCTTAACCACTTTGCCGCTGCGCAGGCAAGAAGTGCAAACGCGCATGTGTTTGGTAGCGGCTCCCACCTTGGCGTGAACCGGGCGCAGATTGACATTCCAGCGCCGTTTGCTGACGTTGTGGGCGTGACTGATCGTATTTCCGAACTGCGGCCCCTTGCCGCAGATATCACAAACTCGAGCCATAACTCTGAAATCCTTCCAGGCCTGTTGCCGAAGCATTGATTTTACAGGAATCCAGCCGACTTCGCCAAGCCGGAAACGCCCTGATCAGAAGAGCCCGAGGGTGGCGGTACATTTCAAATCCATCCGCGGTTTTCTTTGCGCCCTTAGCGAGTCCTCGGCGCACTTTGCGTTGAAGCTTCTTCTGCCGCAAGCAAGAAACGATCAAGATTCTCAAGCTCCATCACTGCCAAGCCCTCGCCGCTTCTGCTACCCTGCCCCCATGGACTATCTCTGGACTCCATGGCGTTACGCCTATGTCACTGGCGTCGACCAGCAGCCGGATTGCATCTTCTGCCAAGCTCCCAAAGAAAGCGACCAGACGGCCCGCATCGTTCATCGCGCGGCGCATTGTTACGTCATTCTCAATACCTATCCCTATACCAACGGGCATGTCATGGTCGTGCCCTATGCTCACCTGGACGAATTGCAGAAGCTTCCCACCGATGCCGCACAGGAAATGATGGCTCTGACGCAGCGGATGGAAACGGTTCTGCGCTCTCTCTATCGGCCCGACGGCATCAATCTCGGCATGAATATCGGCAAAGCCGCAGGCGCCGGCGTGGCGGGACACATTCATATGCACATCCTGCCGCGCTGGGTAGCCGACGCCAATTTCGTCAGCGTCATCGGCGAAACCAGGGTGATGCCCGAGTCGCTCGACGGAACCTGGGAGCGGATCAAGCAGGCGCTGGAGAAGATTTTGTAAATCGGTAATTTCGTAATTTGAAAACTCACGTAGAGACGGGGCTTGCCCCGTCTCGGCCTCCGCAACCACTACGCTGCATTCCGTTGTACCGTTTTCTGCATCCACCTCCAGGCACTCGACACGATGTCGGAGAGATTGCGCTGGGCCGCCCATCCCAGCACCCTTTCCGCCTTCGCCGGATCGGCCACCAGCACCGGAGGATCGCCCGGCCGCCGTGGTCCGACCGTTCTCCGAACCGGCCGTCCCGTAGCATTTTCCACCGCCTGAATGATTTCAAGAACAGAATGCCCCCGGCCTGTTCCCAGATTGACGGCCAACGAGTCGCCGTTTTCATCCCCGCTCTTCTCCTCCGCCCGTGTGGGGACGGGCGACTCGCCCGTCCAGCGGAGCGAAGCTCCGCAGGCTCTCTCGGGCTGCAATTCAAGGTATTGCAACGCCCGCACGTGCGCATCGGCGAGATCGCTGACATGAATGTAGTCGCGGACGCAGGTGCCGTCCGGAGTCGGGTAATCCGAGCCGTAAATTTGCAACGCGGGCGCGTTCGCCGCGGAGGCGGCCAGCGCCAGTGGAATCAAGTGCGTTTCGGGGTCGTGCATCTCGCCGATCTCGCCGCTTTCATCGCCTCCCGCGGCATTGAAATAGCGGAGGCTCACCGAGCGTAATCCGTAAGCGCGGCCATAAGCTTCGAGCGCATTTTCAAAAAAAAGCTTCGATGCGCCATAGGGATTGACCGGCGCCCGCGGCGTCTGCTCGCTAATAGGAATTCTCTCGGGGACGCCATACACGGCACAACTGGAGGAAAACACGAAGCGGCGGATCCCGGCGTCCAGCGCGGAGTTCAGAAGGCTGAGCGCCCCGGCAACATTGTTCCGGAAATACTTGCGCGGATCCTCGACCGACTCTCCCACGTAGGCGTGGGCGGCAAAGTGCATGACCGCGTCCACCCGCGCGAGCACTGGCCGAAGCCTGGCTTCGTCGGCGATGTCGCCCTCCACCAACTCAAAGCCTTGCGTCAGTCGCCGAAAGCCGGTGGAGAGATTGTCATAAATCACGGCCTCATAGCCGGAACGCCGCAGCGCGCGCGCCGCATGACTGCCGATGTAGCCCGCTCCGCCCACAACTAAGATCGCCAAGAAACCCTCTCATTATTCGGGTCCACGTAGGGGCGGACGCGTTCGTCCGCCCCGCGGAGCGAAGCTCCGCACCCTGGCCATCATGTTGTCGCGAGGGGCGGTCGCCGCGAGGTGACGGTCATCACCCTCCGTTTGTGACAGAGGAATGCCGGGTGCCCCACTCATCGCGCACTTTGCGATGAGTGGGATTTCACCGTGGCTGCCGACGGGTGTAGAATCGGAAAGTTGACCCCACGCTGTCATCGTCATCCTCGGCAGCGGTTTCCATCGGGACGTAGCGCAGCCTGGTAGCGCACTTGCTTGGGGTGCAAGGGGTCGCGAGTTCAAATCTCGCCGTCCCGACCAATAAATCGTTACGGATTTCGGCTTCCTTCCAAACTTATTTCGCTACAAACTTCCGCTGACACTGCTGGGCGGCAGACAGCAATTGATTGAACTCAGGAGTCGTGCGGAGCTTCTCCAATAGCGGGTCGGACCTCAACGCCGAGTAGGCACAATAGTTGTGTTCAATCGCCCCTCTCAGTAGTCGCACAGCATCATCCTTCTGCCCACAGAACGCCATGACAGATCCTTGGAAATATAGAGGCTCGGGATCTCCCTCCATCCCCTGCATCGATTCAGCAGCTTGCGCGATTCTGGTAAGTTCCGACGCCGGTCGGAGCTGAAGACAAGCGTCCAGCATATCCCGATGGTAGCGCGGATTCGTCGTCATCCTCTGCACTGCCTCGCGCGCTTCAGCAAGTTTGCCCTCACGCAAGTTAATCGACGCCATTGCATAGGGAGCCCATTCTGAGCCCGCGTCGAGCTTAGCGAAATCCTTTGCACGGTCGGTTTTTCCTAACTGCGCGAATGCCCAAAAACAAGAACGGAAATGATAGTTGCCGGGGTCCAACGCCAATGCTCTGTCGCACTCCTTTGTAGATTCCTCCAACAGTCCCGCGTAGCGAAGAACAAAACTCAAAACGAAATGCGCCTGGGCACTTTCTGGATGATTTTTGACTAACGATTGTGCCTCGCCGTAAGCATTGCCCGGCTTGCCTTGTTCCAAACGAATGACGATCAACTGGCTATCCGCGAAAACCAAATTGGGGTCGAGTGCAAGTGCTCGCTCGTAGGCCGCCGTAGAGCGTTGTAGCATCTCCTCTCCCCCATTTGCATAGGTACCGTCAAAGTAATAACGAAGACCCAGGGCTTCCCAGGCTGGCGCGAAACTTGAGTCTATGCCCACAGACCGTTCCAGCATCGAGATCGCATCCTTGTTTGGTGCAAAATCATGCGGAACGGCGACGCTACGCAGATACAGCTCGTAGGCCTCTTCGTTTTTGGGACGTGTATCGGTTCCCGCAGATGTGGACCCTCCGAGTACTGAGACTAAGCCTTGGTTGATCTTCGATGTGATTTGCTCCCGCATCGCAATCTTGTCTGACGCAGCAACGTCGACAGCATCGCGCCAGACACTACGGTTCGAGGAAACGTCTACTGCTTCTAACGTCACCTCCAAACGGTCACCTTCCCTAAGGAAGTGCCCCGTTACGATTGAGGTGACTCCCATGTCGTGACCAGCCTGCTGCAAATCAACGTTCGCCCCGCTGTATTTGCTCGTCGTGGCGAAAGGTCGGATTGAGAACGATGGAACGCGACTCAACGCTGTGGCAATTTCATCCGCTAAAGCGAGCCGGAGAAAGTCGATGTTATTGTCGGAACCGGCATTCTGCAGGGGTAGCACTGCAATCGACTTTGGGCTTCTTGCATCAAATCCTGTTACCGCGGACTGCTTAGGTCTCACCAGCATCAGAGCGACCACGATTGCTGCAATAACGCCGATACCTGCAGTGATCCATCTAAAACGTTTATTCCGAGCAGCAGGTGGAAGCTCGGTCACGGTCGAAAACTTGCGAGAGTCTGTGTCCCTCTTCAGCCGTTGCAGGTCGGCTCGTATCTCGGAGGCGTGCTGGTACCGAAGATCTCGGTTTTTCTCTAAACACTTGTTGATGATTCGCTCGAGGTCAACGGGCAAATCGGGATTGAGTCGCACCGGAGACACAGGTGAGCGTTCCAGAATCGCATTGAAAATGACCCCGGAACTTTCTCCCCGAAAAGGCAGCTGCCCGGTCGCCATCTCGTAAAGAACAGCACCGAATGAGAAGAAATCAGTGCGCGCATCCAAATCTCTAGCACGGACTTGCTCCGGCGACATGTAGGCGACAGTGCCTATCGCAGTACCAGGACTTGTGAGGTGTTGCTCGTCCACCGTCAATGTCTGCGTACTTGCCGAGGCGCTGGAAGGGCCGAAAGGTGTGATTTTCGCCAGCCCGAAATCCAAAATCTTGGCATGCCCTCTTTTGGTCACGAACACATTTGCAGGCTTGATGTCACGATGGACGATTCCTGCGCTGTGAGCAGCATCTAGGGCGTCGGCGATCTCGATGGCAAGCGAGAGGAGCACTTCTATTTCCAGAGCTTTACCCGCGATTCGATGTTTCAGTGTCAGCCCATCTAAAAACTCCATTGCGATAAATGCATGGCCGTCCTGCTCGCCGATGTCGTGAATTGTGCAAATGTTGGGATGATTCAGCGCCGAAGCAGCCTGAGCCTCTCGCGTGAAGCGAACCAGAGCCTGAGAATCTTGAGCCATTTCCTCGGGCAGAAACTTAAGAGCAACGAAACGGTGCAGCCGGGTATCTTCGGCCTTGTATACGACTCCCATGCCACCGCCACCCAGCTTCTCAATGATGCGGTAGTGGGACACGGTCTGGCCCACGAGTTGGGAGGGACTCGCCACGGTCGTCAGGGAATCTTAGGCCGCAACTGAAGACCGGTCAACGGGCTTGACATTGACGATTCGACTCAGTTGGGTCTTAAACTACTGAAAGCGCTAGTTCGAAACTGTTCGTACCCCTTAGGAAAGTTCGAAAATCGTCCTCTAGGGCCGACCATTTCTTTGGGTGTGCGTTCATTCCCCTGTGATTCCTGCCCTTGCATTTTTCCCGCGTTTGGAGCAACGTTTTTAGGGTAACTAAGGAGGGCTTCCGCCATCATGATTAACGTTCTCATCCACCACGAAGTTGCCGACTATACGGCCTGGAAAGCGGCGTTCGATTCCGCCTTCGACTGGCGGCGCAAGAACGGCGAGCGCAGTTGCCACATTTTCCGCAGCGCCGGAAGCGTCAACAACGTCACCCTGTTCTTCGAATGGGAGAATCTGGAAAAGGCGCGAGCGTTCGTAGCTTCGGAGGAACTCAAAGCCAAGATGGCGAGCGCCGGGGTTAAAGGCGCGCCTCATGTTGATTTCCTCACTGAGGTGCACAACGTCCACCGCAGCGCTGCCGACTGACTAGCAATTCAGGAAAGCTGGGGAATCCGTTTCCTCCGGTTTGCATCCAAGGGGATGAACCGGCAAAGAAGACCGGAGGCGGATGCCCCATTTCCGGCCATTCCCTCCTTTTTTGCCTTGCCCCAAATTTGTGGCGTCAGGAGAACTCCATGGCCAAGAAACCACTCTCCACCAATTCGCACAAAACTTCAGCCCAACCCCGCTACCACCAGACCGCTCGCGAACTCCAGGCCTTTGGCACGGTCACCAGTGTCATGCCGTTGCAACTGGAAGAACCCGTCCGGCTGGAAATGACCGAGCAACTCAATCACCTGTTAGCCGACACCATGACGCTTCGGGATCTCTACAAGAAGTCTCACTGGCAGGTGTCCGGAGCCACGTTCTATCAACTGCATCTCCTGTTCGATAAGCACTTTGGAGAACAAAGCGAGATCGTCGACACGATCGCGGAACGAATTCAGCTTCTAGGCGGAATCAGTATCGCCATGGCGGCTGACGTAACCGAGTTGACTCGTATCCCGCGACCGCCCAAAGGTCGGGAAGAGGTTCCCGTCCAACTCTCTCGCTTGCTGGATGCGCACGAGGTCATCATCACCCAATGCCGCGAACTCGCGGAACTTGCCAACAAGGTCGGCGACCCCGGCACGAATGATCTGGTAGTGAGTGATGTGCTTCGCCCGAACGAACTGCAGGTCTGGTTCCTCAGCGAACACCTGGTCGATGCGCCCCTGGTCGAAGCCGAGCCGCTGCGGGAATCAGCGTAAGACAGAATTGAATTGCGACTTCGCGCGGGCTTCACGGCCCGCGTTTTTCTTTGCCGGTTATCTCGGGCTAGTGGCGCGCGGAAAGAATGTGCAGGATCTGCCGCAGTTCATTCCGCAAGTGCGCCACACTCGCAGAGGGTTTCGCGGGAAATGGAAGCGCGCTCTGGTGCCGGTCGGACCTGATTTCCTCGCGCAACTGTACCCGGGCGCCCGCGATCGTGAACCCATCTTCATAAAGCAGCTTCTTGATCCGGACTACCGACTCCACATCGCGTTTGCGGTACATGCGCTGCCCGGTGCTGCTCTTGACCGGCTTCAACTGCGGAAATTCGGTTTCCCAGAACCGAAGCACGTAAGCCGGCAGCCGGCACAACCCGGCGACTTCACCGATGCGGAAATAGAGCTTGTCCGGAATGATGATTTCTGCGCTGCGCGCCGCTTTTTTCGAAGTCTTCTTTCGGACGGTCATGGAGGCCGCTTCCGCGTTCCTGTATACGCGTTTCTAGCACGAGCCGCGCCGCGGGACAACCCCCAAGTGTGCACAGAAGTGCGGCCGACACGTCAAACTCAGTCGATGGTCGCCAGCAGGCGGAAAAACTCAGGTTCGTATCAGGGTATCGCTTTAGCGATACCGCAAGTGCCTCAAAACCAAACGCCCCTTTAGGGGCTGGGCATCGATTCTTTCCGCACCCTCCTGGTCGTTGGTCGTTAGGCTTCTCTGCCCCCGCGTTCCGCCAACGACCATCGACGATCGACCAACGACCACAAAGGAAAAGCCTCTCAGGAGGTGCTTCTCCGGAGAGGCTTTGGGGGAATTCTCAACGAGCATCGGTCCGCTTAGTGTTTCTTTTTCTTGGCGGCTTTCTTCTTGGTTGCCATGAAGTGTTTCCTCCGTTTGAACGATTTGTTCTCCCAAGGTTCTCGACAGGGCACCTTGATGCCCGGGCTACTCAACTTCTTGTATGAGCAGCTGTCCTACCACAAGATATTGCCATTCGTATGTGAATTGTCAATAGAAATCTCACGGTACCGAGCGATTTTGGTGAGGCGCGTGCTTACCTTGTTCGGGCGGCCTCATGCGGAACTTCGCCATGACCGCAGAACCTTTCCGTCCACAGCCCACGAATGCGGAACGCCTGTGCGATAATTTCAGAAGAAATCTATGTCCGATCACAAAGTCTTCTGCGCAAAATTGAAACAGCAATTGCCTGGGCTCTCCGAGCCTCCGTTCGACGGCGACTTGGGAAAGAAGATCTACGAGCAGATCTCGCAACAGGCGTGGGGCCAGTGGATGGAACACTGCAAAATGTTGCTCAACGAATATCGCCTGAACCCGGCGCGCAAGCAGGATCAGGAAGTCATCGTGAAGCAGATGGAGCAGTTCTTCTTCGGTGAAGGAGCGGCGCGTCCCGCCGAATACGTTCCCCCAACGCACTAAGCGGAGCAACCGAAAGCGGCGCAGGACAAGCCATCAGCGGCCGTCGGGGCCGGGGCCGGCGTTAGTTTACTGACTGATTACCTCTAGCCCTCACCTCGTCCCCGATTCATCACCTCGTAACACTCGTCGGCCACAATCTAACTGTGGCGCCGCAGGTCACCTATGACACGCTGATCCTTTCGGATCTGCACCTGGGCGCGGACATGAGCCGCGCTCGCGAGGCGCTGCACGTTCTCCAGAAAAACCAATTTCGCCGCCTCATCCTGCTGGGCGATATCTTCGCCGACCTCAATTTCGGACGCCTGAAAAAAGAGCACTGGAAGTTTCTCGGCTACATTCGAAAGCTCTCGAATCCCAAGCGGCACGTCGAAGTGGTCTGGGTCGAAGGCAATCACGACCACGGCCTGGCCCCCATCATGTCCCACTTGGTCGGCGTCCGCGTGTACCAGGAATATCAATGGGAATATCAGGGTCTGCGCCACATCGCTGTCCACGGTCACCAGTTCGACGGTTTCGTTGTGCGCAATGTCCACGTCAGCTATCTGATCGGGACGCTGCTCTACCTGCAAATGCAGAAGTGGGATTCGAAAAACAAAACCGTGACGCGTTTTCTCGACCGGCTGGGCACACGCTGGCAGCGCTTGTCGGAGAAGGTCGCCCACGGCGCACTGACCCATGCCCGTCACCACCAGGGGGCACGCATTTTCTGCGGCCACACCCACGCTGCCCTGCACAAGCAGGAACACGGAATCGATTATTTCAATTGTGGAGCCTGGATCGACGAGCATCCTACCTACATCACCGTTGGCGAAGAGGGGGTCCAAATCCATGAATATGTCGATGGGCCCGACCAACCTCATCCCGCCAAAGACAACGCCGAAGATCGGAGTTGGGATGATTCCGAACTTTTCGAGTTCACCAGCGACGAAGGACGACTCGAAGATGGCGAGTACGAGCCCGTTGGCCTCTGACGCCAACTCATGCCGCGAAGATGACGATAGGTGACTCTTGCGCAAACTGACCATCGTTTTCCATCACGCCGGCGGAGGACACCAAAGCGCCGCTGAAGCCCTCAGAGACACCCTTACTCAGCAAGAACATCCTTGGGAAGTTACTCTTCTCGACATTCAGGAGTTACTCGATCCCCTCGACCTGATTCGCCGCGCCACAGGCCTGCGCATTCAGGACACTTACAACCTGATCCTCCGCAAAGGCTGGACCCGCTTCACTCCGCAACTGCTAGTCGTCCTGCAAGGAACCATCCGTGCCTACCATTCGCCGATCGTGAAAGCGCTCCGGGCTTATTGGGCACAGCACCCGGCGGAATTGGTGCTCTCCGTAATCCCTCACTTCAATCGCGAGATCGCGGACAGCCTTCGCACCGAGGATACGAAGACGCCCTTTGTGACTCTAATCACGGATCTAGCCGATTACCCGCCGCACTTCTGGATTGAACGCGAATCGGAATTCATCATCGTCGGGACGGACCGCGCCCGGCAGCAGGCGTTAACGATCGGCCACTCCGCCGACCATATCTTCCAAACCTCGGGGATGATTCTTAAGCCCAGGTTCTACGAGAAGACCACCGTCGATCGCGAAGCAGAAAGGAAGCGGCTCGGCCTGGAACCCGATTGTCCAACGGGCATTGTCCTGTTCGGAGGCCACGGCTCTCAGGTGATGGTCGACATCGCCAGGAAACTCAACCATGGCGGCAGTGACGTCCAGCTGATTCTGATCTGTGGACACAACCAAAAGCTCGCCGCCGAACTCAAGAAACTGCCCACCAGAAAGCCCGTCGCCGTAGTCGGATTTGCCCAGAACGTCGAATACTACATGGCCCTCGCCGATTTCTTCATAGGGAAGCCAGGCCCTGGCTCGATCAGCGAGGCCCTGCAGTTCCACTTGCCCGTGATTGTGGAATGCAATTCCAAAACACTGCCGCAAGAGCGCTACAACGCGGAATGGGTGACGGAGAACGGTTACGGGATCGTCGTACCGACCTTCAAACAGATTGTCCCCGCCGTTCAGCGCCTGCTGCAGAGCGCGACTTACGACGAATTTTGTCGGAAGGCCCACGAATATTCCAATCGAGCGCTGTTTGAAGTGCCGGTAATCCTGGAACAATGCGCGGAGCCCGCCGCAACCTCGTCGCAATCTCGTGCCGCTGTCTAGGCGACCTGCGCCGCAACCAAGGTTTGTATCAGGGCGTGCTCGTTCGGCGCCCTTTTTCGCGCTCTTCGCGAGTCCTTAGCGTGCTTTGCGTTAGAGACTTTCTGCCGCCAAGCAAGAGCGGCGTGACACAGCATGACCGCGCGCCGCGACGGTTTTAGAAATGCACTGCGATGCCGGTTGAGAACCGCGCGCCATCCTGCCCGTGTCCAAAAAAACGAGTCTTGATCCAATCCAGCTGCCCGCGCCACGTTACCGGCCCGGCAATCCGATAATCCAGCCCTCCGCCAACTCCGTTGACAAACGAAGTATCGGAGGGTCCATAGCTGAGGCTGATATGTCCGGCGCCGACCAGGAACTCCGCGAACGGGCGGAAGCGCTCGACCTGCACCGACACTCGCGGGCCGAACAGAACGTTGTGCGCGGCGACGTCGGAGCGGCTCCCACCGAAATAGTGGTTGCCATAATGGCCGTCGACATCGGCCACCAAGCCAATCCACGGCGCGAGCTTTCCCTCCAGCGTGAAATCCCACCCATTCAGATTTGAGGCGTCATTGCGGATAGTCGAAGTGCGGTCATAGGAATAACCGAAGAACACGTTTCCCTTCGTAGGAATCTGCGCCCAGGCGGCGCCAGCCAGCAGAGTCAATAAGGAAACAAGAGCCCAAATCCTACGCATTGTCTTTTCTCCTCGCGTGCGATGAAGCACGCGTTGACATGCACAAAACAGAACTAAGCAAAATATGATGCAATCGAGTCGGCAAAATTTGCTTGCCCGAAGCCTGCAGACTCCAAATGTCATCCTGAGCGGAGCAGGAACTTCACGAAGTGAAGTTCCTGCGGAGTCGAAGGACCCCTACCTCCCCTGCCCCGTCTCCCCATACTTTCATGCGGTCCCAGCACCTCTGTAGAGACGCGGCTTGCCGCGTCTCCCCCGCGCATGGAGCATGTCAGCGAAACAGCGCGGCAAAAAATCCGCCAACTCTTCTGAAGAACCCGCGTGCCGGTGCGCGCCCCGCCGGTGAAGTTTCCGAGCCGGCCGGTTTCACCGCTACCTTCGCAGGCGGAGCAAGCGGAGCGGCCACCGCTGTGGCCG
>JBAVVP010000233.1:0-1742 GCA_049697355.1 Terriglobales bacterium
CCCCAGGTGAGTTTCCACAAACTCTACCAACTGTCGCGGCAGTTGTTCGTCAAGCTCTTTGGGAGTACCGGTAACACTCAGTGGTGTACTAAGCGCGGCATCAACATCTTGCTGATCGGCTTTCAGCGGCTTTGGGATGACGTTGATGCAAATCTCGTCCGCCCTGACTCGTGACAAGGTCACGACCAATACTCGCTCTGTAAGTAACGGCATCAGTTCTTCAAACACGGTCGTACTCCTTCGTGACTAAGATGGTGTGGATTACCGCCGAAATCGTGCTATACTCGAACTCGAAAATGACGATAAAGACCAAATCCATTATGAGACGGCGCGTCAATCGCGCTCGGCCCTCGGGGATTGGTCTGATCATTCGCCAAATGTAAGCGAAGATTTCCAAGTTCAGATTCGATTCTCGAAGGCCCCGACAAAATCGGGGCCTTCGTGTTTTTGGCCGGTAGCCAAGCTGGAAAGGCACGTGACTGTTACTCACGCCATGCGCAGGTTCGAATCCTGCCCGGCCAGCCAATTTTCGAGGCAAGACAAGGCTCGCTAGTTCAGTAGGAAGAACGCGGCTCTCATAAAGCCGTCGCGGATGGTTCGAATCCATCGCGAGCCACCATGGAGGGGCCTCCGGCGAGGGGCAGTGGCTTATACCCACTTCGGCGCCAGATTAGCGCGGCCAGACAGGTTCGACTCCTGTACCCTCTACCAATTTTGTCGCGCCGGTAGTTCAACGGACCAGAATAGTTGGCCTACACCCAACAGATGCGGGTTCAACTCCCGAACGGCGCACCATGCAGGATTAGCTCGAAGGTCGAGCCCGCGGTCGATAACCGCGAGGCGTTGGTTCGATTCCAACATCCTGCACCACTTTGATGTTGAACATGGGTGACTGGCAGAGATGGCTGATGCACTCGCCTCTTAAGCGAGACCAGGCTGGTTCGATTCCAGCGTCACCCACCAGATCTTGCGGGATTGGCAGATAGGGATATGCACTCGCCTTTTAAGCGAGACGAAGTGGGTTCGATTCCCACATCCCGCACCAGAGTTACTTCGCAATGAGGCGGCATAGCATAACGGAACAATGCGCCGAGCTTCTACCTCGGACGATGAGAGTTCAAATCTCTCTGCCGCTTCCAATGTGGGGATGTGGTCCAACGGATGAGGGCGCAAGGCTACGAACCTTGAGATCAGAGTTCAATTCTCTGCATCCCCTCCACATTGAGTAGGCTCGCGTGGTCTAAAGCATGATGACGCTTCGGTCCTAACGAAGAGATCCGGGTTGGATTCCCGGCGCGAGTTCCAGAGGGTGGGTAGTGTAACCGAACAACACGGCAGCGTCCGAAGCTGCAAATCCGGGTTTGACTCCCGGCCCGCCCTCCAATTCATTGACGGATTTCAGCAACTCAAGGCGAAATGGGCGACGCCCGCTCTTTTCTGAAATTACAAGCGGAGAATCAGATTCCAACTATGTTTAATTCTCACTGCGAGGAGATAACAGCTTTGGGAGGCGTGTGTACTTTCCACTGACGAACTTGTTGTGTCCAGCTCTCGACGTGGGTGCCGAGGGCCCATTGCTCCATAACTGGGGTTGCGCCACCTGGGAAGTCGGCTTCGAGCAGCTTTGTCAGTTTCTCTTCGGAGACGCTAAAAACGAGCACCTTGTCGTTGGCGATCACTACCGTCGTGTCACCACCCGGCGAAGTAAAAGCGTCCGTTAATTCCGGCACGAGGTTTCTGAG
>JBAVVP010000234.1:0-3105 GCA_049697355.1 Terriglobales bacterium
ACTGACATGGGATTTCTAAGCTACCTTTTATACCCGTGGGGCATCATCCTCCAGGGACTGGCCATCGTCCACTTCATCCGGCGGCGGCCCGATAACTACTGGATTTTTGTCATCCTGTTTCTGGGGCCGCTGGGCGCGATTATCTATCTCGCGGTGGAGGCGCTTCCCGACATTGGACTGCTGGGACAGTCTTTCAAAGTCTTCCCGCGCCGCAAGCGCATCGGCGAACTGGAGGCCGCGATCCATGACAACCCGTCCGCCGGAAACTACGAGGAACTCGGCGACCTGTACATGGATGACGGTAAGCTCCAGCAGGCACGAGCCGCTTTCGACAAAGCCATCGCCGCGCGCGCCGATACGCCCGACCCCTTTTACCGCCGCGCTGTTTGCGCCATCCAACTGGGCGACGCCGCAGCCGCGCTACCCGACCTGGAGCGGGTGGTCGCGAAAGAGGCCGACTACGATTTCCTGCGCGCCGCCGGATTGCTCGCCCACGTCTACGCGCAGACCGGACAGAAAGAAAAGGCCGAGGCTCTCTTCCGGCGTGTAACCGTTACGTCGACGTTGTCGGAAACTTACTTGAATTTCGCCGACTTGCTGGCCTCCGAGGGACGCAACGCCGAAGCCCGCGAGTGGGCGCAGAAGGTGCTCGATAAGAAGCCCACCATGCCCGGCTACCTGCGGCGGCGCGAGCGGCCGTGGTTCCGGCGGGCGAAAGATTTCTTGAAACGGCTGCCAGCGTGAAGGTGCTACATGACTAAACGCTAGAGGCTGACTGCTGCCGCTGGAGTGCTATCCTTCCATCGATGCGAATTTCCTACCTCGAATGCACCCGCTGCGGAGAGCATCTCTCCGCCGACCGCCCGCAGAATATCTGCCCCAAGGACGGCGGCGTGCTTTTCGTTCGCTACGATCTTGCCAGCTTGAAAGGGAAGTTGCGGCCCGCAGATTTATCGGGCCGCGTGGCCAGCATGTGGCGCTACGCCGACGTTCTACCCGAGTTGCGCACAGGTGAGAAGCCCGTCACGCTGGGCGAAGGATTCACGCCCATGCTCGCCAGCCGCGAATATCCGAGCGTCTTCATCAAGGATGAAGGCCTGAATCCCACAGGGTCGTTCAAAGCGCGCGGCATGTCAGCCGCCGTGACCATGGCAAAACATTATGGACTGAAGAAGCTGGCCGCGCCTTCGGCTGGAAACGCCGGGGGCGCGCTGGCGGCTTACGCGGCGGCGGCGGGGATCGAAGCCCACATCTTTATGCCAAAAGATGTGCCGGTGGCGAATCGGATGGAATGCGATTACTACGGGGCGCACGTCACGCTGGTCGACGGCTTGATCAGCGACTGTGGCCGCATGGTTGCCGAGCGCAAGGAGAAAGAAGGCTGGTTCGATGTCTCGACCCTCAAAGAGCCCTTCCGCGTCGAAGGGAAAAAGACGATGGGCTACGAGGTTGCCGAACAGCTCGGCTGGAAACTGCCGCAAGGCATCATCTATCCAACCGGCGGCGGCGTGGGCATGATCGGCATGTGGAAGGCTTTCGATGAAATGGAGGAACTGGGCTGGATCGGCAGCGAGCGTCCGAAAATGATTACCGTGCAGGCCGCGGGCTGCGCCCCGATCGTGAAGGCGTGGGAAGCGGGGAAGAGCGCTTCCGAAATGTGGACGGGCGCCGCTACCTTTGCCGCTGGGCTGCGTGTGCCTAAAGCGGATGGCGATTATCTAATTCTCGACATTCTGAAGAAGAGCCACGGCACAGCCGTCGCCGCAACCGACGAGGAAATTCTCGCGGCCACACGGCACTGGGCCAGCGCGGAAGGCGTGTTTGCCGCACCCGAAGGGGCGGCATCGCTGGTTGCCTATCAGAAGCTGCGCGCCAGCGGCTTCTTTCGCGCCGAAGACAAGGTCGTGCTCTTCAATACCGGATCGGCCTACAAGTATCTCGACATGATCGAAACGCAAGAGAAGAAGGCGCGGCCGGAGGCGCCCTCTGCACGAACGATTGGCGGAATCATCGGGCCGTTTTGAAGTTCCGTCGGTGGAGACACGGGGCCGATTGTCCGCAGCACAGAAACCGTGACCGTTCCTTTCGAACGCAATTCGCATCAGCAACCGCGCGAAGAGATGGTGCGCACGCAACTTGCCGGGCGTGGCATTCGCGACCTCCGTGTGCTCGACGCCATGCGCCGCGTGCCGCGGCACGAGTTTGTCCCGGAGAGTTTCCGGCAGGGCGCCTACGGAGACCACCCGCTGCCTATCGGCGAAGGGCAGACGATTTCGCAGCCGTACATCGTGGCCGCGATGCTCGAGCACCTCGCGCTGCACGGGAATGACCGCGTGCTCGAAATCGGCACCGGTTCCGGCTACGTGACGGCATTGCTGTCGCTGCTCTCGGCCGAGGTGTATACGGTGGAGCGCCACGCGCAACTGGCCGCCTTGGCGGAAAGTACGCTGCAGCAGTTGGAGTATCGCAACGTGAAAGTCAGAGTCGGCGACGGCAGTCAGGGTTGGGCAGAGTACGCGCCGTTCGACGCCATTCTCGTTTCCGCCGCAACCCGCGAAATGCCGCCCGCCCTGTTCGCTCAGTTGCGCGAAGGCGGACGCATGATGGTGCCGATCGGCCCGCCCTTCAGCCAGGAATTGCAGTTGATTCGCAAGGCCGACGATCGGCCTGTGGTCAATGTTCTTGAAGGCTGCCGGTTTGTGCCGCTGGTGGAGGGAAGCGAATAAGAAGTCAGAAGTCAAAAGTCAGATTGCAGAAGTAACGTCCCAGTTCACGATCCAAATCGAAGGGTTTCACTTCTGCAATCTGACTTCTGACTTCTGCAATCCTTTGACCTCTGCATTCCCGTGATCGGCCGCTGCCTTACAATATCCTGTGACCCTTCTCCGAAATCTGAAGATCACGCTGGAGATGATCAAGTGGGAGCACTCGATCTTCGCGCTCCCTTTCGCGCTCTGCGGAGCCATGCTGGCAGCCGGCGGCCTGCCGGCATGGCGGCAACTGGCATGGATCGTCGTCGCCATGGTTTCGGCGCGCTCGGCTGCCATGGCCTTCAACCGCCTCGCCGACGCCTCGATTGACGCCGCCAATCCTCGCACTGCGACG
>JBAVVP010000235.1:0-11868 GCA_049697355.1 Terriglobales bacterium
CGATTGCTCCGAGCGCCAGCCAGAGCGTTGCGAAGTATATCTGGTTGAGGGTGAAAGCGCAGGCGGCACCGCCAAACAGGGCCGCGACCGCCGCTTCCAGGCCATCCTGCCGCTCAAGGGCAAGATCCTGAACGTCGAGAAGGCACGCTACGACAAGATGCTCGGCCACGAAGAAATTCGTGCCATGATCACCGCGCTCGGTACCGGCATCGGCAAGGATGACTTCGACGTCTCCAAGTTGCGTTACGGCAAGATCATTCTCATGACCGACGCCGACGTTGACGGTTCGCACATTCGCACCCTGCTGCTGACCTTCTTCTTCCGCCACATGCAGGAACTGATCAAGCGCAGCAACGTTTACATCGCGCAGCCTCCGCTATTCGGGATCAAGAAGGGCAAGTCGCACCAGTACATCAAGAACGAACACGAATTCGTCAAAGTGATGGTGAAGCGCGCCTCCGAGGGCCTGATCATTCGCTATGGCGAAGGCGCGGCCAAGCTGGAAGGCTCGGCGTTGACCAAGTTCATCACCGTGCTGAACGAGTATCTCGGATTCCTGGACAAGTTGAACAAGCGTATTCGCGCAGAACAGATCACGGCGCTGCTGCCGAAACTCGACCTTGCCAAGCGCGCCGACTTCGAAGGCGACAAGAGCACTCCTCCGAAAAAGATCGAGAAACTGGAAAAAGAACTCAAGCGCCTGCAAAAAGACTTGAAGCTGAAAAGCGTCGAAACGCGCTTCGACGAAGAACATAATCTGTGGGCGGTCCTCTTCGTCAACGCGCAGGGCGCCGAGCACATCGTCAACTGGGAGTTGGCTTCGACTCCGGAATGCCGGCAGCTCATCGCCAAGTTTAAGCAGATCGAGCAATATCTTGATCCGCCCTTCGTGGTGGAGAGCATAGTGAAGCCGGCCAAGTCGGCGGCCAGAGCGGAAGACAAGAGTGAAGAAGGCGGCGACGAAGGCGACGAGGAGAATCTAGGCGCTGCGGAGAGTGAAGATGCCGAGAAAGCCGAGAAGAAGTCTGGCAAGCCGCTGGCGCTCAAAGGAAGAGCGAAAGAACCCGAGATCGTCGAAAAGAACACGGCCCGCGACCTTTTCGATTACGTCCTGAATGAAGGCCGCAAAGAGTACACCGTCCAGCGCTACAAGGGCCTGGGAGAAATGACCGCCGAGCAGCTTTGGGAAACCACCATGGACCCTGAGCGGCGCACCCTCCTGCAAGTCCGGCTCGAAGACATCGCCGAGTGCGAAACCATCTTCACCACGCTCATGGGCGAAGACGTGGAAGCCCGCAGGAAATTTATCGAAGACAACGCGCTGGACGTGAAGAACCTGGATATCTAGGTTGTGTGGGGCGGACACCCCTGTCCGCCGCCGTTGATTTTGTTCTTGTGTGGGGACGGGCGCCCTCGCCCGTCCAAGCCGAACCTGCCGAGTAAGTGGTGCTAGAATCCGTGAAGGCAAAAAAAATGACGAATCCCACACAAAAACAACTCAGATTGCGCGGACTATTTGACGATGCTGTTTCAGCGGGTATGCAGTTGCTGGAGAATGCGCTGTATGAGATTGAAGTTGATGACGACGACATTAAGAGGGCCGTCGCCCACGCGAAGGAACGATACAAGCAAGAGGGCGACCATCTATTCCAGCATCAGATGGATTCGGGCTGGTACAACTAAGCTGGGGAGACGGGGGCGGAGTCGAGACGCTGGTCTAGAGTTCAGGAAGCTCCTGCCCTCTCCAACTGAACACTCCCCACGTGGATAGGTCACCCAATGGAAATCAGCAAATTGAACCTGCTTGGTGGATATTTTCGTGCGTATTCAAGCGAAGCGTACAAAGACACTTTACGCACAGTTGAGCATCTTGCCAGCACGAGCTTGTTACTTCTAGAGCGGAAGTCCGAGGCGGAAAAGCGCGATATCCTTGCTAAGGCGCAAGCCCTTACGGAGAAGCTTTCGGACACGGTTGCTAACGAATCACCGCTGGTTGGCGTGCTGGCGCTGCTAACGGCGGTCCGGGTGCACGAAAGATTGATTCAGGAACAAGCGAACAAGCACTCGACGTAGGTTGCCAAACCAATTGGCCCAGTTTGTGTACAGCCCTAGGCCTCGGTGTCGCCTCAGGAACGGTGTCCGTACCTCCTCTCCATCATGCCGGACCACCCAAAGCAAAATAGAACAGAAAGAGCCGGGAATAGCACCCACGCCACGACTACATCGACCAGTACCCAATACCACGGCGAACCGCGATGGACGGCAGCCGCGCCCGCGACAAGACCCACCAAGAAACTGCTCGACATCACCGCCTTCGCCAGCCCTGAGCTCTCCTCGCGCGTGAGATCGCCGTAACGTTCGCCTAGAGTCTGTGAGTAGAGTTGCCGAGCAGATTGCCTCTTTCGGTGCGGTAGTGCTTGGCCCACAATACCGAAAAGCAACGCCATCAAAAGTAGGAATGCGCCGAACAGCCATTGCCTCTGAAAGAGATAGGCGACTCCCGCGAGCAACACAATCAGGTCAACCGGGAACAGAATAAGACGCTCAAACGCGCTCACCATGACATGCGGTGCAGTATCTTCCATGATTGGGGTAACAACGACTAACGACCAGACACGAGTAATTGTACTCTGGCCAAGATGGGGAGCCATGGTCCGCGCGGCAAAACCTCTAGTATTCCCTCCGCTGCGCCCCATGCCAAATCGTGCTGATAATGACGCGCTCGCCCTGCACGCGGTACAACACGATGTACGGAGTGCTTCCGATCACCAGCTCTCGGATTCCAGGCTCAGCTCCGACCCGGCCCAGGTGGGGATGATTTCTTAGAGCTTCGACCATGGCGACAATCCGCATGGCGAGCCGTTCCGCCGCTTGCGGTTTGTCTTGGGCCACGTAAGCGCGGATTTCCCGCAGGCGGGTTCGCGCCAATGCAGACCAGACAATCTCTAGTGCCACAGCGCCTCGTCATCGTGTTCTTTGCCGCAGGCGCACTTTGGAACCGGCAACTCGCGATCGGTTCCCCAGGACAGCAGCCACGCCTTCATGTCCTCGTTCTTGATGTAGTGTCCCGATTGGACCTGGCGATCTGCCTGACGAACCTCGGCCAGCATTCGCTCCTGATCGGAGACGTAAACTTCCACCGCGTCCGCAATCAGAAAATTCGAGCTGCGCCCCGAAGCCTTCGCCAGCCTTGCCAGCCGCTTCTTGGTGTCGGGTTTCAGTCGGATGCTAAGGGTTGCGCTCCTTGTGTTTGCCATGAACACACTTTAGCACAGCGATCGCCCCAAGCTCTAGCCTATTGCACTGGTGGACTGTCGCAGAGAATTCGTTAGCGCGAGCATGGGGAGAATTCCCTGACGCGTAATCCGCGAATTCTAAGTGAGTAGGGGTCCTTCGACTGCGGTTGCTGCTTACTTCGTAAGCAGCAATCCTCGCTCAGGATGACAAGTTTTGCGGTTGCGCGGTGGTAACACCGTCTCTGCGACAGTCCCCCAGGGTCGCGACCTTACGGGTAAATAGAGGCGAAACCACCGAAATTTCACGACTCGCGCGCGCCGTACTTCACTTCCGGATAGACGCGGTCAAACACGAACCATAGCGCAGCAATCACTGCGAATACAAGGTAGCTTCCCTCCGGCCCAACCGAACCGCCCGTCAGCCAATCGGGACCTTGGAAACTGGAGTTGAGCAAGTGCCTGGGCAGAAGCGTCCCGCTGTCGGGAACGGAGTAGAGAAAACTCTCGCCCCAATCCCATGCCATGTGAAAGCCGACGGCCCACCATAGATCGCCCGTCCGCCGCAGCGTGAGGCAGAAGAAGAAGCCAATGGCGACGACGGCCACCAGTCCGATGCGGGCCTCTCCCGGATTGGCGCCGTGGATGCAGCCGAACGAAATCGAAAGCAGCGCCGCTGCCGGCCAAAAATTCATTCCCCGCGTCAGCACCCACTGCGAGTATCCGCGCAGCAGAAACTCTTCGAAGAATCCCGTGATCAGGAAGAACACCGCGTAATACAAAGCGAACTTGACGATGCGTCCGCCGTGGAGATTGAGCGAACCGAAGGTGAAGGCTCTGGTCGCCCGCAACACGAGCATTAGCACGGTGAGGGACACGATTCCCCAAAGCGTCCCCACCCAGAAATTGCGGCCAAACGCTCCGCGCGCCGGCAAGCCGAAGTCGCCGAACGGACGCCCTTCGATCTGCGCCATGACAAATCCGGGGAGAATTGCGGCGAGCATCATACTGGCTTCGGTCGCCATGCCCCACAACAGCGCTCCAGTTTCATGAGGATGGATAAAGTGCAGGAGCGCGCCTTCGAGCAACAGAATGATGCCGCCCATGGCCAGATAGATCAGCCAGCGGGTTCCCGCATACAGGCCGTCGGGTCCGACGAAAACTTCGCGGAAGGGCGATTCCCGGTGGGCTTCTGCGACCGTCGATGCTGCCGGGGACGCGAGCGGCGCGGAATCCGGCGTGGGCCGCAGAGTTGACGGTTCATCGGGTGGAGGCGGATGGGTATCCATCGGAGTCTGGAACATGGTAAAACACTCGGTCCCGCTTTGTTGCGCTAATGTTGCGACGATTCCCTCATTCCGACGCCTTCCGCGCCCCGCAGTATGCCGCGGCCGCGCTGCTGCTGATCTATCTTTTGCAGTGCGTCTGGCTGGTCCGCGTGCAGACGATGGACGGCTCGCTCCCTGATGCCGACCAGGGTCTGCGCATGCAACTGGGCCTGGAACAATGGAAAGGCGGGGCTATCGCGGGAACTCCCGAAATGTTCGGCTCGGACGCCGCGATTGGCAGGCCTTCCGCAGGGCGCGGCGGCCATCTCCGCGTGCGCGACGGTTACGATCAGGACCGCTCGCCACTCTACTTCCTCGTCGCCGCGTCGCCGCTTTTGGTGCGTCCCGGTTTGTGGTTGCCGGAATCATTGCAGCCTTTGCTGGCTGCGTCCCCGTACCTGTTCTTCGGTGTCATGCTCGGAGCCTCGCTCTGGTACGTCGCGCGCCGTCTTTACGGGAACGCCGGCGGATACATCGCGCTCGGACTCTACTGCTTTTCGCCGGCCATGATCGTGAACGTGGCCGGAGCGCGTAGTCTAGGTGAGCTGGGCGCCGTGTGGGGAGCGTTCGGGACCGTGTTTACTGCTATCGCCGTGGCGCACACGCTCTACGCTCCGCGCGAAGTTGTGTTCTGGAACTGGCGACGCATACTGCTGCTGGGATTGTCTCTGGCATTGACGGCGGGCAACCAGTTTTCGCTGGCAGTGCTCGCACTGGTGATTTTGCCGATCATGTTGTGGGTGGCGCCAGTCCGGCCGCGTGCCGTGCTTGCGATCTGGACTACGGCAATCGCAGTCGCACTGGCACTGCTGTTTGCCGCCTACTTCTTTGAGCCTGCGTTGTTCTGGCGCGGGATGATGCACGCTCGCTGGATGAACTTCGACCCAGCCGCGTTTCGGATGTCCGTTTCCTACCGCCGCATTTTGGAAACGATCTTCGCGGGCAGTCCGCCGCTGATGCTCGCCTTGCCGGTAGCGCTGATTGCGTACTTTGGATGGAAGCGCGCGCGCTATTTCGGCAACACGGCGCCGCTCCTGATCGCCGGACTGGGGCTCATTTTGGCTCTGGGCGCTCCCGATTTTCCGGGGCAGGGATTTCATCTGACCATGCTCGTGTTTCTCTTCGTCTTCGTCAGCGGAGTGTTCGCCGATCTGCTGGAGACTCGGCACAAGGTGTTGGTGGCGGCTGGCATCGGCGGATGGTTGAGTGCATCCGCGATCTGGAACCTTTGGCAGTTGTGGCGCGCTTAACTTCCTGTCGAGAAGCGGCTTGCCGCGTCTGGTGTGAGAACTCGGTCGTCCCTCCGGGACTTAGGTCGGTTTTCCCACTTTTCCCACCGCTGAAGCGGTGGGCTAAGCTTGGTCGCCGCTCCGGGGCTTGATAAACTTCAGCAAGGACCACTATGAGTACCCAAACTCCGACATCGAAGACCATCTATGTAACTCGCACTGGCCTGCCACTTCGTTTCGAACTGGAATGGCCTTTTCGGTATGCTACGTCGGGCGCGGACTTTCACGTTCTGCACGCGGCGATCACGCTGGAAAATTCGGGAGGCCTGCGGGCGCTGGTGGCTGTGAATCTTTCCGCGACGCTGCGGGAAGTGCTGCCTTCGCTTGAGCCGAAAGACACGGAAGGTCCTGTCATCAACGCTCTGCGCAGGGAGGTTGACCAGAAGCAGATGGAGTTTGTGAAATCGGGCAAGCTGGTGCCGCTGCCCTTATCGAGCCGACACTACAGCTTCAAACTCAAGCAGTGGGCGTTCGGCAAGGCCAGCGACGAAGAAATCGCCCGCATGATCGAGCGCAAGGTGTATTGGCAGACGCGTCTGGTGGGTGGAGATGTGTGGCTGGGCGATCAGACCGAGGCGCTCTACCTGGATACCAGCACCGATCACATCGCCGAAATCGGCGCCGGACTCGCGCAGCAAGGGCTATTCACCATGGCACGGCGGTATGCGACTGCGCTTCCCGGCTTGATGGAGCAAAAAGATCGCTTCGAATCGGAGATGGCGGCGGCGCGTCAGCTACTGGACGAAAAGCACGCCTTTGAGCGCGGGTAGGGTCAGCGGCCCCTAAAGGGGCGATTGATCTCGAGAAATTGCGGTATCGCTAAAGCGATACCCTGATACGAGTCAGGCGTGCTACAAGAGCACCTGATACGAAACCTTTAGCGAATCCACGGTCGCTGTGGGAGTTGGGCGCGGTTAGGAAGCTGCCGAGCTTCGCTCGGCTGGACGGACGAATGCGTCCGTCCCTACGTTAGCTTGGACGGGCGAGGTCGCCCGTCCCCACACCAGCTGGGTCTTCACTTACCACACGCGGCAGGCGTTCTCTCTTACCATGGGCTGGCCGGGCTGGCAGTGCTAGGGGTGATTTACGCCGCTGAGGAATCCTCCCAGATGACCCGTCATGGCCACCAGCGCTACGGCCAGGATCTCCAGCCCCCACCGTGACGCCGGAAGTTCCTCGCCCGGCTGTTTGCCTCTCCGGTGAACCCACCAAACCGCCGCGATCAGCATTAGAGATGCGAACCCAGAGAGCAGATGCATGAAGAGGATTCCTTTCAACCTTCGCCCCGCGAGCTCCCACTGCCAGGCTAGCAAACCCGTCAGCACGGTCGGCACCGCCGTCAGCAGCGCGCCGCAAAAATTGCAGTACGCAACCAATGCGAGGTTTTTCCGGCGAGTCCAGGTCGCGACGAAATCAAACACCACGCCGGCGATGAAAAGCGCGATCGGAAAGTGAATAATCACGACGTGCTGTGCGTGCTTAGCGAAGATGGCGGCGCGCGGATCCCATGGACTCATTGTTACTCCTCGAGTGGTGTGGACATTCTTGTCCGCGAAGTATTAGGGGCGGCACTCCTCTCCGCGAGTCTGGTGGAACGCGCCCCCGGGAGTCTCGGCAAGTTGGCGGACAAGAGTGTCCGCCCTACACTCACTGCACTATGACCTTCGCCGTCATCTTGGGATGGATCGAGCAAAAATATGTGTACGTACCCGGCTTGGAAAAAGTGAAACTGAACTTCTCGTCGGTGTCGAGGGCGCGGGACTTGAAGGTCGTCTTGTCCTCGCTCACCACCGTGTGCGGGATATCGTCATGATTTACCCAGGTCACCTCGGTTCCCGCCGCGACTGTCAAGGTGGTTGGCGCAAAGCTGAAGTTGTCGATGGTGATCTGCGGTGCGGCCGGATTCTCCGCTGCGGAAGCCCTTCCGGCAGAACTGGCCAACACCACACCCAGAACCGCCAGCGCTGCCATTTGTAAGACGTGAGTACTTCGTTGCATGTCTCATCTCCCTTTTAAGAATTTGCCTGACATCTTCCATCAGCAGCCGGCGGTGAAATTCCAAACACCGGGCCCAGCGCCTGAAGGCGCCTCCTGCCTCAGCGCTTGAGGCACGGCTGAACAGGTTGCGGAAAAAATTGACCCTCGGCGCTCAGCCCCTAAAGGGGCATCTGATTTTGAGGGACTTGTGGCATCGCTAAAGCGATGCCCTGA
The DNA here is from genome assembly GCA_049697355.1 of Terriglobales bacterium. Taxonomy (GTDB): domain Bacteria; phylum Acidobacteriota; class Terriglobia; order Terriglobales; family Acidobacteriaceae; genus Acidiflorens. The sequence goes on from JBAVVP010000235.1 coordinate 8,062, forward strand.
TACAAACCTCAGTTTTTCCGCAGCCTGTGAAGGCGTGCCCTGATACGAAACCTGAGTTGCGCGGTCCAGCTCAGGCGAGCGATGAGTCTGTAACCGCGAGCGCTTGGTTCCCCTTTTTGTAATGGACGTCGGTCACGCCCAGCAGAGTGCGCAACTGTTCCGCGGGTACCTTCATCGGGCCCGGTGATGGTGCGGTGCCTGGCTTCGGTTGCGGGAATGCGGTCGAACACGCGGTGTGAAACGTCACGTTGCCCTCTACCTTCTGCATCGTTTGGTGAATATGCCCGTTCAGCACGGTTACGCTGCCAAAGCGCTTCAGATACGCGAGGGCCTGCGCGCTGTCGTCGGTTCCCCAGCCCCACTCCGGATAGACGGTCCAGAGCGGAATGTGCGCAAAAACCACCAGGGGTGTACTGCTCTTCAGGTGCTTCACGTCTTTCTCCAGCCATTCCAGTTGCTCGGAGCCGAGCGAGCCGAGGCCACCTGCCTTCAGATTTGCGACGTTGACCAACCCGACAAAATGGACGCCTTTCTTGTCAAAGCTGTACCATCCGGCACCCTGCGGGCCTTTGCCAAAACGCTCGCGAAACTGCTGGCCTTCGTCGCCCACGAAGTCGTGTTCTCCAGGAACGTAGAAAACCTCCGATGTGCGCGCCGATTTCAGAATCTGCTCCACATTGTCGAATTCCGCCGGCTTGGCTAGGTGGCTAACGTCGCCGGTATGCAGGATGAATTCTGGAGCGACGGGCAGGGCGTTGATCTTGTCGATCGCCGCCTGGAAGGTAGCGATGACGTCGGGATTGGCGGGCTTATTGAATCCCATGTGGCTGTCGCTGATCTGCACAAACGCCAACTCGCCCTTGGGGATCTTGACCTCTTTATCTTTATCGCCTGCGCGGCCCAGCGCGTAGCTGGTTAGCACGCCGCCATGGAGGACACAAAGTGCGCCCGTGCCGGCCCAGGCCATGCAGCGTAGAAAGCCGCGGCGGTCGATTCCGTCGTGGTTGTGGTCATAAAGAATCTCGTCTTTTGGCGCCATAGCATCCTCCGTCATTCGTCATTTTGAGCCGCCGCTTTCCATGACTTCACTAACCGCGGGCCTGGCGGTTTATTCCCCGGTGACAAAACTCTTCTTCTGGCGGGAATAAAAACCCTGCTCGCTGGTTTACTCTTGTGTGCGTGTTGGAGGAGCGCTCGTCGGCGTCGTCGTTTGAGCAGTTGGCCCTGCCGCTGTTCGGACGGCTGTACAACTTCGCGCACTGGCTTACGCAAAACCGCGAAGAGGCCGAGGATCTGGTGCAGGAAACGTACGCTAAAGCACTGAAAGGATTCTCCTCGTTCGAGCCTGGCACGAACTTTAAGGCCTGGATGTTTCGCATCCTGCGCAACACGTTTTTGAATTCGCGCACTGGGCTCAAAGCGGCGACCGTGCCGCTCGACTTGGCCGACGACGACCCGGCTCTCCCCGCCGAGCTCGAGACTCCGGAAACCATCCTGATCGACCGCGCCAGCGAGCAGATTCTGCAGAGAGCGATGGCCGAACTTCCTGTCGCATATCGGGAAGTTCTGCTGCTCTGCGAGGTGGAAGAAATGTCGTACCAGGAGATGGCGACGGCACTGGCTATTCCGGTTGGAACGGTGATGTCGCGGTTGTCGCGCGCGCGACGGACGCTGCGCGAGGCGGTGCGGCAGAAAGTGCGCAGGAGTTCACCATGACCGAAGACAGGACCGAAAAGACGACCCACGAACAGTGGACCGGACAACTGGACGCCTACCTCGAAGGTGAACTCGATTCCGGCCAAATGCAGGAACTGGACCGGCACCTGCGCGAGTGTTCGGGATGTACGGCGGAAGCTCTACGCAGGTTGCAATGGAAACGCGCGATTCGTTCGGCGGGCCAGGGCTATGTAGCTGATCCGGCGGTGCGGGAGCGAATACGCAGAAGCATTTCGCCCGCCAAGCCAGCGTGGTGGCAGTGGCGGCCAGCGTTTGCGGTCACAGCGGCGCTGTTGCTGGTGCTCGCGGGAGCGAGGATCATTCAACTCGAGACCGTCCAGCCAAAAAGACACCTGGCTGAGGAAGGCAGGATAGCGGGTGAATTGGCCGATTTGCACGTGGCCACGCTGGCGAGCGCGAATCCGGTCGATGTCGTTTCCTCCGACCGGCACAGCGTCAAACCCTGGTTCGCAGGAAAGATTCCCTTCAGCTTCAATTTGCCGGAGTTCCAAGGGTCGCAGTTTGAGCTGGTTGGAGGAAGAGTCAGTTATCTGGAGCAATCGCCCGGCGCGCAGCTGCTGTTTCGAGTGCGCAAGCACCAGATCTCGGTGTTCATTTTTCAAGTGAAGGCGCTGCCCCTTGGTTTCGCGAGTGCCGTGGAGATGGATGCGAGATCTTTCCATTTGGAACGCTGGCAGCACGACGGCCTGCAATATTTTGCGATTAGCGACGCGGCTCCCGAAGATCTGCGCGCGCTGAGCGATCTTCTGGGGAAATAACGTTGGGCAACGGATAGTTTACGTTTATACGCCCCGCGTTAGTATCGAGTTATTGCGCCCTATCCATTAAGCCTGGCAGTCCTGGTGAAACTCGAGCGGCCAAACCCAGCGCCTAAAGGCGCATTCATAACGCAGCGTTTGCGGCATCGCTAAAGCGATGCCCTGATACGAACCTTACTTTCACCACGGGCTCCTAGGTTTCGATCCCCACGTGGCAGACGCGGCCGACGATGTAGCCGCCGGGTTTCTGGCCGTCTTCCAGGGCTATCACTTCAACCGGGTAGGCGGGGTTGTGCGGGCGCAGGATCAAGTGGCGGTCCGCAGCTTCAACGTACTTGATGGTGCAAGTCCCATCTCTGCGCACGGCGTACATATTACTTTCGCCCTTGCGGTAGGGAGTCAACGAATTATAGTGGCGGTCGAGCAGGAGGGTGGCGCCGGGCATGGTGCGCGGGTACATGCTCATTCCTTCCTGCGCGTCCACCTTGATGACGACAAAGCGTTCCCAGGCGCGGCGATCGCCGTCCACTTCTTCTTTCAAGCGCTTCAGGAATGTCTTCTTGAACTTCAGGATCTCCTTGACGTGCATGCTCATAATCAGCGGTTCGAAGGCTGCGATATGCGAGTCGGTGACGATGACGTTGTCGAACTCATCCGCGCTCGGCGGGAGGATCCAGGCGCGCTTGCTGACTTCAGCGGGGTCGATGAGATCGAGCACTGAGAGACGCTGCACATTGAGAACTTTGTCCATGCCTTCGAGGCTGAGGCCACGCTTGCGGTTAAGGAAGTTGGAGATGTGGGCTTGCTTGAAGCCGGTTTGCCCCGCGAGACGAAGGCCGGTGAGTTCTCCTTCGTCAATGCGATCCCAAAGGATATTGCGAAGATTTTCTTGAAGCATGCGGAATTTCATGGCTGGAGTATAAGTCGTTACAATAGCTAATAGCTATTGTCATTAGAAATACAACATCTATAAGACAATACAGTTCTTGACTTAGCAGTATTTCAGCCATAGTATGACCTGATAATATGTCTCATACTGCACCTATTTTGAGAAGAAAGGTTGTTGGCCATGATAGAAGCACACACCCCCGAAAGCGACGAAAGGGGCTTCGGGGAGTTTCGCCGGAAGGTACGCTCGGCGGAACTACTCTCGGCAGCCATGCAGCGGTTGCTGCAGGCTATTCACTTCAGCGGGCGTTTGAGCGTCATTGTACAGAACGGGCAGGTGCTCAAGTCCGGCTACGAGGAGGGTTACTTCCGGCAACCGGAGCCGGGGGGTAACCTCAGGCTGCAGTAACTGCTTCCTTGTTAA
>JBAVVP010000236.1:0-2920 GCA_049697355.1 Terriglobales bacterium
TGGCCAGCATCTCGTAACCGACCATGAATTTCTTGATCGTCGCCGAGCGCAGCAAGGGCGGATAGAAATGCGCGTGCAAGTGAAACTCAGGATAGTCCCCGCCGTCGGTCGGCCGCTGATGAAAACCCATGGTGTAGGGAAACGAAGTGTGAAACAGATTGTCGTAACGAATGGTCGCCTGCCGGAGTATATCGGCCAGAGCGGTGCGCTCCTCGTCATTCAGTTCATCGAGAGCGGACACACATCTCCGGCTGACCAGCAGAGTCTCAAAGGGCCAGACCGCCCAGAACGGCACCAGCAACACGAAATGGTCGTTGGCACAAACCAGCCGTTCCTGTTTCTCCAGTTCCAGCTTCAGGTAATCGTTTAGCAGCGTCGTGCCGTGCGATTGCCGGTAGTCTCGAAACGCGGCGAGTTCCTTCGCCAATTCGTTGGGCACAGTTTCGTTGGCCCAGATTTGTCCGTGGGGATGAGGATTGCTGCATCCCATCATCGTCCCGCGATTTTCGAAGATCTGTACCGCCCGGATGTGTGGATCACTCCCCAGTTCCGAAAATTCTCGCACCCAGGCATCGACGACGTGTCTCAGTTCGGAGACGCTCATACGGGCCATCGCGAGGTCGTGTCGCGGGGAAAAGCACACCACCCGGCAGCGTCCGGCCTCGCTACGGGCAACGAGGAGCCCTTCCTCCTGCATTTCATCGGCGGGCGTATCTGGCTTCAGCGCCGCAAAATCATTGTCAAAAACAAACGTCCCGGTGTACGCGAGGTTCTTCGCTCCTGCGGCGCGCGCATTGCCCGGGCAAAGATAGCAGTTGGGGTCGTAAGTTGCCGGAGCTTGAGGCGGAACGGATTCAACCTGTCCCTGCCAAGGCCTCTGGGTGCGATGCGGCGACACCAGCACCCATTCCCGGGTCAGCGGATTGAAGCGGCGATGCGGCTGCGAGACAAGGTCCGAGAAATTCATGATGTCATCGAGGCATTGAGACTTCAGCTTTCGGCCTTTAGCTTTTAGCTCTCAGCTGGAAACCAAGAGCTAAAAGCTAAGGGCTGATTCAATGCCTTCCATATCCATCAGGATGCGCGCGATGCCACTGCCATGCGCTTTCAACAATGGTTTTCAGATCCGGGAATTTTGGCTGCCAGCCCAGATCGCGGCGAATTTTTTCCGAGCTGGCAATTAACACGGCTGGATCTCCCGCGCGGCGGGCCGATTCGATCACGGGAATCGGATGCCCGGTAACCTTCCGGGCCACTTCGACGACCTGGCGCACGCTGAAACCCTCTCCGTTGCCCAGGTTGTAGATGAGCGGACTGGAATTCTCCCGCGCACCTTCCAACGCTTCGAGCGCCACCAGGTGCGCGCGCGCCAGATCGCCGACGTGGATGTAATCGCGAACGCAGGTGCCGTCGGGCGTGCGGTAGTCGGTGCCGAAAATGTTCACGTGTTCGGCGCGGCCGAGGGCGACTTCGAGGATTCGGGGAATGAGATGCGTCTCCGGCTGGTGCGCCTCGCCTTGGTCGGGACGGGAAGCACCCGCGGCATTGAAGTATCGCAGGCTGGCATAGCGCAGGCCGTGAATCTGATGGAACCACTCCAGCATGCGTTCGACCAGCAGTTTCGATTCGCCGTAGGCATTGGTTGGACGAATGGGATCGTCCTCCGCAATCGGAGTGCGCTCGGGATTGCCATACAGCGCCGCCGTCGACGAGAAAACGAAACGCCTGACCCCGGCCGCAAGTATCGCTTCGAGCAGGGTCAGTGCATTCGCGGTGTTGTTGCGGAAGAATGTTTCGGGAGCCTTCATCGACTCGCCCGCTTCGATCAGCGCCGCAAAATGCATGACGGCATCAATCGCGCGTAACCGGAACACCTGGTCAAGGTGATTGCGATCGGCCAACTCGCCTACGATCAGTTCAGCGTTCTTCGGCACTGCCTCGCGATGGCCGCGGCTAAGGTTATCGAAGACGACGACCTGGTGCCCTGCCTGCAACAGCTCCTCGGCAACCACGCTGCCGATATAACCCGCTCCCCCTGTAACTAGAACCTTCATTCGTTTCGGGCCCATTTCTTGAACTGCTTCACACGCGACTTTCTCATGCTAACCTGCCAGCCCCATCGGCAGCGGCGCAAATGTAAATCTCCGGCTGGCGGCCGGTCGAACGCTCATAGCCTTCCCGCACTGTTCGCTGGAACGCTTCGACGCAACCGGCTTGGACTAGCGCGATGGTACAACCGCCAAATCCGCCTCCGGTCATTCGCGTCCCGTAAACGCCGTCCACTTGCCCGGCGAGTTCCACCATCAAATCGAGTTCCGAACAACTCACGGCAAAGTCGTCGCGCAGGCTTCGATGCGACTCCAGCATCAGGTTCCCGAAGGCCGGCAAGTCCCCGCGTTCCAGCGCCGTGGCGGCCTTGAGTACTCGGGCATTTTCGCCGATCACGTGACGGCAGCGGCGCACGACGACCTCTGGCAGTTCGTGCCTGTGCCTTTCCAGATTCTCCGGCGTCACGTCCCGCAATGCCCGAACTTGCGGAAGATACTTCGACAGAGCGCGCACACCCGCCTCGCATTCGGCGCGGCGCTGATTGTATTCACCTTTAGCGATGCTGTGTTTGACCATCGTGTTACAAATGGCAATGGCCACGTCGTCAGGCAACGGCAACTGTCGATATTCAAGCGAGCGGCAGTCGAGCAGCAACGCCTGACCGCGTCTCCCGTGGCTGGCTATAAATTGGTCCATAATGCCGCAGCGCGCGCCGACAAACTCGTTTTCCGCCTGCTGGCAGAGCCGCGCGAGCTGGGTTCGGTCGATTGTATTTGAACCGCCCAGATCGAGCAGCGCATAGCCGACCGCTACTTCAATCGAAGCAGAGGAACTTAATCCCGCACCCTGGGGCACGTTCCCATCCACCAAC
>JBAVVP010000237.1:0-2909 GCA_049697355.1 Terriglobales bacterium
CGGTTGTACCCCTTCTCATTAAGGATGGTGGACGCCACACTGCGCCAACCGTGACCAGTCATTTTCTTTCCATACCCCATCCGCTTGAACGTATGCGTATGGCCAAACACCCGGTTGACGCGGTAAGGCGAGCAAGTTTACAGATTAACGGGAGTGTTTTGCGGCCCACTTGGCTGGCGTAATGTCGGCGACTTCCTGAATGGACCTGTTGGCAAGTCCTGGCAGGATCTCGTTGAGGTATTCGCGGACAGGGATGCGGAGCCGGCGGCAGCTTTCAACCACGGAGAGGATCGCGGCCACGCGCGGTCCGGCCTGTTGGCTGCCGATGTGGATCCAGTTTTTACGACCCAGGGCTACGCCGCGCATGGAGTTTTCTGCGATGTTGTTGCTAAGTTCCAGTTCCGGATAGTCGAGGAAGCACGTCAGTTTCTTCCATAGCTTGATCGTGTAGGTGCAAGCCTCACCTGCCGCGCTCTTCGGCAACACTTTCTTACTCAGCTCCAGGATCTGAGCGTGGATTTTTTCGAGCAGGGGCGGAGCCTCCCGTCGGCGCAGAGCATGGCGCTCTGAGTGATCCATCTTTTCGTCTCGAGCTCGGGCGTCGATGGCAAACAGTTTATCCATCAGCTCTACGATTCGGATCGAGTCGGCATCCAGCTTATTGAGCTTGATCGCGTCGACAAACGGTCGCCTCGAGTGGCTCCAACATGCCGCGTGCACCATCTTCGGGCCGCCGACCCCACTGACGTAAGAGATAAACCCGTCAGTTTGTAAAATCCCATCGAACTTGTCCAGCATGCTTGCCGGACCTTCACGACCGCGGCCCATGCGAAAATCGAAGATCGTCCCGCCGCCCGGTGTGCCATATTGCCACAAGTATGCCTGGTGATTCTTGCCGCGGCGGTCATGCATCTGCACATCGACAGTCGTCTCATCGGCCTGGATGTAACTTCCGGCGAGCAATTCGCGCCGCATAGCTCCCACCACCGGCGCTAGCATCTCTCCGACCGTCATTACCCAGCCGCACATCGTAGCCCGGCTGATGTCGATGCCGGCGTCGCGTAGGAAGATGACGCTCTGACGATAAAGAGGGTTGTGGTTGGCATATTTGCCGACGATGGTGTCGATGATGATTCGGTCCGAGACCAGGCTTTTGGGGATGATCCGCACTGGCAGCGGCGCCATGGCGACGCCTTGTTCTTCACATGCTTTGCAGGCGCGCTTCTCGCGCTTGATCACTTGCACGTAGTACTCGGCCGGCTTCACATCCAGTACTTCGCTAACTTCGTAGCCGATCACCTTTGTCTCGGCTCCGCAGCGTCCGCATGAGCACTGTCCTGGTGTGCAGGCGATCACTCGCTCCACGTGGGGAAGATCGGCAGGTAGAGTCTGGCGGCCAGGGTGCTTGCGTCTCTTCTTCTTCTCCGGAACGGAAGGCAGAGCATCGCGTTCGCTCTCGGCGGTCACTTCCGTGTTGCTGATACCCGGTTCCTCCTCCAATAGTTCCAGTTGCAGGCTGCTTAACTTCTCACTGCCAGGCCCGTACTTGGCGATCCGCTGAAGGCGAAGCTTCTCTTCCAGAATCTGGTTCTTTAGCTTTGAATACTCCAGTTCGTTTGCATACGAATTCAACTTGCCGCTCACCGCCGCGAACAGCGAGTCCGGCAGATGTACTTTCAGTTGTTCGAGAAGATCGCCGTGACGAGAAGTGCCAGGACTCGGAGTGGACTGCGCAGATGATTGACCGCTCTCACTCACGATGTCTATTTCATAGCATGCTCGATGAGCGCATGCAATCATTTCGTGCAGTATTCATGCGGTGATTCGTAACTTATCTGATTCCGCTTCGTGTACCTTGCGATGCCATGCCCGGCGACTCGTTTGCTTCAGATCGATACCACCCAACAGAAGCGCCAGCTCTTCATGAGTAAGCAGGATTTTCTTCACCGTGCTGTCCGCATCCGGCCACCGAAAACAGCCTTTGTCTAATCGTTTCGAACACACCCACAGCCCGCTGCCGTCATATACAACCAGCTTCAGGCGGTTGCGTCGTGCATTCGTGAAAAGAAACACGTGACCGCTCTCCGGCGTGCAGCCGAGATGATCGCGCACCAGGCCGTATAGCCCATCGAAGTGCTTGCGCATGTCCGTCGCGCCCGCCGCGACATAAATCCGCGTCGCCGGTCCAAACCCAAACACCGTCTACATCCTGTCCAATACGGTCAGAAGGCGCTCCAGCGTTCCCCCATCGAATCCACGACGCACTTCGATCCGACGTCCGCTTCGCAGCTCAACCACCAGAACACCACCGTGCCCGGCATCACTGTTTGGGTTTTGTCCGGAGGACCAAACAACTTCCACGGGAAGCATTGGGCCGGCGCCCAATCGCGCCCATTTCTGCACCCGCCGCCGGTATTTATCCAACGCCGCTACCGACAAGCCTCGCTGCTGACAAAACCCATCCCGCGTCAACCCGCTGGCTTCATACTCCGCAACCAGCTTTTCCACCTCGACCCGAGTCCGCCGCATCCGAACTGATCCCGCTTCGCTCATAAACCAAGTTCACCACTAAACGAAACCGCACAACAGGGTGCGTTGCTCACACGGATACGGTTAAGGAATAACGACAACAAGGGCGGGCGCGTGACCGGCAAGTCGGGCAGCATGGGTAGGGACGACCCAGGGATGCTCATTGTCCCGTCGGTTACAGGGCAAGTCAGCCGCGCTGCTCGCTCCCCCACACAAAGAGTTATTATTCCGCCATAGTAGCTAAAGGAATTCGATAGTCACATGCTCCGCCTTGATCTCTAACGCTTGCGTGATTGTCTCCCGGGTCTTGTAATTCATCGATTGAAGAAGAATCGATAATGACACCGGGGTGCTTTCAAGTTTGAGGACTTCTGCGTCGT
>JBAVVP010000238.1:0-3552 GCA_049697355.1 Terriglobales bacterium
AGAATATCGGGCTTCATCTGGAGTTCGGGGGGACTGACGAAAAAGATCTTCACCCGTTCGAATTTCGCCAGCAGGTAGGCGAGCGAGCGGGCGGTGCGCCCCTTATCCAGTTCGCCGATGATGGCCACACTTAAGCCATCCAGGGGACGCTCGCGGTAGATGGTGTAGAGATCGAGCAGGGCCTGCGTGGGATGCTGGCCACCGTTGCCATCCCCGGCGTTGATCACGGGAACCGGGGAAATCTGGGCCGCACGCTTGGCGCCCCCTTCTTCATTGTGGCGAATGACGATGACGTCGCTATAACTCGAAATGACGCGGATGGAATCTTCGAGCTGCTCGCCTTCGATCTCGGAAGAGAACACACGGGCTTGCTCGGTCGAAAGCACACTGCCGCCCAGGCGATGCATGGCCGCTTCAAAAGAAAAGCGCGTGCGCGTCGACGGTGCGTAGAACACGGTCGCCATGATGCTGTTCTGGTAGTCGAGAGAGCCTCCCCGCGCTACCACTCGTTCCATGCCGCGGGCGCGGGCAAACAGATCCATGAGCAGCGGGACGGTGAACTGCTGCGACTCCACCAGGTGTTTCAGTTTCATCGGGTCCGGTTCCTTGTCTGATTGTAAACGCCGGTCGCGGCGCCTGCCCCGGCCGGATCGGAAACGATACGAGTGCCCGCGGCGCCGTCCACTGCGTCGCACAGATGCTCGTAGGTGGTGATGACTGCTTCTTTTCCACCGCTGCCGAGAAAGCGAAGCACGGACTCGACCTTGGGCCCCATGTTGCCCGGCGGAAAGTGTCCGGCGTGGTAATACGCTTCCATCTCGGCGGCACTTACTAACTTGAGGGGCCGCTGCGTGGGCTTCTTGTAATCGAGATAGACGTAATCGGTGTCGGTGGATATGGCGAAAACGTCAACGCCGAGCTGGGTCGCCAGCAGTGCCGACGCGCGGTCTTTATCGATCACGGCCTCGACACCCTTTACACCTCCGTTGGAACGGACTACTGGGATGCCGCCACCTCCGCCCGCAACCACCAACACTCCGTCGTTCACCAGATCGCGAATCACTTCCAACTCTACGATCTCGACGGGCTCGGGGGAAGGCACGACGCGGCGATAGCCGCGAGCGGCATCCTCGACGATTTGCCATCCCAGCTGACGCCTGCGCTCCTCGGCATCGGCACGAGAATAAAAAGGGCCGATCGGTTTGGTCGGGTGCTGCATGGCCGGATCGTCCTGGGAGACGATGACCTGCGTGACCAGGCTCACCACAGGCACCTGCAGGCCGGCGGCTGCGAGTTCGTTGGTCAGTGCCTGGGACAGCATGTAGCCGATCTCGCCTTGCGTGGCAGCACCGCAGACATCCAGAGTGTGGCCGGGGACCTGGCTGGACGCGCTTTCCGAGCGGAGCAGCGCTGCACCCACTTGAGGCCCGTTGCCGTGAGTCACGACCAGGCGATAGTCGCGGCGGATGAGGCCGACGATGGCGGCGGCGGTGCGACGGGCATTGGCTAACTGCTCGTTGACCGTCCCCTTTTCGCCTGCGCGAATCAGGGAGTTGCCGCCAACGGCAATCAGCATGGTCTTCATGGTTGTCAGTCGTCGGTTTTGGATGGCGCGTCCCTCAGGGGCTAAGGCCCGCATTTTTCGAGGGTCTAAACGGCACCCTTCGACTTCGCTCAGGGCAGGCTCTTAAAGCCGTGCCCTACCCAAAACCGATTTATGAAACAAGGCTCCACTCTCTTTATACGTGCACCGATTCCTTGGCAGAAACACCAGGAGTGGTGCGGCTTCCGTGCTCCATCAGTTCCAGCATGATTGCCTTCTGCGAGTGCAGGCGGTTCTCGGCCTCCTGAAAGACTACGGACCGGGGAGAATCGATCACCTCATTGGTGACCTCATCGCCGCGGTGGGCAGGCAAGCAGTGGAGGAACAGGGCGTCGGGCTTGGCGCGTCCGAAAAGAGCGCCATTCACCTGGTAAGGCAGGAATATCTTGCGGCGTTTTTCGGCCTCCGCTTCCTGGCCCATGCTGGCCCAGACGTCGGTGTAAATCGCGTCGGCGCCCGAGGCGGCGGCAACCGGGTCGTTGGTGATGGTGCAAGTGCCGCCCGTCTCGGCGCCACGCTTCTGGGCCCACTGGATGGCGTCGGCTTTGGGCTCATAGTTGGGCGGAGTAGCCACCCAGACATGGGCTCCCAGTTGCGCGCCGGCGAACATCAGGGAATGGGCTACGTTGTTTCCGTCGCCGATGTAGGCTAATTTTACGCCCGCCGCCTTCCCTTTGATTTCGAGAATGGTCATATAGTCGGCCATCGCCTGACAGGGGTGGCTGTAGTCGGTGAGGCCGTTGATGATCGGAATGCTGGCGTATTCGGCCATTCGGTCCACGATCTCGTGGGCAAAGGTACGGATCATGATGCCCTGCACCATGCGCTCGAGATTCTTCGCCACGTCATAGACCGACTCGCGCTTGCCCAGGTTGATCTCCGCGGGCGAGAGGTAGAGGGAGAACCCTCCAAGTTGGTGGATGCCGACATCAAAACTGACCCGGGTGCGCAGCGAAGGCTTCTCGAAGATCAGGGCCAGGGTTTTGCCTTTCAGCTTCTGCGCGTAATCATCGGGGCGCGCCTTCATGTGGCGGGCGAGGTCGAGGAAACTACGAATCTGCTGGGGTGAAAAGTCTTTGATGGAGAGAAAATCGTTCGGGGTCATCTATTAGTCACCTTGCGGGGCAGCGATTTTTTCTTGCGATGAAGGCGGTAAGAATCTCGAACAGTTCGGGCTTGGGCGATTCCTTTGCGTCATGGTCGGTTAAGTGGGGATAGCGGCAGCAGACGCCGCGTATAGGACCAATGATTCTACATCGTGGCCGGACGCCATGTCGACTTGCCCAAGGACTGGGAAAGTTCGAGTTTGCTCTGGGACAAGATTCCCGATACATTCTACTGTCCAGAAGCAATCGCCTGGCGTCGAGCCTATGACCCGTTTGTCATCTTGTAGAACCTTCTTAGTTTGCTCTTATTGGGTTCTCTTCGCAGCAGCGCTCCAAGGCCAAAGCACAATAACTTCACCTTGGGAGACTGCGGCGTTCTCCGCTGAACCCAAGGATGTTGTCATGGCGGCCGCGGCAATCAAAGTGCAAAAGTTCGCCAACGTGACCGTACTTTTCGAAGAACGTCGTGTAGTTTTCGATTCTGACGAGCGGACAACTTCGAGCGTGCACATCGTCTACCGGGTTGAAACCAAGGACGCTCTAAGCAATTGGGGCACCGCAAAAGCCACCTGGTCTCCGTGGCGGCAGAAAAGGCCGCAGATTCGCGCCCGCGTCATCGCGCCCGATGGAACGGTGGCAACGCTGGATCCAAGGGTCCTGACCGAGTCTCCCGTGCACGATCAGCGTCCCGAGATCTACGAAGATCAGCGCTCTTACTCCGGACCATTGCCGGCGGTTGGCATGGGCTCAATTGTGGAGGAAGAAACGGTCTGGGAAGATACAGCGCCCATGAATAGCTACGGGATCATGCGGCGTTCTTATGTAGGTTACACCGAACCGGTA
>JBAVVP010000239.1:0-6402 GCA_049697355.1 Terriglobales bacterium
CTCCAACCACCCCGCCAAAAATCCAGGCTCCCAGGATCAGAGCCGGGGTGTGCACCTGTTGGGCCACCACGTAGGGATTTATGAAGATGCCGGAACCGACGATGCCGCCCATGACGAGCATGGTGGCGTCGAACAGGCCAAGTTGACGTGCCAGGCGTGGCTTAGGAGCGGATCCGTGATCCGCGCTCGGAAAGTCAATCACGTTGCCCGCTTAACGGTAGAGCCGGGATTTCAGTCTTTATAGGGGACATGCTGGAAGCTGAACGCCTTCTGTACCCAAATCACGATAATCTGTCCGCGACTAGCTCGCAACCTTCTAAACACGCCACGGGCCTGCCGATTGCCTCGATGGGGTCGAGGCAGGCGCGCGGTGGCCTCTCCAGAGCAGCTCTCACAATGGTTCCTAACAATCCACCGCACAAAGTGCATCGCGTAAGTTTGTGCTTCCTCACCCTGGCAAAATCCATCGAATTGGAGATGGCCAGCACGGTGGGCGTCACAGAACGACAACGCGGTTTGTAGACTTCGGTATGCTTGGTGCGCATATGCCACTGACGACTCCAGCGGATCCAGCCATTGAATTCCGTGACGTGGCCTACCACGTGGCCGGCACAAACGTGGTCGGTGGGTTGAATCTTGGAGTCGAGCGCGGAGAAACCTTGGTTTTGCTGGGGCGCAGCGGATCAGGAAAGACGACGACCCTCAAACTTGTCAACGGTCTGTTGCTGCCTACTGCCGGAGAGGTGCGGGTGAACGGCGCGCCCACGAGCGCTTGCGACCTCATTCCTTTGCGTCGCAGTATCGGCTACGTGATCCAGGAGGTCGGCCTGTTTCCCCATTTCACCGTGGAGCGAAACATCGGTCTGGTGCCCAAAATCGAAGGTTGGCCTGCGGAGCGTACAAGCGCGCGTGTGCAGGAGTTGCTGAAAATGGTTGGGCTCGCAGCGGAATTGGCCACACGGTATCCGCACCAATTATCGGGTGGGCAGCGGCAGAGGGTGGGTGTGGCGCGGGCCCTGGCCGCAGACCCCGCAATCCTGCTCATGGACGAGCCTTTTGGCGCGCTCGACCCGCTCACGCGCGACGAATTGCAGCGCGAATTTCTGTCGTTGCAGCAACGCCTCCATAAGACGGTGATCTTTGTCACGCACGACCTTCGGGAGGCGCTCCTGCTCGGCTCGCGCATCGCACTCATGGAAGCAGGGCGGCTGGTCACGGTGCTGGCGCCCCAGGATTTCTTGCGGTCCACAGACCCCTGGGCGTCGGCATATGTAAGGGCGTTCACAAGTGGACTGCAGTCGGTCGCTGATCGGCCGGTCGTCGATCGGTCGGTCAATGATCGCCCGGTCGCTGATCTGCCACTGAATGATCGAGGCGCGTCATGAACATATTTCAATTCATCCTGCAGAACCGCAGCCAGGTGCTGGAACTGACGCTGCAGCACCTCTGGCTGGTTGGCTTCTCCACGGTGCTGGCCATGCTGGTCGGCATACCGTTGGGTATCGCGATCGCACATCGCCCGCGACTGAACAAGCCGGTGCTGGCGAGCGCTAACATCATCCAAACGATTCCCAGTCTCGCCCTATTCGGATTTCTGCTGCCGGTGCCGTGGCTGGGAGACCGCGCGGACCGACTGGCAATCCTGGCGCTGACTCTGTATGCCCTGCTGCCCATGATTCGGAACACCTATGCGGGAATCCGCGGAGTCGATAGCGCGGTGGTGGAAGCAGGACGCGGCATGGGACTGACGGACAGGCAGCTCTTGTTTCAGGTGGAGCTGCCGCTTGCGCTCAGTGTGATTCTTTCGGGAGTGCGGGTCGCGGTGGTCATCTCGGTGGGGCTGGCTACGATCGCGGCAGCAATTGGCGCCGGAGGTCTCGGGGAATTCATCTTCCGCGGCCTGGCAATGGTCGATAACCGAGTCATTCTGGCGGGAGCAATTCCGGCAGCGGTCCTGGCGCTCTTGGCGGACCTCAGCGTGGGATGGCTGGAGAGGCGTCTGCGGCCACGATGAGGAGTCATCGCTCGAGCGTTATCACCCTCGCGCTGTCGATAGCGGCTTTGCTGCTTCCTGCTTGTTCGCCCTCCCATTCTGGCCGCATCGTCATCGGCTCCAAGAACTTTACCGAGTCGTTCATTTTGGGCGAACTCATGGCGCAGCAGATCGAGGCGCACACCAGCCTGAAAGTCGACCGCCGCTTCTATCTTGCGGGAACCTACATCTGCCATCAGGCGGTGCTGGCTGGGCGCATCGACATCTATCCGGAATACACGGGCACGGCTTTGACTGCGATTCTCAAGCACGAAGCCGCGGGCGACAAGGCGGAGGTTTATCAGAGGGTCAAGAGTGAATACGAACGGCGCTTTGGACTGACGCTCGGTCCGGCGTTCGGGTTCAACGATACTTTCGCCATGGAAATCCGAGGAGAAGACGCTCGCCGCTTGAACATCAAAACTCTCTCGCAGGCGGCCGCATTCGCGCCGCGTTGGCGGGCTGGGTTCGGCTACGAGTTCATGGAGCGGCCGGACGGTTATCGCGGCTTGGCCGCCGCCTACGGGCTGCATTTTGCTGAGAATCCGAGCATGATGGACCTGGGTCTGCTGGCCCGGGCGCTACGCGACCGTCAGATCGACTTGGCAGCGGGCAACGCCACCGATGGCCTGATCCCGGCGTTGGACCTGTTTGTGCTCGAAGATGACCGGCACTATTTTCCTCCTTACGAGGCCGTACCGGTGGTGCGCGAACAGGTTTTACAGGAGCATCCGGAGGTCAGTCAGGCTCTGGCTGGATTGGCCGGAAAGATTTCCGACCAGGAGATGCAGCAACTGAACTACTCAGTCGACGGCCAACATCGCGACGTGAAGCAGGTGGTACGCGAGTTCCTGCGGGGCAAGGGATTAACCCCTTAATACGAGGAAGCAGGCACTAATCTAAAAAGGAAAGGAATCAGAACCATGTCCAACAACAAAGCTCTTCGCCAACATTTGCTCAAGCTGCTCAAGGGCGGCGACGCCCATGCGGACTTCGAATCCGCCGTCAAGAATTTCACGGTCAATCTGCGCGGGAAGAGGCCGAAGGGCGCCGAGCATTCAGCTTGGGAAGTGCTCGAACATCTGCGCATCGCGCAGTGGGATATCCTGGAGTTCTCCCGCAACTCCGGTCACAAATCGCCCGAATTCCCAGCCGGGTACTGGCCTCGCACGCAATCGCCTCCGAGCGAAAAAGCCTGGGACCAGAGTGTGCAAGCATTTCGCAAGGATCTTGAGGCACTCTGCGAACTGGTGTCCGATGAATCGACCGATCTGCTGGCTCCGATTCCACACGGCGACGGTCAGACTGTCCTGAGAGAGGCGCTGGTCGCAGCCGATCACAACGCCTATCACTTGGGCGAACTGGTGCTTTTACGCCGTATCCTCGGCGCCTGGCATTAAGTCGGGCGGTTGCTGATCATGGCTCATCTTGCGCAGAGCTCGTCGCTATTACTTTCCGCTGTCCATCGCCATGAAAAGGTTATTCAGCGATTCCGCAAGCGTCGGATGGGCAAAGGTGCCGTCGCGCAATGCGGTATAAGGCAATTTGCCCATCATGGCAATCTCAACTGCGGACATAATTTCGCCGCCCTCAATTCCGAGGACGGCGGCGCCCAGAATCTGTTGACTCTCAGCGTCCACGATGGCTTTCATGAAGCCGCGCGTTTCGTCCACCTCGAGAGCGCGGGCAACGGAAGTCATCGGCAACTTTGCCACGCGAATATTGCGGCCTTGTCCACGGGCTTCCACCTCGGTCAGGCCAACCCGGCCGAGTTGCGGATCGATAAAGACCGTGTAGGGCACCTGCCTGTCTTTAGTCGAGGCACTCCCCTTCCGGAGCAGATTGGTGCGGATGATCCGAAAGTCGTCATATGAGATGTGCGTGAACGCCGGGCCGCCCTTGATGTCGCCAAGAGCGTAGATGCCACCCGCAGTCGTCTCCAGCCGATCGTTGACCTTAATGAAGCCGCGGGCGTCGGTTTGAATCGCTGCGGCCCCAAGGTTCAGAGTGTCCGAGTTCGGCACTCGCCCCGTAGCCACCAGCAGATGGGAACCGGCAAGCGCGGTCGCTTTGCCTTGCTGCTGAACTTCAAGTCGAATTCCACCATCCGCCTGGCCTACATGAGTCGCTTTCGCGTTCAGCACGATCTCAACTCCGTCTTGCCGCAGGATCCGGGCAACTTCTTCCGCGATGTCGGGGTCCTCGCGGGTCAGCAGTTGGCCAGCCGACTGCACAATCGTCACCCGGCTGCCAAAACGGCGGAACAGTTGTCCGAATTCAAGCCCAATGTAGCCGCCGCCCAGCACCAGCAAGTGCTCCGGAACCGCGTCGAGTTCCATGATGGAGATATTGTCCAGGGCCGGAACGCCGTCCAAGCCGTCCAGTTTGGGGCGGGAGGCACGTGTGCCGGCGTTGATGAAAACGTAGTTTGCGGAAAGAACACGCTGACCACCATCCTTCACGGAGACCGCCACCGTCTTTGCACCACTAAAACTGGCCTTACCGAAGATCAACTCGAGGTTGGCGGTCTTCTCGATGCGCGACTGGCTGCCGTTGCGGAAGCTGTCCACGATGTCGCGCTTTCGTTGGCGGACCCTTTGCAGGTCAATGTTGATCGGGCCAGTATGCACGCCGTAGTCCGCAGCGCGCCGCGCCAAATAGGCGACGCGTCCGCTGGCGACCATGGTCTTTGTGGGAGTGCAGCCCTCGTTGATGCAGGTGCCGCCAACATGCTTTCGCTCGATCAGAGCCGTGCGCATCCCGGCCTGAGCCAGCGCCACGGAAAGTGGCGTACCACCCTGCCCTGAGCCCACGACGATGGCATCGTATTGCTCCGGAGTGGTCATAGGCCTCAAATTTTATGCAGACGAAACGTTAGATTGCTAGGCCGGAGCTTCCGCCAACGGAAGCCATACTTGAAAGCGTGTATCCCCTGGTTGTGAGTTGAGCTGAATATTCCCACGGTGCTTCCTTACAATGCGCTGCACAGTATCAAGGCCGAGCCCGGTTCCTTCACCCACTCCCTTGGTCGTGAAAAAGGGTTCGAAGATATGGGACTCGATCTCGGGCGATATCCCTGGGCCGTTGTCCCCGATCTCCACCACGGCGCAACCGTCGTCGCGATACGTGCGCACTCGCAGCTCGCCTTTTCCGCTCATCGCGTCGATCGCATTATCGATGATGTTGGTCCAGACCTGATTCAGCTCGCTCCCGAACGAATTCACCAGAAGAGGAGCGCCGCGATAATCGCGCTGCACAGTTACGCCGCGTTTCAGCTTGTGGTTCAGGATGGTCAGCGTGTTTTCCAGGCTCTTCACGACATCGACGTTCTGGATCTTCGCCTGATCCATGTAGGTGTATTCCTTGATTGCCCCGACCAGATCTGAGATCCGCGATGTGCTGCTTTCGATTTCGTTCAACAGGTCGGCGACTTCCACCAATGCCGCGATCCTTACCAGCGCCGCACGGGCCGTGCCCGCCTCGAGCGCGCCGAATAAAGTTTCCAGCACCTCTGGCCTGACGTTCCTCCGGGCAAGAGCAGCCGAGAGTTGCCACAAGTCGTTCTGGCCGTGACTTCGCAGCAGGGAGTCGATTCTGTCTTCCAGGTCGCTAACGGTCAACGCGTCCGGCGGAGGACCACCCAACTGGGTGAACGAAGTTTCCAGTTTCTCGATTTCTGATTTCTGTGCAGGAGTAAGATCGCGTCGGCCTAACTCGTGGCTCGCGTTCTTGATTTTCTTCACAGTGTCGCGAAGCTGGCTGGCGGCGCGCTTGGCCGCCGAAGCGGGGTTATTGAGTTCATGAGCCAGCCCCGCGGAAAGCTTTCCTAATGAAGCCAGCCGGTCTCGCTGTTGTTCGATCCGCGTAGTTTCACGGATGCGATCCGACATTAGACCCACGAGCCGCTGGGTCAACTCCGGCATTTTCTGTACGAGATCAGGAAACAGCGCTGATGGAAATCGCAGGATGCGGCCGTCGGTTATGGCTCGACCGGACACCATGAACGTTTTCATGCGGGAAAAGGGTAACAGCCCGGTAACGTCCCCCGGCTTCGTGGAAAATACAAACGCTTCGCCGGCGAATTCTCCCCGAGCCTCAAGCTGGCCCTCGAGCACCACAAACATGGCATTCGCGGGATCGCCCTGGCGCACGTAACTATCGCCCGCCTTGATTCGGAGCTCTTGCGCCTGGCTGAGGACCCAGGTGAGCTGATCGTCCGGCAAGTCCGCGAACACGGGGACGCGACGTAATTCCGATTTCTCGGCCATTTACACCTTGCTCAAGTATTGATGGATGAATTGAACCGCAACCGATCCTTCGCCGACTCCCGAAGCGACCCGCTTCACCGAACCGTGCCGCACATCGCCCAC
>JBAVVP010000240.1:0-36482 GCA_049697355.1 Terriglobales bacterium
CCCGCGTTCCGGCCGGGAACACACCACTCCCACCGAAAGCAGACAGAGCGCGATCGCCGTATGTAAAGCGATGCCAGCATGAGAGCCGCGAGGTTGAACGATGAAATCCAGGAACGCGAACAGGGAAATCAAGCCCGCGCCAAACGCCAGGGACTGCGCGGGCGAGGTCTCGCGACCTCCGGTCCAGTCCAACAGCACAAGAGCCAGTCCCAGCAGGACGAAAGCTAAGGCCGTGACCGGAGACATCAACCCCGGCCGGATGCTCCCGATTGCTCCTTCGGCTGTCTCCACGAACAACAGTTGATCGATGCCAAAATTCCACCCGCCCAGAAATTCCAGGAACGACAGCAGTCCCACTGCACTGACCAGCGCCATGGCAGCTTTTGCGATCCAGTTTGAGACCGGGCCTGGTCGGTCGTGTGCTCCCAGCCACCAAAGGGAAAGGCCGATGAGCACGAAACACAGCGCGGTGTTTACTTTCATCGCCGCCAGACCTGGGAACACTCTTCGCAGGACCTCGATCTGCAATACCCAGCCCGCCAGGCCGATTAGCCCGATGCCAATCGAGAATAGGCTAGAGAAGGAAACGATCTGACCCAGCTTCCGCGAAAGGCGAGGGTCCAGCGCAGGGGTCATGGAGTTTTCCTCGCGACGCGCCCCATTACCTCCGAACGAGGGCTTGTCCGCAGGCCCGCCGGCATCAGGTCATCGATCATTGCTTTCCACACACTACCTCCTCAACCGCAGCCTGCCTGGGACCGCCCATGCACCGCATGGGATAAAACCGCTGCTTCGTGGTTCGCTTCGGCCGAGATTCTTCCCTCCCAATGCGTGGTTGGGCGAACGTCAACGAGCTTAACTTTCCATACTGTTTCCATCGGCCCCAGCAGGAGAACCGTTAGACGCCGGCAGCCTGTTTGCGTTCCTCGGTTGTGCCCCCGCCCTCCAATTGCCTCCGGAGTTTCTGTACCAGGTCGTGAACCGACGCAATCTTTTCAGCCGCCGCCACCGGCAGGCCGGGAGTTTCCAGTGCCAACTCACTGGACAGCAGCAGCGCCGTCACCGTGCCATTCAGTTCGCCGTACATTCTGCCGATCACCGCCTTCCGCGCCCCCACTTCCTCGCGCTCGCGCCGCTGCACGGCTGCCCGGACCTCGCGCACCAGTCGCTCCATTCCACTAATCCCCAGATTGACCGGCACGGCGATGGCCGTGCCCAGGTGCGCCAGCGTGGCCTCGACTTCATTCGACTCGGCTTCGAGCAGGTAGTAATCGAACACGACGGCCAGATAACACTCCGCCCGCAATAGCATGGTGGCACGCGACAAACCTTCCGCCACCACGACCCGTTCGCCCGTTGCTTGGTTCAGTGCCGCGGCGCATTCCGGTGCCCGCGCGCTCGAAGTTACAAGAAGGATCATGGCGACCCCATCGCAACTTCCGGGCCAATCGTCTCAGCCTGGAAACAAATGAGTTATGCAGGCGAACCTCCTCACGCCCTCCCGTTCCGGCATCCGCGCTAGGCTCGATAACTCAGTTTTGGGAATTTGCGATTCGTGATTTCTAATTTGTAATTTCTAATTTTGATCCCAGGCAGCCGCCCGATTTTCCATTACCCATCACCCATCGCAATTACAAATTCACTTGCGCCCCGTACTCTTTCAGCTTGCGGTACAGCGTCGTCTTGCCAATGCCGAGCAGTCGTGCCGCCAGCATCTTGTCTCCGTTTACCTGCGACAGCGCGGCGAAAATGGTCTGCTTCTCCAACTCCGCCATCGGCACGATGCCATGCATGGCGCCCGGAGCGCTCATGGCCGTCATCTCCAAAGGTGCGCTCGAAATCTGTGTGGGAAGATCGCGCACCTGAAGTTCGCTGGCGCTGGTGAGCGCGCATGCTCGGTCCAGCGAGTTTTCCAGTTCGCGCACGTTGCCCGGCCAGTCGTAATTCAGCAGCGCCTTGAGCGCCTCGTCCGAAATGCCCTTCTCCATTCCCGCGTCGCGTCCTATGCGCTCCAGAATATGCGCCACCAGCAGCGGGATATCCTGCCGGCGCTCGCGCAAGGGCGGAATCCGCAGCGTCAGCACGTTCAGCCGGAAATAGAGATCGCGGCGGAATGTGCCGTCCGCCACGGATCGCTCCAGGTCGCGATGGGTTGCCGCCAGAATCCGCACGTCGATGGGAACACGTTTCACGCTGCCCACCGGGCGAATCTCCTTCTCCTGGATCGCCCGCAACAGTTTCGCCTGCAAATCGACCGGCAACTCGCCGATCTCGTCCAGAAATACCGTGCCTCCCTGGGCGATCGCCAGCAGTCCGTCTTTGGGATTGGTCGCGCCCGTGAAGGCGCCGCGCACGTGCCCGAACAGTTCGCTCTCGATCAGTGTTGGCACCAGCGATCCGCAGTCGACGGGAATAAACGGCTTGTCGCGGAAGATGCCGGCGAAGTGAATCGACTTCGCTACCAGTTCCTTGCCCGTGCCGCTTTCGCCCAGAATCAGCACGGGATGCACGCTCTGTGCGGCTTTCCCGATGATGCGGTAAAGTTTTTCCATCTCCGGGGTCCGCCCGATGATGTTGCCGAACCCCTGCCGCGACTTATTGGTTTCCCGCAGCACCCGGTTCTCCGTCTTCAGCCGCAGATGCCCCCTCACCCGCTCCAGCAGCAGGCGCAGTTCTTCCATGCTGAAAGGTTTGGTGACATAGTCGTACGCCCCGTCTTTCATCGCCTGCACCGCCGACTTCACCGTGCCGTAACCCGTCACCACGATCACCAGCGCGTCCGCGCGCTGCTTCCTGATCGTGTGCAGCGCGTCCAGGCCTCCCGATCCTCGCACGTCGAGCAGCACGGCGTCGGGGCGGAAACTCTCCAGCAGCCGGCAAGCCTGTTCGGTGGACTCCGCCACCTGCGTATTGAAGCCGAGCGATTGCGCCACCTCGCGCCCGGCCTCGCGGATGATGCGGTCATCATCCACGATCAGCAGGTTCAGGAAATTCGCTCCCGCGATTTGCAGGGGCTGGCGGGGGGTGGGGCTAAGACTGCGGCTGAGGACGGCGGCGGTCGATGCGTTGAACATGGTGAATCTCCGGTTGTCAAAGTCGCTCTGGGGTAGAGACGGGGCTTGCCCCGTCTCGCCGAGTGTCGAAAAGGAAATCACACGTCCTTTCAGGGGCTCCGCATAGCTTCCACCGCTCCCGCGGCCGGAGCGATCGCCGGAAGAAACACCGCAATGCTGGTGCCGCGTCCGGGTTCGCTTTCCACCTCGATTGTCCCGCCCGCTTCCCTGACGATGCGCTCGACCGTCGCCAGCCCCAACCCCGTGCCCTGTCCTGCCTTCTTTGTGGTGAAGAAAGGTTCGAACAACCGCGCCTGCGTCTCCCCATCCATCCCGCAGCCGTTGTCACTCACCACCAGAGACACGGCGCGCTGCCGGCTCTCGCCCTCAGATTTCGCGCAAAGGTGGCCCGGGGATGCTTCCGGAAATTCCGCCGTCCGCGTGCTCAGCGTAATCGTTCCACCCTGCGCCAAGGAATCGCGCGCGTTCAACACCAGGTTGAGCAGGACCTGCCGCAACTGTGCCGGATCGGCCCGCACCAGCCCGCCGCCGGAGTCGAGCGCCGGGTCGAGCACTGCGACCAGCTCAATCGGTTCGCCGATCAGCCGCCGCAGCAGATTTTTCGAGGAAGCCACAACTTCGTTGATCTGGATCGGGCGCGGCTCCACCACTTGCTTGCGCGCGATCGCCAACAGTTCCCGCGTCAACGCCGCGCCTTGCTCGCCCGCCATCCGGACTTCTTCCACGTGCTGGCACAGCCGGCCCGCTTGCATTCCGTCATTCCCCAAGGCGGTGTATCCCAATCCCTTGTTCTCCAATCCAGCGTTCTCCAATCCGTCGTTCTCCGCTACGCAGCTCTTCAATCCCGCGATCAGCAGGTCGCAGTACAACAAAATGCCGGTCAGCAGGTTGTTGAAGTCGTGCGCGATTCCTCCCGCCAGCCGCCCGATCACTTCCATCTTCTCGGCTTGGCGCAAGCTTTCTTCCACTCGCCTGCGCTCGGTCGCGTCCGCCAGCATCGCGATCAGAAAGTGGCGGCGGGCGTCGCGCCCTAGCGACACCGTCAAATGTCCCCAAAATTCCGAGCCGTCTTTGCGCCGGCAGAGCTTGTCGACCTCGTACCCGTCGCGCTTGCCCCGCATCAGTTCACCCACCCATCGTTCCTCCGGCCGGCGCTCGTCCGGCGAAGAATTGCCGGGAGAAATGTCGCGGTAAAGTTCCGGAAAAAGCGCACGAGCATGCGCGCTGGCCAGTTCCGCTTGGCTGTAACCGAGCATCTGGCTGAGTGCCGGATTGGCTTCCAGAATCCGGCCATCGAGCCGGCAAATCCCGATGCCAATCGCCGCCCCTTCAAACATCGCCTGGAACAGCGCATCGCGCTCGTAAGCGCGCACCGCCGGAAATTGGGTAACCACGTTCATGGAAGCGCCACATCTGAGACCCAGGTCTCAGGTCTTAGGTCTTAGGTCTTAGGTGTCAGGTCTTTGAATCTCCCTTCCTAAGACCTAAGACCTAACACCTAACACCTAACACCTAACACCTAAGACCTGGTTTCCCGGTTCCAAGTTGGGAAAACAACAAACCCAACCTTTCCGCGAATGAAACCGCGCTGACCTAATTGGGGAAGTGTAGTGCGAAACCCATTGCGGCTAAGTGCCCGTCATCACATCAAATTTGTGATGAATCAGGCGATCAATCGAGAGCAATCGCGAAAGAGTTGAGGCTGGAATCGGCAAGTCGGGCCCAGGACCGAATCCCAATACGGCAAGCCCACCCACTCCAATTCGGAACCCGGGCCGTGTCCTAATTTGCCTTTTTCCACCACAGAGACACAGAGACACAGAGAAAACTTTGAATTTGTAAAAACCATATTGGAAGGTCTTTCCAGGCCTTTGGGTTTTCTCTGTGTCTCTGTGTCTCTGTGGTGAAGAACGGAGCTTGCCACTACCACATTCTTAATTCTTACGCCGCTTCGCGGCTATTGATATTCTGATAGGTACAAACATGCAGTCCCATCCCCACTGCGTAATCGTCGTTCTGCTGATGCTCAGCCTCCTCTCGGCCTGTAGTCGCCCTCCCGCGGACAATGCTTCAAACTCCGCCGATTCACAAAAACTCCCCTTCGATCGCGAGCCCCGCTCGACCGGCATTTCGCCCAGCCAGTCGTTGATTCCCTCCACCACGAAACTGCCCGAGGGAACGCCCATCCCGATTCGTCTGCAGAAAGCGCTTTCGAGCGCGTCGTCGCATGCCGGAGACACCTTCAGCGCCGCCATCGATGAGCCGGTTGTAATCGACGGCCAGACGCTCGTCGCCCGCGGCACGCCCGCCACCGGCCGCGTCCTCGAAGCCAAGCCCTCCTCCAGTTCTCGCGGAAGCTCGCTCGAACCCGGTTATCTGCGGATCGTGCTAGTGAGTTTAGAAATCGGCGGCCGGCCGGTCATGATCGAAACCTCCAGCATCTTCGCCAAAGGCGGCTCCCGCGAGGAACGAACTCCAGCGGCCGGCGCTGCTTCTGGCGTCGGCAGGGAAGATAAAACTAGAGATAAAGACATCTTGTTATGGATCGATCGTCGCCTCAACTTTCGTCTCGCCCCACCCGTCGACCTACAATAGCCTGCCTCCTTCGCTCCTTCCCCGTCATGACCCCTAAAGTGTTTATTTCTCAAAGACCTGGCTGGAAACGGCCGAAAACCGACCGCAAATGCAAGCTAACCTATTGATTTATAAATACTTTACAAGTAAGTCCTTATTCCTCAAAGACCTGGGCAAACAGCAACGCTAAGTCTTTGATTCCAAAAGACCCAATAAGGAGGGGGAGGGGTCCAACCCAGGCTCTGCGCGGCGATGGGAATTCCCCGTACATAGAATTTACATTCCACAGAGTAGTGTCCACTCGCCACGTCGCCCCTCCGCGGCAAGGTATGTTGCAGTAACGAAAGGGACTTCTCCGTTCTGGCAAACTGCTTGCTCCATTCCGTTTCAAATGATGGCGGTATCTACGCTGTCCATGATCTTCGCGTTCTCGATCGTCGCCATGGCGACTGTTGTCATGACGATTCTCGCGCTGTGCTTCGTGCGAGGACTGCTCGAGATTGGTCAGTTCTTAGGCAAGGTTCGCGCACCACAGGATGCAGAGGAAGTGGATCTGCGGCCTTCCCGCGCCATCACGTGATCGGGTAAGGAAAGCAAGAGTCTTGTTTCAGGAAAAGGAGCAAACATGAAACGACATCTGGTTCTGGTGGTACTCGCTCTGGCGGCGTTGCTCGTAAACCTTTCATGGGCAGGTTCGGTGCGTGAAGACTCGACCGAGCGTCTGCAGAATTCCGCCGATGTCCTGAAAGAAATCGCGGCCGCTCCCGATAAGGGCATCCCGGACGAAGTGGTGAAGAATTCCAAATGCATCGTGGTGGTTCCGCACCTGGTCAAAGCCGGCTTCATCGTCGGCGCCAAGCACGGGCGCGGCGTCGCCGTGTGCCGCACCCGTGAAGGATGGAGCGCTCCCGCCTTCATCAGCGTCGGCGGAGGAAGCTGGGGCTTGCAGATCGGCGCCGAGGGCGTGGATCTGGTGATGCTGGTGATGAACGACAGCGGTCTGCGGCATTTGCTGTCCAGCAAGTTTGAAATCACCGGCGAAGGATCCGCCGCGGCCGGCCCGGTGGGACGCCATGCGTCCGCCGGAACCGATTGGAAGCTGAACACCGAATTGCTGACCTACTCCCGCTCCCGAGGCATCTTTGCGGGCCTGACTCTGGAAGGCGCGGTGGTGGAGCAGGATGCCGACTCAACCGTGGCGATCTATGGCAACGACCTTCCCTTCAAGAAGATCTTGATGGGCGAGGTTGCCGCACCCGCTCCAGCAACGTCCTTCCTGCGCGCGGTGGCAGCCATCAGTCATCAGGCCCGAGCGGAGGAAGCCCGGGAACAGGCGCCAGTGAATCAGAACAATTCGCAGCCTCAGGAGAAACCAGAGGACGAGAATCAGAATCAAAGGTGAGTCGGTTTGTGGGGGGGCGCGACTTGGGTTGCAACCGGCCGCGCCCCAATCATGCAGCAGAATCTGCCGTCGTCGCCTGGACGTGAGATCAACTTCTATACAGGGCAGACGTTTCCAAGTTGACCTCCAACGTTTCCGGCCCGGCAATCTCGCCCCTCAATCCACGAAACCCGGAGCACGAGAGCAGTACCGGGCAAACGAGGGATGATGGGCCAGAGGAACCAACATGCATATCCGTTCGATTCGAACAATTCTATTCGGGCTATTCCTGGCGCTCGTCGTGCTGTCGATGTCGACGGCATCGTCCGCGCAAATCGCCGTGGGCGTCGCGGTTGGGTTCGCCCCGCCTCCGATCCCGGTCTATGAGCAGCCTCTCTGTCCGGGCGACGGTTACATTTGGACGCCCGGTTACTGGGCTTACGATGACGACGTCGACGACTACTACTGGGTGCCCGGCACATGGGTGATGGCGCCCGAGGTCGGTTTCCTGTGGACCCCAGGCTATTGGGGTTGGGGTGGCTCGGGATTTGTCTTCTACCAGGGCTATTGGGGGCCGATCGTCGGTTTCTATGGCGGCATCAACTATGGCTTCGGCTACTTTGGTGAAGGCTTTGAAGGTGGACGTTGGGACCACGACCGTTTTTTCTATAACCGCTCCGTGACCAACGTGAACGTCACAAACATCCACAACGTTTACAACACCACCGTGATCAACCGCACGGAGAATCGCGTCAGCTACAACGGCGGCAATGGCGGGATCACGGCTCGACCAACGCGTCAACAAGAGGCGGCAGCGCGTGAGAGACATATCCCGCCAGTCGCGATGCAAACTCAGCATGCGCAGGCAGCCCGAGCCAACCCCCAGCAACGCGCCTCCGTGAACATGGGCAGGCCGCCGGTAGCAGCGACACCAAGGCCGGGAGACTTTAAGGATCACGTAATGCAGGCCAAGGCGGCCGGAGGGGCGTACACACCGCCCGCCAATCGCGGCGGAAATCGCGCGCGGGAAAATACCTCGGCTCCACGTCCGGAGAACCGTCCAGAGAATAACGCTGCTCGGCCGAGCACCCCTATCCACCCTCGCGACCTACCGGCAGCCACACGGCCCCCTGCCCCTAATACCGGCAACGCGAAGCGGGACCAGAAATATCAGCAGCAGCAAAAAAAAACATTCGCGAAGCAGCAACAGGAACGAGACAAGCTTCAACAGAAACAGGAGCAGGAGCACCAGCGACTGGAGCAACAGCACGCCACTGAAGCCAGAAGACAGCAAGTAGAGCAGCGGCACCAACAACAGACGCAGCAGATGCAGCAAAGACACGAACAGCAGCAACAGAGGATGCAGCAGAGACAACAGCCCCCGAGCCGGGAGTCCAAGCCCTCAAGCAAGGAACGTCCGCCGGGAAGGTAGTGAACGTCCCTGAGTGAACGTAGTAGGAAAGAATGGTGTGCTAAGAAAATGTGTCCCGAAGGGACAATCGAGAATAGCCCCGGCGCTTTAGCGCCGGGGAACATTTGCGGCATTCAACAATCAGTCCCGGAGGGACGACTGAAAACTGCTCTAAGCGATCGTTCACGGATGAAGAACGGTCGTTGAAGAACGGTCATTAAAGAGATCCGGGGCGGGGGCAACCGCAGACCCCGCCCCGGAACAGGTTGCGACTATGAGCGCAAGCTTCGACAAATTCTGGCAAGCCGCGTATCAGATGGTCGACAGTTTCTTCGCGCGCCTGCCTTCGCTCATCGTCGGCGCCATCGTCTTTCTTTTCTTTTACGTCCTCAGCATTTTTGTCAGCCGGGTGATACTCCGGACGACTCGCCATCACCGTCCAAACCTGGGCGTGGTTTTCGCCCGTCTCAGCGGGGCGGCAACCATTCTGCTGGGCTTCCTGGTGGCGTTCTCCGTCGTCGCTCCTTCTTTTCAGGCGGGCGATCTGATCAAGATCCTGGGCATCAGCGGCGTGGCCATTGGATTCGCCTTTCAGAACATATTGCAAAATTTTCTGGCCGGCCTGTTGCTGCTCTGGGCGGAGCCGTTTCGCATCGGCGATGAGATCAAGTTGGATAATTACGAAGGCACGGTGGAAGACATCCAGACCCGGGCCACAATCATCAGGACTTACGATGGCAGGCGAGTCGTGATCCCGAACGCCGATTTGTTCACGCACTCGGTCACGGTCAATACCGCCGTCGACATTCGCCGCTGGGAGTACGACCTGTCCGTGAAAGGCGCTGAGGAGTTAGGCGAACTTAAATCTCTGATTTCTAACACCGTGAGCAAGGTGCAAGGAGTATTGCCGAGTCCGGGCCCCGAGGTTCTCGTCATGGACCTGGGGGATCCCAACGCGAATCTTGTCAAGATGCGAGTCTTCTGGTGGACGAAGGCTCCTCGACAGCATGAGATGCTCACGTCGTATGACAAGGTCTTAACTGCAATCGGACAGACTCTCAACCCGTCAGCCGTTGGACAAAATCGCGCCGCCTGACCGCTGACTTAGTGTGCATAGCCATATGGACAGGAGATGCGCAATGCCGGGAAGAAAACATCTACACAACGTTAGCAGCAAGGAGCAGAGGGAATACGAGCACATCAAGGAAAGCGCAGAGAAATCCGGACGCTATGGCGATCGAGCGAAAGAGGTCGCTGCCCGGACCGTGCTGAAGCAGCACAAGGAAAAAGGCCACGCTAAAGGGGAATAGCCAATGTTTCAGGCTTCCCTTTAAGCAGCAGGAGAATCTCAATGCTGTACCTCGTGTGGGTGGTGCTGATAGGGATGCTCGCGGGCTGGCTAGCCGGCCAGATCACGAAAGGAAGCGGCTTTGGCCTTCTGGGAGATCTGATCGTAGGGATCTTGGGGTCGCTGTTGGGAAGCTTTCTTTTCGGATTGATCGGCATCGTCGCCTACGGCCTGCTCGGCCGTCTGGTAATGGCGGTCATAGGCGCAATCGTGTTGCTTTGGCTGATCCGTGTGATCAAGAAGAGATGAGGTAAGCGGAAAATCTTTAGAGCGCGTCAACTAAGGTGGACCACGAAGCCAGGTCGCCAGAGGAGCCCACGGAAAGGAAGGTAGCCATGCTGTGGACAATCGCCATAATTCTCTTGATCCTTTGGCTGCTGGGGATGGTCTCGTTTCATGCCCTGGGCGCGTACGTACATATCCTGCTCGTGCTCGCAATTATCGCGGTGCTGATCAGAATCGTTCAGGGCCGCAATCCGCTCTAGCCCGGTTGCCTTTCCATCAATCGCCGGTTCTGCCGTGAGAAGGATCACTGGAGGTTGCAACATTGAGGTCTACGTGCAGCCGTTGGGCGGGATCGACGCCGGGCGGATAACAATTTCCATCTTTATTGTAGTTAGCGGGGCAGCCGCGCGCGAAGTCAGTTCGCTTCGGTGACTGAGAAAATTGCCAGACTTCCGCAAAGGACATACCGCTCGCCCCCGGCAAGAGATCCTTTCGTGAAACGCTGCATCCCGGGGAGGGTGGACAGGAATCGTTAACCACCCAATATTTCATTTTTCGCCCGCCCGCATTTGCCCGGATGTCCTCCGCAGTCACGATGGAGACACCGGGACTTTCCTTGGCGGCAATGCCCGAGCAGTATACGCCGGCCCCAAAGCCTGCGGAATTGACGCCATCGACCCACGCACGAAGATAGGCTCGTTGTTCCGGAAGGAGACGTCCGCCTTGTTCCTGGTCGAGGAAGATGATGGTCTGCAATGGAAATCCTTCCGCCCGTGCCACCGAGACCGCAGCGGCAGCATCGGAACTGCCCAACTTCACCGCCTCCCCAGCCGACTTGATCTCCGCGTACGTACGCCCGTTGAAGAGGACCAAAAACCCGAACCCTGCCGCTTGCAGGGCCTTCCGCTTTCCCCTCCAGGAATTTGCTTTCGCTCCCGGCGGATTACTTAGCCAATAGCCGGAATAAGAGAAGGTCTCGCGGAGAATCTTCAAGTTCGAGTCGCCCGGATAATCGTTGCGATCGAACCCTAGGTATCCAACATGCGCAGTCGGGCGTTCGCTGGAATTTAGCAGTAGCTGAAGACTGAAAGTTAGGAATGCCAGGGTCGCCGCGCTTAGCAGTAGTGCTCTCATTCCGGCTGGTTCCTCCGCGCGACTTCCGCTGGTTCAGGCCATCATCTCTTCGCGGCGATCTGGTTTGGCGACCGCCGCGGGCAGCCGCAGCCGGAACGTCGTGCCCGCTCCGACGATGGAATCGAATTCTACCGAGCCATAGTGCCACTGCATGATCTGGTAGGTCTGTGCCAGCCCGATTCCGCTGCCGCCCTTGTCGCCCTTGGTGGTGTAATAGAGTTCGAAAATCTTCTCCTGCGCTGCGGGCGGAATGCCGCAGCCCTGATCCAGCACTTCGGCGACAATCATTTCGCCATCGCGCCGCGCCTTCAGAGTGAGCGTTCCTCCCTCATTCATGGACTGCACGCCGTTCAGCACCAGGTTGAGTATCGCCTGCTTCATCAGGTCGGAATCGACTCGCACCATCAGCGCTTCATCTTCCTGGGGCAGTTCCTGCACCACGCGCACGCCGTGACGCGCGGCATCGGGCGCCGCCAGCGCCGATACGCTCTCCAGAAGCTTCCGGAAGTCCACGTCTTCCAATCGCAAATCGCGGGGACGGGTGAAGTCCACCAGAATCTGTACGACGCGGTCCAGACGGTGAATTTCGTTGCCGATGACGTCCATGTGGCGGCGGGTGTCGGGATCGTCCTGCTGCAGTTTGTTTTGCAGCAACTGCAGGTGCAGCACGATGGCGTTGATGGGATTCTTGACCTCGTGCGCCACCCCCCGGGTCATCCGCCCGCTGGCGGAAAGGCGCCGCGAAATTTCAATTTCGTCCTCGATGCGCCGCACCGATTCGGCATCGCGCATGGTCAGCAGCGCCCCAATCGGCGTTCCCTTTTCTTGGATGAAATCGAGCGACACCTGCACTCGCCGGCCATCGGCGGCGTCAAATTCATATTGCGCCAACTGGTGCTGCTTCTGGAACGCTGGCAGAACTACCGCGCCCAGCACCGATCCATCGGCAAAAATCTCTTCGGCGGTGCGTCCCAGAATCTCGTGCCGTGGACGTCCCAGAAATTTTTCCGCCGAGGCGCTCACCAGCACCACCCGCGTATCCCGCGTGAACAGCATGAGCCCGTCCTGCAGTTTGGTCATGACCTGCTCAACATTGTCTTTCAGGGCGGAAAAAATCTGGTTGGTATCGCGAATCTGCCGGCCCAGGTGCGCGATCTTCAGCGACACCAGGCCCACCTCGTCGCCGGCGCTGGTCGCCCGGTCCGGCAGCTCGTCCCCCGCACTCGCACTATCCAGGTTCCGGGCAATGGCCTTCAGCGGTCCCAGTGCCACGTTGGAAACCACCGCCCCCAGGATCAGGGAGCAGAAAATCGCGACCACCGAAAAGAACGCCGCCTGTTGCAGTTTCGGCGTCAGTTCGTTGCGCAGAAATACCGTCGAGACGCCGACCCGAACGCTACCAAACGCCTGCCGATCCAACTCCAGCCCGATACTTACGTCATACACCGTGGCGGGGCCGTAGAGCAGGCGCAGTTGGCGCCGGAAGCCGGCCTCGCTCAGCACGCTCAAAGGGGCGCGCTCCCGGACCGGCTGGCCAATCAGCGCCGGGTTTGTATCGAGAATCGCCACCCCATTTGGATCCATGATGGCGGCATCGTAGATGATCCGAGAATTCCCCACCACCGATTCCAGCATGTCGTTCAGGTTGGGGTCCATGTGCAGATAATTCGCGATGGCCGCACGCATGGCCTTGGGATTGTTGGTGTCAATCCGTGTGCTGGTCAGATCGGGCACCGCTTTCGACGCGGCGTATTCCAGTTGATTGGTAAGCTGAGAAGCGGTCTCATCCGCCCACAGCAAACGCTGGCGCAGCAGTTGCGACAGGTAGATCCAGGAGAAGGCGACCACCAGCGCCGTGAACAGCATGGTGATCGCAAACACGATGATGAATTTGCGTGTCATCGAAAAGCAGGTGTCAGGTGTTAGGTCTTAAGTCTCAGGAAAATCCTAGTGTGCTCGCTGACACCTGACACCTGACACCTAAGACCTAAGACCTGCTCTTCTCACTCCTCCGCAGCCATCACCGTGTCCTGCGGCCGGCCGTACTCTTTCAGCTTGTTATGCAGCGTCTTCAGGCTGATGCCGAGGATCTCCGCCGCTCGCGTCTTGTTGTTATTGGTCGCCTGCAGAGTTTTCAGGATGAGCAGTTTCTCCGCTTCTCCAACCGTCGTGCCCACTCCCAGGTGCACGGCATCGGGATCGTTGACCACCGGACGCACGCTCTGGCCAAAGCCCGGCGGCAAGTGCTTGCTTTCCACCAGTCCGCCTTCGCACACGATCACCGCGCGTTCCAATGCGTTGCGTAACTCGCGCACATTGCCCGGCCACGAGTAAGTCTGGAAGATGTTGAGCACGGCCTCGCTTACGTCCGCCACCTTGCGGTCGTGTTTCTGGTTCATGTCGGCGAGCAGGCTTTTCACTAACTCGGGAATGTCCTCTTTATGCTCACGCAGGGCCGGCATATGAATGTTGAACACGTTGAGACGGTAATAAAGATCCTGGCGCAGTTGTCCACTGCTTACGGCTTCGTCGGGAATCTTGTTGGTGGCGGCCAGCACGCGCACGTCCACCGAGGTTTCGACCTTGCTGCCGAGCCGCCGGAGCTTGTGGTCTTCCAGCACGCGCAACAGCTTTGCCTGGGTGCCCACCGGCATTTCGCCAATCTCGTCCAGCAGCAGCGTTCCGCCTTCGGCCAGTTCAAAGCAGCCGGTGCGGCGCTCCAGAGCGCCCGTGAATGCCCCTTTCTCATGGCCAAAAATTTCGCTCTCGATCAGCGTCTCGGGAATCGCCGCGCAATTAATGGGGACGAAAGGTTTATTGCGCCGCGGGCTCAGATCGTGGATGGTACGCGCCACCAATTCCTTGCCGGTTCCGCTCGCCCCGGTGATCAACACCGAGGCCGTGCTCGGAGCTACTTGTTCGATCAGCCGGAATATCCCCTGCATTTCCGCGGACGCGCCGACCAGCAACCCGAGCGCTCCTTTATCGCGCAGGCGGCGGCGCAGCGATTCATTTTCCGTGCGTGCATTGAGAATCTCGCCGATGTTGGTGAGAATGGAGCGCAGCCGCCGGAAATCGATGGGCTTCTCGATGTAGTCCTGCACGCCCAGCCGGCCCGCGTGAAACGCGGTGTCGGTCGCCTTCTGCGCCGTCACCATTACCACCGCGATCGACTGCGCCAGGTCCGCCAGCCGCTCCACCAATTCCATGCCGCCCATGCGCGGCATCTTCACGTCCGTGATCACGATGGAGGGGGCAAAGGCGGGAATCTTCTCCAGAGCCTCCACCCCGTCGGCCGCCGTCGCCGTGCGATAGCCCCATCCGGAGACCAGTTCCGCCAGCCCGGTTCGTTCGTTCTCTTCGTCTTCAACGATCAGCACGCGTTCCTGTGTCATAGTCTCAGTCTGCATTATTCAGGGAAGCGCGTCGCCCCGCAACCCGGTCGGGATGCGGGAATATCAATTTGAGATCGCATCGCGTAACGCTGCCGCGAAAAACTCGCTCGCAACCCGCCAGAGTTATCATATCAACCCGCCAACTATTCTTTCTCTGTTGCAAACATGCCCGGTTGCTGTAAAATTCTCTGTTTCCAATACGGCCTATCCGTCGGTGCCGTCAGTGTTTGCTGATTCCAGTTCTACAAAATAACTTGTAGTGGATTTGACTCGGAGGAGCTCAATGACACCTTGTCGCGATACTTACCGGAGAGGCGCGAGTTTCGCGCTCGTCCTGGCCCTTGTTCTGATTGCGTTACCGTCGTTGCTGAACGCACAAGCTGCGCCCAAGGCGCCGGCCGCACAGTCGTCGGACGATTTTCCTAAGGCGGAGTTGTTCGTTGGCTATCAGTGGCTGAACCCCGGCGGCCACATACCCAATCTTCAAACCTCGCCGGTCACCGCGTTCAAGTTGCCCTCCATTTCGCAGGGCGTCGGCACCAGTCTGGCCTACAACTTCACCAAGAATCTGGCTCTCGAAGGCGATTACGGCGGGGACTGGAACCGCAACGCCAGCATCAGCACCGCCAGCGTTGGACCAAAGTACACCTGGCGTGGCGACGACGTGAACTTTTTCGTGCACACGCTATTCGGATTTGAGCGCCTCTCGAGCCGAGGGGTTCCATCCAGCAACGGCATTGCCGCCATTCTTGGCGGCGGTATGGACATCAAACTCTGGAGGCCAATCACGCTTCGCCTCTTTGAAGCCGACTTCCAGTACGCCCGCCAAAACTTCTCCTCCGTGGTACCGGCTAACAATAGCGCGCTCCGCCGTCCAACCTACGACGGCGCCCGGCTGCGCACCGGTCTGGTGTTCAACTTCGGCGGAGCTCCTGAAGTTCCGGTAGCCGCCGCCTGCTCCATCGACCACAACGAAGTCCTGGTCGGTGAGCCGCTGCACGCCACCGTCGCCGCCAGCAACTTCAATCCCAAGCACCCGCTTACCTACACCTGGGCGAGCAGCGGCGGCAAGATCGAAGGCAAAGATACGGCCGCGACCATCGACACCGCGGGCGCGGCCCCCGGTACCTACACCGCCACGGCACGCGTAGTAGATGCCAAGAAGAAGAAGAACGGCGAAGCCAGTTGCACTTCGAACTTCACCGTGAAGCCGCTGAATCCGCCGCAGATTTCCTGCACCGCGAATCCGGGAACGGTCGAAATCGGAACCCCCTCAACCGTCACCTGTACCTGCACCAGTCCTGACAATGCCACCGTCACGGTTGGCGGCTGGACTTCGAGCGCGGGCAGCGTAGCCGGCAGCGGCAATTCCGCAACCCTGACCACTACCGGCGCCACCGCGGGGCCGGCGACCATAAACGCAACCTGTACCGACTCGCGCGGCTTGACCGCTTCGACGACGACCTCGGTCACGGTCAACAACCCGCCACCTCCGGCGCCGGTTGTGGACAAAGTGCTGGAGGCCCGGCTCTTGCTCCACAGCGTCTATTTCGCGACCGCTAAACCGACCGTGAAGGACCCCACTGGCGGCCTGGTCAAGAGTCAGGAGCAAACCCTCGAGTCTCTGGCCACCGACTTCAAGAAGTATCTTGAGGCCAAACCGGATGCTCACTTGACCCTCGAAGGTCACGCCGACGTGCGTGGCTCCGTGCCGTACAACCAGGCACTCTCCGAGCGTCGTGTGGCGCGCGTCAAGAGCTTCCTGGTCGAGCATGGCGTCCCTGAGGCCAACCTCGAGACCAAGGCTCTAGGCGATCAACACAACCTGACTGCAGCTGAGGTGAAGGCTTCGGTTGAGCAGAACCCCGAACTGACAAAAGAGGAACGGGCCAGGGTTTTGCGCAACATGAAGACCATCATCTGGGCGAGCAATCGCCGGGTGGACATTACCTTGAACGTGGCCGGCCAAGCCGAAACCACCTCGGTGCGGCAGTACCCGTTCAATGCCACCGATTCCTTGACTCTGATCGGCGGCCGGGAAGCGGCCAAGAAGGCCCCAGCGGCTAAGAAAGCTCCAGCGGCCAAGGGCGCGAAGAAACCGGTGAAGAAGCAGTAATCGCCGCAGGGCGATCGCCGCAAAATATAACGGAGGAAGCGCAACGGCTTCCTCCGTTTTTTTTCCGCCGCTGTGCACTGCGTTCGGGTCCTTGCGTACTTTGCCGGTCTGGGAAACAATCCTTTGGATACCTTATGCGACTTGCCTTCGGATTCGCGATCGCGCTTTGGCTGAGTTTCCCGGAGGCGGGATTGGCTTCGCAGCAGCAGGACCCGGCGGCTTCCCCGAAAGCGCCTGCACAAGCTCCGGCCGCACCTGCTCCTAAAGAGACGGCTCCGGCAGAGAGCGCGCCCGCGCAGAACTCGCCGCCAGAAACGGCGCCGACCGAAGCGGCACCGGAAAAGACAACGACCGCCCCGGCGGGGCAGGCTCCGGGCGAGACCACGCCGGCTGCGCCTGCCAATCCGCCGGCCCCAGCTCCGGAGAAGAAGACGCCCGACAGTGAAGCGAAACAGAAGGAGAAGATGGACGCTGGTTCGGCGACCGAAGCTTCGCCCCCCGGAACTTCGCCGACTGGCAAATCACCGAATGGAACCAGAAAGCGCCGCAAGCGCACGGCGTCAAACCCGGTTGGCGCTCCGCGCAGAATCGTGGTGCGCGAGGGAGGAGCGACCGAACCGGCCGAGCAAATCATGCCCGGCATGAGTCCCGCGGAGGCCACCCGTCAACGCCAGAACGCGGAACAGTGGCTGGCCTCAACCGACGATCAAC
This sequence comes from Terriglobales bacterium, assembly GCA_049697355.1. Classification (GTDB taxonomy): domain Bacteria; phylum Acidobacteriota; class Terriglobia; order Terriglobales; family Acidobacteriaceae; genus Acidiflorens. Next base: position 17,370 of record JBAVVP010000240.1, read on the forward strand.
TAAAACGGTTGGCGGAAAGCACGCTCGACGCGCGGCAGCAGGATACGGTCGGACAGATACGGAACTATATGGAGGGCGCGCGCACCGCGTTGCAGGAAGGCGACGTGCGCAGAGCGAGCACGCTGGCTCAGAAGGCGCACCTGCTGGCCGAAGATTTGGTGAAACACTAGACTTGGCGGAATGCGTAGCGATTGCCAATAAGTAATTTGTGATGCTACAATGTATCACATGACCAAAGCCTCGGTCCGAGACCTGCGCTACGAGTTCAAGAAGATTGAACGTCTCCTGCGCCAAGGTGAAGAGATCCAAATTACCAAGCGCCGGCGCGTGATTGCTCGCTTGGTTCCGGAGAGCGCGGAAGTCCCGAAAAAGATGCCCGACTTCGTCGCGCGGGTGCGCAAGATTTACGGTGACAAAGTGCTGGCGGTTAGCGGAGCGGATTTGATATCCGCCGACCGGGATCGCTATTGAAGATCTACGCCGATTCCAGTTTTCTGGTGTCACTGTACAGCGCAGACGCCAATTGGCCCGCCGCCTCTCGCACGATGGCGGCTTCCAAGGGAGAATGCTTGACTACTCCTCTTGGAGAACTTGAAGTCGTCAATGCTTTCGGATTGCGGGTGTTTCGGAAAGAAGTATCGGTCGCGCAAGCCCAATCGTCATTACTCGACTTCGAAAAAGATTTGCGCGATGGAATTCTCCAACTCCGGGAGATATCGGACCCGATCTTTCAAAGGGCACGCCAACTGTCGCGGCAAACAACCGCCAAGCTGGGCACCCGTACGGCAGAACTCTTGCACGTGGCGGCGGCACTCGAACTGGGTGCGGATTCCTTTTATAGCTTCGACCAACAGCAGAGGAAGCTTGCCCGCGCCGTTCGTCTCAAGCTGAACTAGGGATCGCGTTTTGGCTTGGGATCTACCTTCTTCCTTCCCGCTTCTGTGCCACGACCAACCCGCGCGGGGTGGGCAGGAGCACAACCGAGATCAATCCGTCCCGCTCGAGTTGGAGTGCGGCCTCGCGCACGATCTTCAAATGCGAACTGGCGTCGTGCATCAGGATCAGGCCATAAGGATTGATCTGCGGCAGAAAGCGGCGAATTTCCCGCTCGCGAATGGGCATGTCACTGTCGCTGAAGAAGAGGTCAATCGCGCCCTCGACCTTCATCTCGAGGCTTGATTCATTGCGCAGTTCGATCCACTCGGCGAGTCCGGAACCCTGGATTCGCGCCTTGGCGTTCTCGTAGATCTCGCGATCGAACTCGCAGGTAATGACGCGTCCGCGCCCGTTGGCCTTCAATCCCTCGGCGATCCAGAGCGTGCTGATGCCGCTAAAGGTTCCGGTCTCCACCACCAGTTCCGGCTTCATGGTGGTCACGACGGTGCGCAGGAACTCCAGCACCTCGGCCTCGGCGGTCATGGAATCGAACATCTGCCAGCGTTCCGGATGGGGACACTCAGGAGTCGGCCGATGATATTCCGGGTGCAATTGATCGCCCGTACGCTCGATCTGTCGCAGAATCCGGCGCTCCTGCTTTTCTTTTTTGAAAAGGCGGCCAAGGCTGAGAGACATAGAGTAGAGAAGTGTACCGGAAGTCGGTTCTCAGTTCCCAGTTCTCAACACACACCCAAGTGGTCCGACTGAGAACTGGGAACTGGTTCCTACTCACTCGTAAAGTAATCCACCGTGACGGGATTCTCAAACAACGAGTAATCGCGCGTTACGACGGTGATGCCGGTGTCGGTGACGAAGTATTGGGCGCGGTCGGCTTCGGCATCGTAGCCGATGGTGGTTCCTTCGGGAATGTGCACGTTGCGGTCGATGATGGCTTTTCGAATGCGGCAACTGCGTCCCACGTTCACGTGCGAAAACAGAATGCTGTTCTCGATTTCGGTATAAGAATTAACGCGCACGTCCGGAGAGAGCACGCAATTCTGGACCGTGCCGCCGGAAATGATGCAGCCTGAGGAAACCAGCGAATCCAGGGCGTGACCCATGCGTCCCTCTTCGGCAAACACGAATTTTGCCGGCGGATACTGGCGCTGGTGAGTGCGGATGGGCCATTGCTCATCGTAAAGATTGAACACCGGCGAGACCGAAACCAGGTCCATGTTGGCCTCGTAGTAGGCTTCCAGCGTGCCCACGTCCCGCCAGTAGAGGGCTTCTTTCTTGTTCTCGTCGACAAAATTAAAAGCGAAGACGCGATAGTTCGCCAGCATGTTGGGCAAAATATCTTTGGCGAAATCGTGGCTGGAATGGTTGTCCTCGGAGTCCTTGAGCAGCACCGGAATGAGCACGTCGGTGTTGAAGATATAGATGCCCATCGATGCCGAAATTTTCGTTGGATCGTAAGGCGATCGCAACTCGGTCTGCTTCGGTTTTTCCAGAAAGCCGATAATGCGATGGTCGCCTCCGATATCGACCACGCCGAAGTGGCGGCATTCACTGGGATCGGTGGTCAGCGTGGCGACCGTGACATCGGCAGAGGCGTCGATGTGCTGTTGCAGCATGCGCCCGTAATTCATTTTGTAAATGTGGTCACCCGAGAGGATGATCACGTACTTCGGCTGCTCGCTTCCGATGGAATAGATGTTCTGATAGACCGCGTCCGCCGTCCCCATGTACCAGTTCTCGCTGACCCGCTTCATGGGCGGCAGAATTTCGATGAACTCGCCAATTTCACGGCCGAAAATGTTCCAGCCTTCGCGGATCTGCCGATTCAACGAGAGCGCCTTGTATTGCGTGAGGATATAGATGCGGCGCAGGCCGGAGTTCACGCAGTTGGAAAGCGTGACGTCGATGATGCGGTAATTACCGCCGAAGGTTACGGCCGGTTTGGCGCGGTCGCGGGTGAGCGGATAGAGCCGTTCGCCGGCGCCTCCAGCAAGCAAGATTCCAAGCGTATCTTTCATCGGTACACCGTATCGATACTGCCTGCAACACCGCCCCCGGCTCTGGTCATGCTAGCACAACGCCAGTAATCAGTACCCGGTACTCAGTACCCAGCTAAAGTGCGAAAGCACTTGCGGCCGCCGGTTCTGAGTACTGGGTACTGATGAATGGGTTAGCAATGCACAATCTTATCGCTCTTGATTCCGCGAGTGGCATTCCGCGAATCCACCACCAGCTTGGCTTCGTTGACGATCTTTTTGTAGTCGTAATCGGAGTGATCGGTGACGATGAGCACGCAGTCGTACTGCCCGAGATTGTCGAGCGTTGAGCACTTCATCTGCAGGTCGTACTTTCGCCCGCGCCCGACAAAAGGGAAGTACGGGTCGTTGTAACTGACCACGGCGCCCTCTTTTTGCAGCAGCTCGATGATGGTGAGCGCGGGCGACTCGCGCAAGTCATCAATATCCTTCTTGTAGGCAATGCCCAGAACCAGAATCTTCGATCCGTTGATGGCCTTTTTCTGCCGATTGAGAGCCGAGATGGTGGCGGCGATCACGTTGTAGGGCATGGCCAGGTTGATTTCGCCGGCCAGTTCGATGAAGCGTGTCCGGAAATCGAACTCCTTCGCCTTCCAGGAGAGATAAAACGGGTCGACCGGAATGCAATGCCCGCCCAGTCCCGGCCCCGGATAAAACGCATGGAAGCCGAAAGGCTTGGTGGCGGCCGCATCGATGATCTCCCAGATGTCGAGATTCATGCGCAGGCAGAGCATCTTGAGCTCGTTGACCAGCGCGATGTTGACGCAGCGGTAGATGTTCTCGAGCAGCTTGGTCATCTCCGCGGCAGCGGGCGACGAGACGGGAACGGTGCGGCGGAAAATCGACCCATAGAGCGCAGCCGCGATCTCGCTGGCCTGCGAATCGAGCCCCCCAATCACTTTTGGGATATCGTGGCGAGCCACCTGAGTGTTGCCGGGATCCTCGCGTTCGGGCGAGAACGCCACCCATATTTCGTTGCTGCCGGCTGCGCCCTGGCGCGAAGCTTTCAGCCCTACCTTGTTTTCCTGTTCGAGAATCGGAATCAGGACTTCTTCGGTGGTGCCAGGGTAGGTTGTGCTCTCCAGGATCACAATCTGGCCGGCACGTAAATAGGGCGCAACCGCGTGGGCGGTGTTGGTGATGTAACTGAGATCGGGCTCGTGATACTCGTCGAGCGGCGTGGGGACGCAGATGATGATCGCATCCATGGCGGTAATCTGCGAGTAGTCGGTCGTAGCCTGGAAGCCGTTCCCTCTGGCCGCCGCGATCGCTTGCGGCGTAATGTGCAAAATATAAGTGCCGCCGCTCGCCAGGGTGTCGATCTTGTGCCGATCGATGTCAAAACCGGTCACGGCAAATTTCTGCTCGCTGTAGAGCAGCGCGAGCGGCAATCCAACGTAGCCAAGTCCGATGATTCCGACCCGGGCCTGCCGTGCATCAATACGGCTTTTCAAGTCCGTAAACAGGGGAGAAGCGGTGAGTTGAGTATTCATAGTTTCGCAAATGTCCGGAAATGCCAAAAAACGATTCTAGCATTCGAGAATGCGCATTTATGAAACCAACTCTAGTAACATGCCTTGCAGATGCGATTCTCACGACTAGTCAGGCCCTTGCTTCTGGTCGTCATTTTCGTCGCGCTGGCCACCCAGGCGGCGCGCTTTCTGGTGGTCGACGAACCCGCAAAGTCCGACGCCATCGTGGTGCTGGCGGGAGAAACCAACGTCCGTCCGGCTCGTTCTCTGGAACTGTTGCGCCTGGGGTTCGCGCCGCGCGTGTTTCTCGATGCCGAGACGCGAAACGTGATCTACGATCAACGCCTCACCGACATTGCGCAGAAATACGTGAACGGCCTCCCGGAAGCGAACCGCGTTTCCGTATGCCCAACCGTAGGATTTTCCACCAACGCCGAAGCGGACGATGTTGACCGATGCCTGCAGCCGCTGGGCGCGCATCGAGTGCTGATCGTCACCTCCGACTATCACACTCGCCGCGCCTTGCTGATCTTTCGCCACCGCCTGCCGCAATACCAGTTCAACGCCGCCGCCGCGCGCAATCCGCAGCAATTCGGCGAAGCCTGGTGGACCCACCGCGAATGGGCCAAAGTCACCTTTGACGAGTGGTCGAAGATGCTCTGGTGGGAAGCCGTGGACCGCTGGCGGTGAAACCGTACCCGGTACCCAGTACCCAGTTTCCAAATCTCGGTGTCGGCCAACACCGAGCGCGTTCCCTGGTGTAGATTTACTGAGAACTGAGAACTGCTTCCGGAGGCTCCATGTCGCAAGTGAAGATCACAGTCCGCCCGAACGGTCCCTATCGTGTTGAAGATCCCAACGGCGTGGTCCAAATGGTCGACGCCGACGGCAACCCCTACGACCTGACTGGCAAGACGGCGTTTTCCCTATGCCGCTGCGGCGCTTCCGCCAATCGGCCCTTCTGCGACGGTAGTCACAAGATCGCCTTCCAGGCCCCCGACACGGCGACAAAAATCGGCTAGGTCGCCCGGAGCTGCGCATTCCTATAGAGACGGGTCTTGCCTTGCAACCAAAGGGTAGGCCCCCCTCAACATTCTCCACAGGCGCCCGGCCGGATGGAAACTTTCTCAGGCTGCCGGTAGTCTAAACTGGTAGTACGGGTGCGCCTCTTTTCGAATGAAATTCTTGCGATTACTCTCCGTCGCCTTCATATTTCTTCTTTGCCACGCGGCTTTTGCGGCTGAACCGCCTGCGCCGGCCGTTGTTCCTTCCACCCCAATTTCTCCAGCCCCAGGTTCCGTGACCCCGGCCCTTCCCGCCGAGTTTGCCGGCTGGCAGGTGAAAGGCGCTGTCGCCAGGAGCGACGATCCCGCCATCGCCGATGCCGCGAATGCTCCCGTGCTGAAAGAGTATGGCTTCCAGCGTTTGGAGAAGGCGGCCTACACTCGCGACGATGGCCGGAATCTGGCGATCAAAGCCGCGGTCTTCACCGACGCCAGCGGCGCTTACGGTGCTTTCACCTTTTACCGCTCGGCGGAGATGGCGAAGGAAACCATTGGCGGAGGTGCGGCGTTTCTGAACAACCGCGTGCTGTTCTACCAGGGAAACGTGCTGGTGGATGCGGTGTTTGACAAGATGAGCGTGATGTCGGCGTCGCAATTGCGGGAATTGGCTGGGCTGCTGCCGCAAGGGGAAGGGAACAAAGGCAGTCCGCCTTCGCTGCCCGCGTATCTTCCGAAGAAGGCTCTCCAGGCGAACACCACGAAGTACGTTCTGGGTCCGGTCGCGCTCGATCGGGTCGGATCGCCGCTGCCGGGTTCGCTCGTGGACTTCAAAGCTGGGGCAGAGGTCGTGATCGGCAGGTACACGGTGACGGCGGGCGACGCCACGCTGATGCTCATCGAATATCCGACGCCGCAGATTGCCGCGGACCGGCAGCGGCAGATTGACGCTTCACATCAGGTTGCGCAACCGCAGCCGGGGGTGGCGTCGATGGTCGATGTGGGCCCGTTCTACGACGCACGCACCGGTCCGATCATCGTGATCTCGGCCGGGCCGCTTTCAAAAAGCGAAGCGCGATCCCTGATGTCGTCGATCAGTTATGAAGCCGATGTCACCTGGAACGAGAATACCTACCTCAGCAAGAAAGACAACATGGCCAACTTTCTGTTCAACGCAATTGTTCTTTGCGGAATTGTGGTCGGCCTGTCGCTGGTGGCGGGAATCGCATTTGGGGGCGTGCGAGTGGTGGTGAAGCGGTTTTTTCCCGACTCCGTGTTTGACCGCCGGGAAGCGATGGAATTCATCTCGTTGCACTTGGAAGACCATCCCGGGCCGGCTCCCCGAGAGCGCTAAGTCACTCAATCAAAGGTTGTTAACGTCGAAAGACGTTTTTTTGTTCCATTTTGAGCCAGTTTGCCGACTTGTGGACGTATCGTGTAAGTTGTTGAAAATAAGACTATTTAAGTCACAAATTTTGCTTGACACCATGCTTTTAAGGCTCATAAGATTCCGGCAGAAAGTTCTGATGGGTTAAACTTCCGTTGGAACTATTCTCCCTTGAAAGAAAAGGCCGCCCAAGTTGCCGGGTGGCCTTTTCGTTTTTGAAAACAGTTCTCAGTTCCCAGTTCTCAGACTCGTGAGCTTTTCACTCAGAACTGGGAACTGAGAACTCTTTGCATTCGTATCACCCACAGGACAGACGTGCGGTGTGGAGGAGAAACGATGTATTGCGATCAATGCGGTGCGCCGTTGCAACCGGGAGAGCCACGCTGCGGGCGGTGCGGCAAAACCGTGCTTGGACTTGTCGAGCTTCGGCGCAGCCGGGTTCGCGAACATGTCCGGCTGCTCGGCATTTTGTGGATGGCGTATTCTGCGTTGCACGCAGTTGGAGGCGTGGCGGTAATTATTGTCGCACGAGTGATCTTTGGCCACGTGATCCATATTCCCAATGGCCCGCCGCCGGAGGTCACCGTTTGGCTGCGGCCCATTCTCAGCTTCGTCGGGTGGTTCCTGCTGGCGAAAGCCGCGGCCGGTTTCATCGCCGGTTGGGGTTTGCTGCAGCGGCAGGATTGGGCGCGAACGGTCGCGCTGGTGGTGGGCTTTATCGCACTGCTGAACGTTCCGATCGGAACCGTCCTCGGCATCTACACGCTCTGGGTGCTTCTGCCTGCGCAATCGGATGAAGAGTACAAAGCGTTGGCGAAGGCCGCCTAGCGCAGGGAACACTTTCGGGGGCTTTGGCCGGAACGCGGGTATAATCTCCGCATGCGGAAAGCTGCCTTATGTGCGCTGCTGGTCGCTTCCGTTCTGGGCGGGTCATTGTACGCGCAGCGAGTGGCGGCGACGTTTCATGGCAATGCTGTCAGGTCGTCTGGTCGTTCGGGATTTGCCGGGCGGCGGGGGTCGTCAAACCGATTCTTTCGAGGCCGTTCTCGTTTCCGTCGTGACGGCGCCAGTGGCGTATTTGCTCCATATTTTTTGCCCTATGACGAGCCGTTTGACTACGAGCAGCCCGAGACTGAAGTCGTGACGAATGGGCCTGTGGCCCCAGTCGTCATTCCACAGACGCCGGTAGCTCCTGTCCCCAAAGCGCAGGTCATTGAGATTCCGGTTGTTGCAAATTCAGCCGCCGTCAAGATGCTGCCGCCGACCATCTTCATCCTGGCAAACGGGGAGCGGCTGGAAACTCGGCGGTTTCTGCTCACGGCAAGCAATTTGTCTTTTAGCATTGGCCGTCAGCAGCGCACCATCCCGCTTGACCGGCTGGACCTCGACGCGACCGTTGCCGCCAACCAGGAACGCGGAATCGATTTGCGGATTCCCGCCGACCGGAATGAGATTTCCCTCAGCTTCTGAAACGCCGCGCGAGCGGTTTGGGCTAAACATCCTTCCGTGGGTTCTCATCCATGCGATTCACCGCCTTCGGGTTAACCAACTGCTACTAGTGGTCACCTTGGATTGGTGACCTCGGTACATTGCTGCTCCCGGCCGGTATAGCCTAATGTCTCACAGGCCCTTCCCACCGGGCCGGATTCTATGCAAACGTCTGCCAACCGGAATCGCCTCAGCGGGCATGGACTCATGACCACTGTAGCTGTTAATCGCCTTCAGGTTGCTAAGCGCCGGAGCAGTCGCATCGCGCTCAATGCTCGGATAGGGCTGTCGGGACAAGATTGTAAGAAACGCACGTTCACGATGCCCGCTAGAGCCACCAACCTGAACCGACACGGAGCCGCCATCCAATTAAACCGTGAGCTGCTGCTTGGGTCCGCCGTCGTGGTACAAAATGGTCGCGGCACTCAAGCTTCCGCTCGCGTCATCGCACAGGTGAGCGCAACTCAGGGGGGAGTCTATACCTACGGCGTCGAGTTTCTCGAAGACGGCGGGGTGAACGATTTCTGGGGAATCATCTTCCCATCACAATCCTAGTAGCACTGAGGCACCGGGCGCCGGTTCGGGTTTTTTGTTCTCACGCTGCTCGTTTCTTTCTTCGGGCAGGTGTGTGTTTCCGAACCAAGGCAAGTTCGCGCTTCAATAATGTTTCGCTTTATGTGCACCATTCTTATCGCAGTCCCTCTGCTTGCTGAGGCTCAAGCGCCAGCGCACAACGAAAAAGTTCCGGTCATACAAGGCGGTGCCGGTCCCTGTTCCCTCGAACTCACGGTTATGGGCGCGGACGGCAAACCCCTTTACGCGGCCACGGTCAAGGTTCATATCGCGTATGGTTTTGGTGGAATGCGGAGACTCGACCTTGAAGCCGGAACCAATTCGGATGGGAAGGTGAAGTTCGAAGGACTTCCCGCCCGTGTGCAGCGACCTCCACTTGAGTTTCATGCTTCGAAGGATGAGTTCGAGGGCGTCGCGGCGTTCGATCCGTCGACCGAGTGCCAAGGCAAACATGAGATCAGACTGGAGAAGTCGAAAGCGCAAAACGGCCGCTAGCGGGCAGAACCTATCGTCGAGGGCTGGCGACGAGAGCGGAAAATCCACCGTGCAGCAGTTGTGCAGCAGCCAGAGCCAACGGGTCTGGTAAACTGAACAAAGTAAACCGAAAGCCGACGTAGCTCAGTTGGTAGAGCAGCCGATTCGTAATCGGCAGGTCATCAGTTCAAGTCTGATCGTCGGCTCCATTCCTGTCACATCCTGAAGGCCCCGGGATGTGTTGCATCACGCTTGCGCCACTTCCACCCGAGTACAATCCACCCGAGTACAATTTGCGACGAGCGTCGGCGGGATCGGAAGGCCGATCTTCGCGGGACGCTGTAGCAGATCAGCAAATCGTGCGCTGCATGAGCAACTATGGGAGCGAGGAGGGTAAGACGGTGAATCGACGGCAGTGGCTGAAAGCGGCGGGGGCGGCGGGGATCATGACGGCTCTGCCTGATCCCTTGCCGGCGGCGCCGGATGTGGCGAGCAAGGCTTCGGCGAGCATGACTTCGGCGAGTGTGACCTCAGCGCGCGACCTAGCGACGGTCAACCTGTCAATCAAGCGTCTGCAACTGCGCCACACCTGGACTACAACGATGTCATCGAGTACGTACCGCGAGACGGTGCACCTCGCCTACTCGCGAGATGGCATCACCGGCTACGGCGAAGGCGCGCCCATCGTCCGCTACGAGGAGTATCCCGCGCAGGCGAAGCTTGCTCTGGAGGCGATCGCGGATAAGATCGCGGCGGGGGATCCGGCGCGCTTTGACAGCTTTCTGGCCGGCATCCGCCGGCAACTTGGCGAGCATCAACACGCCGCCATGGCGGCGGTCGACATCGCGGTGATGGACTGGGTGGGCAAGAAGCTCAATGTGCCGCTCTACGAATACTTCGGTCTTGATCCCGCCGACGCGCCGGTCACCACTTTCTCCATCGGCATCGACACGCCGGAGATTACAAAGCAGAAGACCCTGGAGGCGGCTCGCTACCCGGTGCTCAAGGTGAAGGTGGGGCTGAAGACCGACGAGGAGACCATCACGGCGATTCGCAGCGTGACCAAGAAGCCTCTGCGCGTGGACGCCAACGAGGGCTGGACTGACAAAGACGAGGCGGTGCGTAAAATCAACTGGCTCGAAACCCAGGGTGTGGAACTGATCGAGCAGCCCATGCCGGCGCATATGTTCGAGGAGGTCAAGTACGTGCGCCGCAAGGTGCACCTGCCCATCATTGCCGACGAAGCCTGCACCAGCGCGGCACTGATCCCGAAGCTCAAGGAAGCCTACGACGGCATCAACGTCAAGCTCGACAAGGCGGGCGGCATCCTGGAGTCTTACCGCTGGATCAAGATGGCGCGGGCGCTGGACATGAAGGTGATGCTGGGGTGCATGATTTCGAGTTCGTGTTCCTGCACCGCGGCGGCGCACCTTTCGCCGCTTGTCGATTACCCCGACCTGGACGGGAACCTGCTTATCTCCAACGATCCCTACGAAGGGGTGAAAGTGTTGGACGGCAAGCTGATATTGCCCTCCGGCCCGGGACTGGGATTGAAGGTGCTTGGCTAAACAGGTTGCGGAAAAACTCAAGGTTCGTATCAGGGCATCGCTTTAGCGATACCGCAACTCGCTCGGAATCAATCACCCCTTTAGGGGCTGACCGGCCGAATGTCGACTTCTTCCGCCGGATGTGACCTTTGGGCGTGCGCTGGGTCACAGTCTTGCTACTTCCCACCGGAATACAATCGTAGCGCGATTCGCCTGAATTCACGGCTGATCGCAGTGGGAGGTTCTGTGCCGGATCAACTGTTTGGAGCGATGCGCCAAAGCATCATCGACGGCTCGCCGGATACCGCCACGGAATTGGCGCAGCAGGCTCTGGCCAACGGCGTCGATCCGCTCGACGCGGTGAATCAAGGATTTGCAGCGGGGATTACGTTCGCGGGCGATCAATTCGGCTGCGGGCAAATCTACCTGCCCGATCTGCTCGCTTCGGCCGAGGCGATGAAGGCTGCCATGAGCGTTCTTGAACCGGAGATGCTGAAACACGGCTCCGAGCGCGAGGTTCTGGGCAAGGTGGTGCTGGGGACCGCGAAGGGTGACATTCACGACATTGGCAAGAACCTGGTTGCCACCATCCTTTCGGCCAGCGGATTCCAGATTTTCGACTTGGGCACGAGTGTGACTCCGGAGCAGTTCGTGGCCAAGGCCAAAGAAGTGGATGCCGACATCGTCGGTGTCTCCGCTTTGCTGACGACGACCATGGCCGGCCAGAAAGCCGTCATCGAAGCACTTGACCGGAATGGCTTGCGGCCACGGACCAAAGCGATCATTGGGGGCGCCGCGGTTACTTCGAAGTGGGCGGCGGAGATCGGCGCCGACGGCTACTCTCGCAATGCCATCGATGCCGTGGAACTGGCAAAGAATCTGATGAGCAAAGTGACGAACAAAGGAACGGCCCTGGCATGAGACCCAAAATCCATCTGCTCAGTCCCGATCTCATCGGACGCATTCTCGGCGAAGCGTTCGAACTTTTGATGAACCCTGGAGTACGAGTCGGCTCGGCCGTGGTCGAGCTCTTGCAGTCGGCGGGAGTTGAAGTCAAGGACGGGGTGGCACGTATTCCGGAACGCGTGGTGCGACAGTGCCTGGCATCGGCGCCGCACGACTTCTACCTGTACAGCCGGCAGGGAGAGAAAGCGGTGCACTATGGCGGAGACGACGTGCATTTCGATCCCGGGTCCTGCTGCGTGCAGATGCTCGATCCCGATACGATGGAAGCCCGATCGTCGGAGACTCGCGACTTGGTGCGCCTGGTCCAAGTCACGGAGATGCTGCCGCAGTTCGCGGCGCAGTCGACTGCCGTGGTGTGCAGCGATGCGTGCGACGGCGCGGGCAAGGACGTTGCCAACGCGATCGGCGATCTCTACCGGCTGTTCGTCGTGCTCGAGCATTCCGATAAGCCGGTGGTGACGGGATCGTTTTCCGCGGCGGGCCTGGGCGGGATGATCGACTTGCTCGCCGCCGACAGCGGCAGCCGGGAGAAGTTGCGCCAGCAGCCGCGGGCGGTTTTTGATGTGTGTCCTTCGCCTCCGTTGAACTGGTCCGAGTTTGGATCGCACAACCTGCTCGACCTGGCGCGCGCCGGCGTGCCCGCGCAACTCGTCTCCATGCCACTGGCTGGTGGCACCGCTCCGGTCACGCTGGCTGGTTCGGTGACGCAACATGCCGCTGAATCGCTGGCGGGCATCGTGCTGCACCAGCTTGCCGGACCGGGCTCGCCCATCGTCTGGGGCGGGGCTCCGGCGATCTTCGACATGCGGAGCGGTGGTGCGCCCATGGGCGCGGTGGAAACCGCCATGCTGAACATGGCGTGCGCCGAAGTCGGTAAGCATCTGGGCCTGCCCACGCACGGCTACCTGGTCGCAACCGATTCGAAGTTTGTGGATGCTCAGGCCGGCGCGGAGAGCGCGCGCTCGGCGATGCTGGGAGCGCTTACCGGCATCAACATGATCTCAGGAGCGGGGATGATCGAATCGCTTGCCTGCCACAGCGTCGTAAAGCTGGTCATGGACGCCGAGTCGATTGCCTCGGCGCAGCGGTTGGTGCGAGGCGTTGAAGTGCGCGGCGAGAGTTTAGCCACCGCTATGTTCGCGCAAACCGGGCTCTCCGGAAACTTCCTCACATTGAAGGAAACGCGGGCGCTCTTCCGGCGGGAGCAGTGTCTGCCCTCGCCGGTCACGGATCGCAGCGCGCGCGGCTCGGAGCCGCCGAGCGACATCTTTACCAGGGCCCGTGCTCGCGTCGACGAACTGGTGAGCAGTTATCGGAAACCATCCCTTCCCGAAGATGTGCTGCGTAAGTTCAAGGCCATTGTCGATCGGGAAGCCGACAGAGCGGCCGTGGTCGCAGAATCTTCCAGGAACTGAGCGCTCGCGGTGGTGACGAGGTACTTCTTCAGGCAGCGCACACAGGGGGAGTAACCCTCGCGCGATGCTTCGGCGGCGGTGATCGTCCGCAGCTTAGTCTTTTCGTGGATAAATTCGCATCCCGCGAGATGAAACAGTTTCCCATTTTCCGAAACCACCACCATCATGCCCGGAGGGACACCGTTTCCGGGCTTCGCGTGTTCGGAGCGCAGTTCAGGGGTGCGGAACGCCGAGGCGACCTCGATGGTGCCGACGATCAGGCAGGCCGCGGCGGCAGCGACCATCCATCCGAGGAAGGTTCTGCGGTTGCCCGGCATATTCTCGTCGAGTCTCCGGTGCAGCCGCTGGCTGAATCCGAAGGGCACTTCGAGCATGCGTTCGTCGCCATACAACTGGAGCACGTTGCGGGTTCCATCCACGACGGCGGCGCAGTTCTTGCAACCATGGACGTGCTCTTCGATGGCGGCACGCAAAGTGGGATCGACCTCGCCGTCGAGATAGTTTGAAACTTCGCGCCAAACTTCTTCGCAGTTGACTACCATGGCTTGGTCCCCTTTTCAAACGACAGCTTACCGGTCATGCTCCAGGCGCCGCCGAAGCCGGGCGCGAGCAAATCGCGCAGCATCAGGCGCGCGCGCAGTAACCGGGTTTTGACCGAGGCGGTCGAGATTCCCAGCGCTTTCGCCGTTTCCTCGATGCTGAGGTGCTGCATGTCACGCAGGACAAAAACTTCACGGTAGATTTGTCCCAGCTCGGCCAGCGCCTCGGCGAGCTTTTGCCGGACTTCGTTGCGTTCGAGAGTTTCCGACGGAATCTCGCGCCAGTCGGCGAAGTCGCGAGGCGTGTAATTTCCTTCCTCGTCCTGGCGATCGGCGATCGCTTCCATGATGTTGGCGTGCGCCTTTCTTCTTCGCATCCGCGCTTCGTTGACGGTGATCTGGATCAGCCAGGTGCTGAAGCGGGCCTCGGCGCGAAACTGCCGGATGTGTTTGAGGGCCTTCAGCACAGCCTCCTGAGCCACGTCTTCGGCGTCGGCTTCGTTTCGTAGAATCGCGAAGGCGGCGGCATAGACGCGGCGCTCGTAGGGACGGATCAACTCATAAAAAAGTTCGTGCTCGCCATCGCGGACACGGCGGATCAGGGTTGCTTCGTCGCGTTGTTCTGCTGGAGGTTCCAGCGAAGTTACCCTTCCCGGCATCGCTTCTCACTGTCAACTCGACACCATTATGCCCGACAAATAGATTTCCTGTAGAGGCGCGGCTTGCCGCGTCTCCGCCGGCGCAGCAAGTTCTTCGGCTAGTGGCGGGAGACGGGGCGAGCCCCGTCTCTACAGGAATGCGATTCGCGAGCGCAGGGTAAGTTTCGCGTTACTTCGAAGGGGTCGGTGCTCGCAAGAATCTCTGCCACTTTTGTGCCATTTCTGACCGGTTGTCCACAGCCTTCCACCACGTTGCTACTTGCATTTCAGCACGCAAGTTCCGGATAATCTGAGAGAGAGTTTGACCGCCGTGTATCGCTACAGCCGAGCCGATCTGCTGCGCATTCTCCGGCTCGCTCCTCGCCAGCTTCACACCTGGGAGAAGGCGGGACTGGTTACGACTGGCGAAGATTACTCATTTTTCGATCTGGTGCAAATCAAGAAAGTGCGCGACCTCTGCGCCCAGCGCGTTCGTCCGGCTGTCATCCGGCAATCGCTCGACGCCATGCAGAAACAGGTTGCGGGCATGGAAAATCCATTGCTCGAGGCCGGAGCTTACCGAAGCGGACACCGGGTGGCGTTCCGGCACCAGGGCCGGCTGGTGGAGCCCATCGCCGGACAGTTCATGTTCGACTTCTCATCCGAAGAAAGTAAGATCGTGACCAGCCCGCCGCGCACTGGACCGGAACTGGTGGTTACCGACGTTGCCGACTTGTTTGCGCGCGGGATCACGCTGGAAGAAGATCCCTCCACGCAAAGCGAGGCGATCGCTGCTTATCAGAAGGTGCTCGATATGGATCCCATGCACGCCGCCGCGCACATCAATCTGGGCACGCTCTATTACAACCGCCAGGAATACGGGCTCGCCGAAAGGCACTACCGTTCGGCGATTCAGATCGATCCGCGCTACGCGCTCGCCTATTTCGACCTGGGCAACGTGCTCGATGAAACCGGACGGGTCGAGGAAGCTATCGACACTTACAAGACGGCGATTCAACTCGCGCCTACCTACGCGGACGCGCACTACAACATCGCGCTGGCCTACGAGAAAATGCGCGAGCCGCGCAAGGCGCTTCTACACTGGCGCTCCTACGTCAAGCTCGATACCACCGGGCCGTGGACGGTCCACGCCAAACATCAGATCCAGCGCATCCTGCAGAGCGACAGCCTGAAACTGGTGCACTCGCGCAAGGCGAATTGAAGATCGCTCTTCGCTCTTAGCTAAGAGCCAAAGGCCAGGAGCTAATCGCAACTTTTCCCGAGGTATACTCAGGCGTTACCTCTTAAGCGCTGGAGAACCCTATATGAAGCTCTATCGGTTGATTTGGACGCTGGCTCTCGCGATTGCGGTGGCCGCATCCGGCGTAGTCTGTTTGAGCCAGCCGGTTAAAAAAGAGAAAGAAATTTATAACGAACGCGCCGAAGCACGCGCCGAAATCAAAGAAGCTTTGAAGAAGGCCGCCGCGGAGAACAAGCGGGTCATCGTCGTGTTTGGCGCCAACTGGTGCTATGACTGCCGCGTGCTCGATGCGGCTTTCCATCGTGAGGACATGGCGCCGATTCTCGCCGCGAACTACGAAGTGGTGCACGTGGACATCGGAAGAGGAGAGAAGAACCAGGACCTCGCGAAGAAGTACGAGGTTCCGCTGAGCCGCGGCATCCCAGGACTGGCCGTGCTCGACGCCGACGGGAAGCTGGTTTACAGCCAGAAGAATGGCGAATTCGAAAACGCTCGCTCGCTCGCCCCGGGAGACTTCCTGGCATTCCTGAACAAGTGGAAACCCGAAACGCGGAGCCGCTGAGGGTCTAAATCCCCGCGCCGAAAAAAAAGGGCGCGGCTGGCGCCGCACCCCCGGAGAGAATCAGATCCCTAGTCGCTCACTCGTTACCTAGCCTCGTTTATCCACCACCAGTTTGTTTTCGACGCTGAACGCGCCCGGCACCGAACTGGCTCGCAAGCCGGCGATATTCTTGTCCATGATGTTCTCAACGGTTCCGTAAAGGGTCACGTGGCCGTTGTCCACCACGATGCGGATGGGGTGCGCCGGGTCGGTCGCGTATTTGCCGAGCACCGTGTCGCGATAGATCGCGCGCGCGGTGCGCACCCGGATCGAATCGTCAAACTGCGACGCCGGCAGAATCTTGACATCGTTCACCACGTCCTTGACGCCAGGCGTGCGCGCCACGATTGCGAGGGCGTCGTCCTTTGGCGGGTCCCATAGGGCATCGCCGCTGATGGTCACGACTCCGTTTTTCACGTCGAGCGCCAGATAATTGAACGTATTGTCAAAATATCCGACGCGGTCGTAAGCCACTTGCTTGGTCAGTTTCTTCTGGAGCTGGCCATCGGGTACGGTTTCTCCCGCGACCACGATGTCATTGCGGACGCCGCTGACGTTTGCAAGCTTCTTGATCTTCTTCGCGGCGTCGAGCTTGTCCTGATACAGGCCGACTGTGCCGCTGAGGGTCACGATGCCGTCCTCGACGCTGGAGTTCACACTCCGCAGCTGCTTGGTGTCGTGAATCTTCTGGCTGACCGCCTGCTGAATCTGCTGATCATATCGGCCGGTGGCGGCCATTGCAGTCATACTCAGCAGGACGAGCAACGCCAAAGTCACCGCAAACAGTTGTTTCTTCATGGTTGCTCTCCTTACTGGAATTCCGGTTCCCCACAGTATTAACCGGTTAGTTAAATAGATGCGAGGAGGGTGTGGCGGGATGCCCCCCAGGGGGGCATTTACAAAGTATTACGCGGGCTCGTGCGGGTGGTCAAAGCTGTGCCGTGGGCGCATCGACCGCTAGGCGGCACGGCGAACGGAAGTAGTCGCCGCAAGATCCTTGGTGATCATCCGCAAGATGGACAACGGGATCCGCAGTCTTCTTGCCTGTCCCGATTTCCGGGAAACCGCTTCAATTGCAAAACCGTTTTCTTGCGGAATCGGATCGGAGGCCAGATCAAACTCCTCCCCGTACATTCGTATACGGTTGGGCCGTGCGTACCCGAGTGCCTTGAGCCTTTCGCCGACTTCCGTATCTCTACTACCTTGGATTGCCACGATGGGTCCCCTGTATTACACAACTCCAGCAAAGGTTAAATGAGGTGGTTTGTTACGGAACGGAGGAGAGAGGATGGTCACCATTTAGTTTACAACTTCATCCCCAGGCTGGGCAAGGACAGGAAGAAAGGAACGTGTACCGCCCGGCAGTCAGGCCGCTTGCTTGCGAGCGGCGGCTCCGAGCGCCGGACAAATCAGGTCTATTTCTTCTTTCTTTTCCCGGTGGTGATGGGTTGCTTGGCTAACCTTGTTTTCCGTGGAAACACGCGTGCGAAGATCTTGTCAATGTTCTTGAGTTGCCGCTTCAGGTCGAAGGCGCGCTCGATCTTCGCTCGCGGCACTCGTCCGCTGATTTCGGGGTCTTTCAGGATCAGTTCGTGGAAGTCGAGGTCCTCTTTCCACGCGCGCATGGCGTGATTCTGCACCACGCGATAGGCGTCCTCGCGCGAGACGCCGCTCTCGACCAGGTCGAGCAATAGCTGTCCGCTGAAGACCAGGCCGTGCGTGCTTTCGAGGTTCGCCAACATGCGCTGGGGATAGACAAACATGGTCTCGATCAGGTTCGCCGTCTTGTTGAGCAGGTAGTCGGCGAGCGTGGTCGAGTCGGGGATGATGATGCGCTCGGCCGAGGAGTGCGAGATGTCGCGCTCGTGCCACAGCGCGACATTTTCGAATCCAGCCTGCGCGTTTGCGCGCACCACGCGCGCCAGGCCGGAAATCTGCTCGCAGGTTATGGGATTGCGCTTGTGCGGCATGGCCGACGAGCCCTTCTGCTTTTCGCTGAAGTATTCTTCGGCCTCGCGGACTTCGGTGCGCTGCAGGTGGCGGATTTCGGTGGCGATCTTGTCGAGGGTGGACGCGATCGTAGCCAGCGTTGCCAGGTAGTGAGCGTGGCGATCGCGCTGAATCACCTGCGAGGACACGGCGGCGGCTTTCAATCCCAGGCGCGCGCACATCTTCTGTTCGAGTTCGGGCGTGAGGTGGGCGAACGTTCCTACTGCTCCCGAAAATTTGCCGACGCGCAGGTCTTCACCCGCCGCCTTAAAGCGCGCGATGTTGCGCTCGTTCTCCGAATACCAGTTGGCGATCTTGAAGCCGAAGGTGATGGGTTCGGCGTGGATGCCGTGGGTGCGCCCGATCATCGGCGTGTCCTTGAACTCCCACGCCCGGCGTTCAAGCGCCTCGGCGAGCCGTTCCAGATCGCCGGCAATCAGCGACGAGGCTTGCTGGATCAGCAACGCCTGCGCCGTATCGACCACATCGTTCGATGTGAGGCCATAGTGGAACCAGCGGGCGTGCGGGCCCACGATTTCGGCGACGGCGGTGGTGAAGGCGATGACGTCGTGTTTGACCTCGGCCTCAATCTGGAAGATGCGGTCCACGTTGAAGTCGGCACGGGCGCGGATGGCCTTGGCGGCTTCTTTCGGCACGATGCCGGCGGCGGCGAGGGTTTCGGTTGCGGCGACTTCCACCGCGAGCCAGGTGCGGAAGCGGTTTTCGTCGCTCCAGATGCGGGCCATCTCGGGGCGTGTGTAGCGCGGGATCACGGGCTGAGCATCTCCTGATTCTTAAGTCGATTTTACGGGACTAAGGATTCTAAATGGAT
>JBAVVP010000241.1:0-12736 GCA_049697355.1 Terriglobales bacterium
CCCCTTGTGCGAGCGTGCTTGTGCGAATACCGGAGGGTTGTCGTTCACCATGCCAAAAGCGCATCGCAGAATCGGCGAGAGTGAACGCCGGTTCTTCCCCAGCACGACGACTCGCGCCGCCGGAAAATTCCTTGCGAACAGCGTGAACGCTTCGCTCGACGCGCCGCGAAACTGATAGATCGCCTGATCCGGATCGCCCACCGCAAAAACGTTCGCCGCCGTTCCCGCGAGCAACGAAAGGATTTCGACCTGGGCAAAATTCGCGTCCTGAAATTCATCCACCAGCACGAAGCGCGTACGGAGCCGCTCTTCTTCGAGCAACGTGGGATCGTCCTTCAGCAACCGATGGGCCTTGGCGATCATGTGACCGAAGGTGCCCAGGTTCTTTTCGCGCAGCATGTTTTCCACAGTGGCGAAAACGCGAGCGATTTCCTGGCAGCGTTCGAGAACCTCGCCTTTCTCCAGATCCGCCTGATTCTTCGACTTCGCAACACGAGGCAAAGGGATCTCGCTGCGCTCGAGACGCTCGACGTAGCGGGCATATTCTCGAGGGCCGACCAGTTCGTCCTGGCAACGGCGCATGAAATCGAGCAGGCTGTCGAGGAACTGACCGACGTTGGCGGCGCGCACGAAGTGCTTCAGGCGCAGATCGCGAATCCGACGGCGCAAAAACACCCACAGGTCCTTATCGTCGAGCACGCCAAAACCAGCGCCGCGACGCTGCAGCAATCCGTAACACCAGGCGTGGAAAGTGCAGGTCTGCAACCCGTCGATGGCGGTGCCCTTCAATTCTCCCTGCACGCGCCCCAGCATTTCCGCGGCCGAATTATCGGTATAGGTAAGGGCAAGAATTTCGTCAGGGCGGGCGTGGCCTTCACGTATAAGATTGGCCACGCGCTGCGTGAGCACGGTAGTCTTCCCGGTCCCGGCGCCGGCGATCACCAGCATCGGGCCATCAAGGTGTTCGATGGCTTGCCGCTGCCGCTCATCGGGAACAATCTTCGTCGCAGGTAATACAGTGGAAGCCACTTGAGATCTCTAGCCGGAGAATATCAGAGGTGGTTGTGGAAGGCGGTGCGGAAGCTGGCCTCTTGGGGGGGACGGGCGCCCTCGCCCGTCCAAGCCGAGCGGAGCTCGGCAGCTGTCTGTGCCCAAACAACTCTGGAATCGCAATCGGGAATCAGCGCAGCGCTTCAAGAGCGATGGCGGTGGCAACGATCGCCGCGGTTTCCGCGCGCAGTATCGTCTCGCCGAGCGAGGCCGCTGTCCATCCCGATTCGTAAAACCAACTTAGTTCCCCGTCGGCCCATCCGCCTTCGGGGCCAATGGCAAGGACCACCTCGGTTGGCCCGGATTGCAAAATTGCTCCCAGCCGAGTCTCTTCTTCGGATTCCGCAAGAACGACGCGGGTCAGCAGGTCCTCAGGCAGAGCGCCGTCAAGCTCTTTCAATTTGACCGGAGCCACAATCTCCGGCGGCGCCAACCGTCGCGATTGCTCCGTCGCCTGGCGGGCGATGCGCTGCCAGCGCTCACGGCGCTTCACGGCAGCGGCGGCCAGATGAGCATCCGTTCGACGAGCGATTACCGGAATGATGCGAGCGACCCCGATTTCCGTGCACTTCTCGATCGCCCACTCCATGCGGTCAAACTTAAAGATGGCAAGCGCCAGCGTGATTTTCGGAGCGCCCGCCGGCTTGGACCTCAGTCGATGGAGCGGCTTCGTGTCGAGCGCGAAATCAACACGGTCATCAGAGATAAACGTGATCGTCCCGCGGCGAACCTCATCCCCGGTAGCAATGTCGAACTCCTGCCCCACTTCAGCGCGAAGCACGCGGGCAAGGTGTGCAGCGTGTTCGCCCACCAAAGCGGCGGTCGTTCCGCGAACCTCGTCGGCGATCCAGCGGCGTCGTGTCATGGAGCAGTTCTTAGGTCTTAGGTCTCAGGTCTTAGGTGTTAGGTTTCAGCAAAGGCTCGTGCATGGAAGGATAAGGCAAGGAGCTTGAATCCGAGACCTAAGACCTAAGACCTGACACCTAAGACCTTGTTTTACGCAAACATATCCTTCACCCGTCCCAGCAGCGACCGGCTCTGCGGTTTATTTTCCACCGGAAATATTTCCCCCAGTTCGCTCAACAATTCGCGCTGCCGCTTCGTCAGCTTTCCGGGTGTCTGGATTCGCACCTCGACATAAAGATCGCCCTTGCCGCGCCCATTGAGAACCGGCACGCCTTTGTTCCGGACGCGAAACGACGTTCCCGACTGTGTGCCTTCGGGAATTTTCAGCCTGTGTTCCCCCTCCAGCGTAGGAACCACGATCTCCGTGCCCAAAGCAGCCTGGGGGAACGAGATCGGCACCACGCAGTGCAGGTCGTTGCCCTCGCGCTCAAAGAAAGCATGTTCTTTGACGTGCAGCACAACATAGAGATCGCCCGCCGGCCCGCCGAACGCGCCCGCTTCGCCCAGTCCGCTGAAACGAATTCGTGTGCCGTCCTCCACTCCCGCGGGCACCTTGGCCTCCACCACGCGTTCGCGCAGCAACCGGCCTTCCCCTCTGCACTTCGGACACGGATCGGTGATGACGCTGCCCGCACCCTGGCAGGTTGGGCAGGTGCGAGCGATGCTGAAGAACCCTTGCTGATACCGCACCTGGCCTCGGCCATCGCACGACCGGCAGGTCACCGGAGTCTTACCGGGCGCTGCCCCGTTTCCGCGGCACGAGTCGCAGGTCTCATGGCGGCGCACGCTGACTTGCTTCTCGATGCCAAAGACGGCTTCGTCAAATTCAAGATTCAAGTCCTCGCGAAGATCGGCTCCGCGCTGGGCGCGGCTGCGACGGCGTCCGCCCTGTCCGAACAGGTCGCCGAACCCGAACATGTCTCCAAAAATGTCGCCGAAATCCTGGAAGATCGTGGGATCGAATCCCGCCGGACCTCCGGCACTGCCGCCCACGCCGGCGTGTCCGAAGCGGTCATACAAAGATCGCTTCTCGCTGTCGGCAAGAATGGCGTACGCCTCGGTGATTTCCTTGAACCTATCTTCCGCGTCAGGATTATTAGGGTTGCGGTCGGGATGGTACGTCATCGCGAGCTTGCGGTAGGCGCTCTTGATCTCGACGTCGGTGGCCGCACGGGCAACACCGAGCACTTCGTAATAATCGCGTTTCGTATTAGCGGCCAGAAACTCCCCCACTTTTACCTAAGCAAATCGGCTAAGCAAATTGTAAATCGAATTATCCGCGGCTATTGCGGGCGACCCTCACCATCGCGGGACGCAACAGGCGATCCTTGTACTTATAGCCGCGCTGCAGTTCGTCGAAGACCTGATGATCCGGGACCTCGGTCGTATCCACCATTTCGACGGCTTCGTGAACCCGCGGATCGAAAGCCTGCCCCACCGCCGGAATCGGCTGCACTCCAACTTTCTGCAGCGCATCCTGAAACTGCCGGTAGATGAGCTCAACGCCGTTGCGGAAGTCGTTGGAATTGGATTTGGAATTGGAGTCGCCGCTGCCGGCCTTCAGCGCCCGCTCAAAACTGTCGAGAATCGGCAGAAAGTTTCTGATGACGTCGGCGGCAGCAAATTCGCGGAATTCCTGCTGTTCACGCACCGCGCGCTTGCGGGCATTGTCGAACTCCGCCTGCAAGCGGGCCAGCCGGTCCAGAAGCGCATCGCGCTCAGCCTTAAGCTGTTCGATTTCCGATCCCGCGCCGGCCTCGGCTGGTTTGGCCGCGGCTCCGGCAGGCGCAGCTTCTTCTCCGCCTTCCGCGGCCGGGAGTTCGTGCTCGAGATCAAGCCCCGCATCGGTCTTTCCGTTTCCCTTACCCATACTTCTCAATTACTCCGATTCGTTCAAAAGTTTGTCAAACAGCCGCGCGATGTACGACACCGCCGACATAGTGTGCTGATAATCGAGCCGCGTAGGTCCAATCACGGCCAGCGACCCCATCACCTCGCCGCCAACGCGCGCGGGTGCGCCAATCAAAACAAAATTCTGCAAGTTCGAAGCCGGTAAAGCCTCGTCGAGCCCAATCACCACACGCACCGCTTCCTGCCGCGTGTCCAGATAAGCGCTGAGCAGCTTCACAACTTTTTCTTTTTCCTCAAGCGTCCGCAGCATTTCCTGCAGCCGCTGCCGATCTTCTTCCCCGGCCACCTGATTCGTGACAAGGTTGGTAACCAGGTTCGCCGCTCCTTCCACGAACACCGCCTGCGTGTCGTCGGTCGAAGCCAGCGCCCCCTGCTGATAAAGCTGCTCAATGGACTGCATCAGCCGGTCATACTCGCCGCGCTCCTGTTCCAACCGCCGAGCCAGTTCGGCACGCATGTCGCCCATCGTCCAGCCGCGAAAATTCTCATTGATATAGCGCGCGGCCAAATCGAGATCGGACTGCTGAATATCCAGCCGCAGCACGCGATCGCGCACCACTCCCGAGCGAGTGACCACCACCGCCAGCACCTTCTGATCGCCCAGGCGAGAAAAATAAACATGCTCCAAAGCATTCCGAGGTCCGCTGCTGGCGACGGTAATGCCCACGCTATGCGAGATCAGGGAGAGCACGTGCGAAGTCCGCTCCATGAACTCGGCCACGTCGGTGACCCCGGTCAAAGTGTCCTGAATAATGCTCTGGTTCTCGTGCGAAAGATGAGTCTCGCCACTAAGCTGCTCGACATAATAACGATAAGCCTCCGCCGTAGGCACGCGCCCCGCCGAAGCGTGAGGCTGCTCCAGAAATCCAGCATCGGCCAGATCCGCCATCACATTGCGGATGGTAGCCGCACTCAGCCCTTCGCGGCTGGAGCGAGCCAGGGTACGCGACCCCACCGGCTCTCCGCTGGCAATGAATGTCTCGACGATAGCGGTAAGGATTTCGCGTTCCCGTCCGCCCGCTGGCCCTGCTGGCATATCAACCTGAGTCTCGGAGCCGAGCTGCTCCTCTAAATTCTTTAGATGCAGTGGCTTAGATTAAGATTCCACCACGCCTAATTGGAATTCTAGGGAGTGGTGGCGGGGGTGTCAAGGATCGGGCGGGGGTTAGCTATACGAACGGGAAAAGTGATACACCCCCTCAACGCGTCAGGATTTCGGGCCCGGGGGCACACGCGAGCGGGGTGAGAAATGCCGGGGCGCGCTCTAGGCTAGCGGCCAAGGCGGGGCGCATGGGTCAATGGGTATAGAGGACGCCTGTTAACCTCAACTATGCCTTGACGGTTGCATACTTCCGGATTGCCCGTCACTCGGGAGTTTCCTGTCGATTCCTCTGTGCCATCAGCCTAGAATAGGACGGTGAGGGGAAAGGACACTTTTCCCTATGGCCGGCCGAGCGTCACACCAGGACACGCTCATCGATGGTGAACTGGGCCACTACCGCATCGTCGAGAAAATCGGCGCCGGCGGCATGGGAGAAGTTTATCGCGCCCGCGACGAGCACCTCGCCCGTGATGTTGCCGTCAAAATCCTTTTGCCCGGTACGCTAACCGACGCATCCGCACGCAATCATTTCCATAAAGAAGCGTTGGCGCTGTCCAAGCTGAACTATCCCAGCATTGCGACCATCTACGACTTCGACACGCAACAGGGTGTGGATTTCCTGGTGATGGAATACATCCCCGGAATCACCCTCAGCGAGAAAGTAGCTGCCGGACCGCTGCCGGAGAAAGAAATCCTCCGCCTCGGAGTGCAACTGGCAGAAGGCTTAGCCGCGGCCCATGACCACGGGGTCGTTCACCGCGACCTTAAGCCCGGAAACTTGCGGGTTACGAGCGACGGACGGCTGAAGATTCTGGATTTCGGGCTCGCCAAGCTACGGCCGCTCGTCACCGACAGTGCCACGACGGAAAGTCTTAGCGAGACGCAAACGATGGCCGGAACTCTGCGCTACATGGCGCCGGAACAGTTGCTGGGGGAAGAGATCGACGGCCGTACCGACATTCATGCCGCGGGGGCCGTGCTGTACGAAATGACCACGGGGCAGCGACCGTTTGGTGAGGTAGAACATTCGCAACTGATCGGCTCGATTCTGCGCCGGCCGCCACGACCACCTAGCGCGCTCAATTCCAAGCTGTCTCCGGAGCTGGAACGGATCATCGGGAAATGTCTGGAGAAGGATCCAGAGAACCGCTACCAGTCGGCGAAGGATTTGGCGGTGGATCTGCGGCGCCTGGCGATGCCTACGAGCCCTCTGCCAGTTGCTGGCTCGCACACGTTAGCTCGGCGCCGCCAGAAACGATACTTGATTCCGGCTGCAACAATCACGAGCATTCTGATCGTAGCCGGCGTCTTGGTTTGGAACTCGGGAGGTCTGCGCGACCGACTGCTGAACCGTCCCGGTTCTTCTCGGATTCAATCCCTTGCGGTGTTGCCGCTGGCCAACCTCTCCGGGGATAGCAGCCAGGACTACTTCGCGGATGGGATGACGGAGGCGCTGATCACGAACCTGTCGAAGATCCGGGCACTGAAGGTCATTTCACGTACGTCGGTGATGCAGTACAAGGGCGCGAGGAAGCCCCTGCCGCAGATTGCGCGGGAATTGGGCGTGGACGGCATCCTTGAGGGCTCGGTGCAGCGCTCCGGGGGACGCGTGCAGGTCACGGCACAGCTTATCAATGCTGCGACCGATACACACCTGTGGGCCGAAACCTACGAGCGCGATTTGCGGGATGTGCTCGTCCTGCAGAGTGAGGTTGCAAGTACCGTTGCCCGTGAGATCAGGATTGCAATCACGCCCGAGGAGACAAAACATCTGGGCAGCGCACACCCGGTAAACCCCGATGCCTACGAGGCCTATCTCAAAGGGCGGTTTCACTGGTACAAACTCTCGAAGGAAGAACTGGACAACGCGGAGCGGTATTTTCAGCTCGCCCTCGACAAGGATCCAAATTACGCCTTAGCGTACGTAGGCCTGGCGGATGTGTGGATGTTGCGAGGGGATGCGGGATTCCTGCCTTCACAGGAAACTGTACAGAAAGCGAAGGGAGCTGTGACCAAAGCCCTGGAGCTTGACGACACGCTCGCCGATGCCCACGTGACTCTCGCGAATCTGAGAATTTTTGAACGGGACTGGTCCGCGGCTGAAAAAGAATTCCGGCGGGCCATTGAACTCAACCCCAGCCATGCTAATGCACATTTCATGTATGCCGACTACTTGATCTCTCAACGGCGAAACAATGATTGGGAGCGGGAGATCCATCGAGCCCTCGAATTAGACCCCATGAGTTACTTTTTTGAGTGTTTCTACGGATGGCATTTGGTTTACTTAGGCCGCTATGATGAAGCCATTCTGCAAATCCAAAAGGTCCTCGCGACGCAACCGGATTACTCTTCTGCCCACTTGGGTCTATGGGGCGCCTACTACAAAAAAGGAATGGAGAAAGAAGCCGCGCAAGAGGCGGAGCAATTCTTTGGGGCACTCGGCGATCAGGAGGTGGTGCGGGCCCTCCAAGAGGGTTACCGAGAGGCTGGCTATCGCCGGGCCATGAAGCGCGCGGCTGACACACTGGCGGCCCGCTCCGCACGGGTCCATGTCCCCAGCGTACGCATCGCACGCCTCTATGCTCATGCCGGAGAGAACGAGCGCACCCTCTACTGGCTCGAAAGAGCCTATGCGGCAACAGAGAGCCCCTTGGTCCATCTCGCTGTGGCCAGAGATTGGGACGGCCTGCGTTCCGACCCGCGGTTTCAAGACCTCCTGCACCGCATGGGGCTGGCGCAATGGTAAACGACGCCCGTCGGAAACGAACGATGAAGTTCTGGATGAATGGTTGGCCAACTGGAAACTGTCCCAGCGCAATGCAGTTCCACGTCTGATTTCTCGCATCTTTCAAGAAGTGCTGCCGGAAGGTCTCCGAGGAATTCTACTGAATCTGAATCACGCTCTCCGAACTGCCGGCTTTGATCTCCTCCACTCGCGCCGCCACGTTGCGGGCAAACGCGAACAGCGACTTCGCGTGTGGCGAGTCCTCTCCCTGAAGCACGGATGGAGTGCCGCCGTCGCCCGACTTGCGAATCTCGGGATCGAGTTCGACGCCGCCGAGGTAAGCGATGTCGAATTGTTTTGCCGTCTTCTCCGCGCCGCCGCGCGAGAAAATGTCGATTTCATGCTGGCAGTGCGGGCAGACGAAGTAACTCATGTTTTCGACCATGCCGACGATGTCCACCTTCATCTGGCGGAACATCTCGATGGCCTTGCGCGCATCCTGCAGCGCCACGTCGGATGGCGTCGAGACCACGATGGCTCCGGTCAGCGGCACCGTCTGAATCAGCGAGAGCGCAACGTCGCCGGTTCCCGGAGGAAGGTCGATGACCAGATAGTCGAGCAGTCCCCACTGCACCGATCCCAGGAACTGTTTCATGATCGAATGCAACATCGGACCGCGCCAAATCAGCGGCTTGTCTCCAGGATTGAGGAAGCCGACCGAGATGACCTTCAGCCCATGCGCATGGATGGGTGCGATCTGGCCTTCGCCGATCACTTTGGGCTGCTCGCTGGTGCCGAGCATGAGCGGGACGTTCGGACCATAGACGTCTCCGTCGAGCAGTCCTACTTTGTGGCCCATCTTGCTGAGGGCGATTGCCAGATTGACCGAAAGCGTGGTCTTGCCGACTCCTCCCTTGCCGGAACCGACGGCAATGATGGCATTGACGCCAGGTAAAGGTTGAGGAGCGGGCTGTTGCTGGCCGGGAAGATGGGAATGCGAGCTCATCCTCCGATTATACGGGAGGGAATCAGCACTCAGCATTTAGCACTTAGCATTTAGCCAAAACCCACGTCGCAGAGTCCGGCTTTGGCTAGATGCTAAATGCTAAATGCTAAATGCTAAATGCTGCCTCTTCAGTAGTGTCCTTCTCCCAATTGCACCTTGCCGCGAAACATGCGATAGACGAATACAAAATACGCGACCGCGAGCACCGCGCCCAACGTCCACCAAACCAAGCCGACGCTCAATCCGTGACTGCCAGCGGCGGTGTTGTAAATGGTGAGGTCGTATCGGTGGTCGCGTGCAGGTAGCACAACCGGATAGAGCGCAAATGCCGCGCCCACGAGCATGAAGGTGATATACAGGCTGGAGGCAACGAACGCGAGTTTTCCTTTTCCCTTGGGGTTGGCCCAGAGCATGACTGCCAGGCTGGCGCCCACGATGATCGGAACCAGCATTCCTACCTTGTGTTTCCCGTAGTTCGCCACGATTTCCGGACGAATAAAATAAGTCGCAACCAACGAAGTGAAGGTCAGAAAAAACTGCAGCGGCCAACAAAGCAAGGCGAACCCACGGGCGCGGCGGCCAAGGTCTTCGTCGGTTTTGAGGGCGACATAGTAAGAACCGTGCGCGGTCAGAGTTACTAACGCCATCACGCCAATCAGTACCGTGTACCAATCCAGGATTCCCGTCTGCGGGCCGAGTTTGAAGCTGGTCCAGAGGGGCTCAAAGAAATAGCCGGTTGCATCCAGCGGAACTCCGCGCACCACGTTGCCCAGCGCCGCCCCGAAAAACACCGCCAGCAAAATGCTGGAGACGCTGAAGGTCGTGTCGAAGAAGTCCTGCCAGACCGCGCTTTCAATGTGAGCGCGGAATTCAATGCCGATGGCGCGCAGCATCAGCAGCCACAAAACAATGGTCAGCGGAAGGTAGAACCCGCTAAAGCTCGACGCATAGAGTTGAGGAAAGGCAAAGTACAGAACGCCGCCGGCCGCCAGCAGCCAGACTTCGTTGCCATCCCACACCGGGCCGATCGAGCGCAGTACCCGCCGCCGCTCGGCATCAGTTTTGGCCGCAATCAGATAAATCGCACCCGCGCCAAGATCGAATCCGTCGAGCACAACATAGGTCGCAACCATCACTGCGACAATGCAGAACCAAAGGCTCGCCATATTATTTTGCCTCCGTCGCCGGCCCGGTTACTGGGCCATGTTCAATTTCCCGCCGGAGCAAGAACAGGCCCAGAATGCCTAACACCATGTAAATGCCCATGAACCCCAGAAGAGTAAACATGCCGTTCCCGGCCGAGACAACCTTAGAGTAGCCCGCCTCAGTGCGCATCAGTCCATAGATCAGCCAGGGCTGGCGGCCGAGTTCCGCGGTCATCCATCCGGCGGTATTGGCGATATAGGGAAATGGCGCCGCGAGCATAAGGATCCACAGCATCCACCTTGCGTGAAACAGCCTGCCGCGCCACAGCAGAAGCAATGCGACGATCATGACGGCGACAAAGAACGTCCCCAGGCCAACCATGATGTGATAACTGTAATAAAGCAAGGGGATGTTACCCGGCCAGTCTTGTTTGGGGAAAGCGTCGAGTCCGCGGACATTGGCGTTCCAGCGCCTGTAAGTCAGCATGCTCAGCATTCCCGGCACTTCGAGCGGGTTATCGATTTTGCCCTGCTGTTCGTTCGGCTGGCCTACGATCAGCAAGGGCGCGGCATTCTGGCCCTGAAATAGTCCCTCCATCGCCGCCAGCGTCACGGGTTGCGAGTCGGCCACCATTTTGCCTTGCTGGTCGCCGGTGGGAAAAATCTGCAAGATGCTGAACACGCAGCCGGCAATGACGCCAGTCTTGACGAAGATGCGGGCGTACTCGGTCCACTTGCCGGAGAGCAAATAGAACGCGCCCACCGCCGTCATGATGAACGCTCCCGTAATCGCCGCTCCACTCATGTTGTGCGCGTATTGCCATCCCGCCCAGGGATTCAGCACGAAATGCCAGAAGCTCTCCAGTTGTAAGCTTCCATCCGCGGCCGTGAAATAGCCGACGGGATGCTGCATGAAAGCGTCGGTGGCGATGATGAAATAGCCCGATAACCACGAGCCCACAAAGACGGCGACCGCCGACAGCCAGTGCGCTTTCGGGCTCAGCCGCTTCTCTCCATAGAGGAACAATCCGAGAAACGCCGATTCGAGGAAGAAGGCGAACATGCCTTCCATGGCCAGCGTCTGTCCGATGACGCCACCCGCGAATCGCGAAAAGATCGACCAGTTGGTGCCGAACTGGAACTCCATCGGAATTCCGGTCACAACCCCCAACACGAAATTGATGCCGAAAATCTTTCCCCAGAAGCGCGCCGCCTCGTGACACACGGGATCGTTGCGCCGCAAGCCAATTGTCTTGAGCACGACGATCAGCAGAGAAAGGCCCATGGTGAGCTGCGGGAAGAGATAGTGAAAGGTGGCGGTGAAGGCGAAGTGCAAACGGTGAATGAAGAGTGCGCTGTCCATAAGTAGGGTCTCACTCCCAGTTGCCAGCTATCAGTTGTCAGTTATCAGTTGTTATGCATCTTGTCGCTCATGTTGTCAACAAACTTGCTTCGTATCAAGGTGCCGCTTTAGCGATACCGTAAGTTCTCCAAAATCCAAGCCCCTTTAGGGGCTGGGCTTCGAAGGCCGCTAACTTCGACCCTCGATTCTGCGCGCCGATTCTTTCCGACGCAACTCGCGGCGATGCGCGGCATCTTCGTAGCGGCGCTTTTCCTCCGGAGTCTCGGGAATGACCGGCGCAACCGCCATACGATTTCCCGCCGCGTCCACGGCCACAAACGTCAGATAGGCAGAACTGACGTGGTGACTCTTTTCGGCGCGATAGTTTTCCACCCAGACTTTCACACCCACCTCCATCGAAGTGTGGTAGACGCGATTGACTGACGAGCGCAGAATTACGAAATCTCCGACGCGGACGGGCACGAGAAAATCCAGATGGTCAATCGAAGCCGTCACCACGTACGCGCGCGAGTGGCGGTGGGCAGCCATGGCGCCGGCCATGTCGATCCAGTGCATCAAGCGTCCGCCAAGCAAAGCGTTCAGCGGATTGGCATCGTTGGGCAGAACGATCTCCGTCATTTCCGAGATCGATTCGCGCACTGGCCGGGGGCGGGTGAACTTCGCTTTGTCGTCGTCAACCATAAGATTTGTTAGACGAGAACAGCGCTCTTACGGGCGCGAAATGTTTGCAGATAGCAGTTCGCGAGCCTGAGCACACGCAAGTCCGGGTGCGGATTCAACCAGGCTTCGCTGGCCGCGTCGAATACCAATTCGCCATGTTCGACGGGAGCGTGGTCTAACTCGCAGACAAAAGTGATAATGACCCGTTCCGGCGCCGCCCGCGCAACCGAAAAACGAATCGCATCCCAATCTCGGCCCTGGGGCAAATGCGGACAGGCGATTGCGTAACCAAGATTACAGAATTCGCGGATGTGGGCGTCCGTTGCGGCCAGTTCCTGCCCCGAAGCGCGGCAGTTTCCCGTCCATCCCGCTCCCAGAGGGAGACGCGAAGGATGCAGCCAGGAACCGTCGTTCACAATCTCCAGCGGCACAAAGAAAGGGCACGCCAAGTTGGTCCCTCGGAGAACAGCCATTGTAACGCCGATCGTGATAAGAATGGGAAGAGCAGCTTTTAGCTCTTAGCTTTTGGTTTTTACTGAGAACTGACAACTGACAACTGAGAACTTTCCTATGGATCGCATTGCCGCGTTGAGCGAAATTCTCGCCGAGAATCCCGAGGATGCTTTTGCACGTTATGGGCTGGCCATGGAGTACTCCAAGTCCGGACAAATCGAGCGGGCGATTGAGGAATACAAAACGCTGATCGGGAAAAACCCGGACTACACGCCGGCCTACTTCATGGCCGCGCAGACGCTGGCCGCCGCCAGCCGCGTCGATGAGGCCAAGCGCTGGCTGGTGGATGGCATCGGCTCCGCCCGCCGCACCGGCAACGCCCACGCCCAATCGGAGATGACGGCAATGCTGGAAG
>JBAVVP010000242.1:0-1826 GCA_049697355.1 Terriglobales bacterium
CAACTTCATCCCCATGTCCACTGTGTCGTTCCCGCCGGCGGACTCTCCCGCGATCACGCCCGCTGGATTCGATCTCACCCACGCTTCTTCCTTCCCATTGCTGTACTGCGGCGCGTGTTTCGTGGCAAGTTCGTCGCCGCCCTCCAGTCCGCTTTCGCGCACGGCCAACTGCATCTTGCCGGAGAACTCGCACCGCTTGCCCATCCCAAGGCCTTCACGGCCTGGCTCCGTCCCCTGTTCCGCAAAGACTGGATCGTTTACTCCAAACCACCCTTCGGCGGACCCGAGTACGTCCTGCAGTATCTCGGCCGCTATACTCACCGCGTCGCCATCTCCAACCATCGCCTGGTTGCGTTGGCCGACGAACAAGTCACCTTCCGCTGGCGCGACTCCGCTGACCACAATCGGCAAAAAGTGATGACCGTCTCGCGCGATGAGTTTCTCCGTCGTTTCCTGCTTCACCTGCTCCCCAAGGGCTTCGTCCGCATCCGCCACTTCGGCTTTCTCGCCAATCGAAGGCGCGCCGCTCTGCTGCCACGGTGCTTCGCCGCCCTCCATGCAGCTCCACCGCAAGCCGAATCGGAAACCTCGACCGCTCCCACCTTGCACCCGCTGTGGCGCTGTCCCAAGTGCGGCGGGCCGATGGTGGTCGTCGAACGATTCACGGCGGTACAACTCCAACTTCGTTCTCCACCGCTCCTGGTTGCAGCGGCATGAAATCACTCGCCCACAACCCGAACGATTGGAGCGGTTCAGCGCGCTTCGCCGAAGTGTGTCTCCGTTACACCCAGACATCTTCTTCCTCTCCCCGCCTAGGCTCACTTCGGCCATCGACTCGTCTTTGCACAGGTGCGCCGGCTGCTACTCCAGCGGCCTTGACGACTCCCGTGAACTTCTACACCCCTCGCTCACCCCATTCAATTTGCATAAGGCCCGCGTCCCCCGCACCAGCGGCTTCCTTCTGACGGCTTTTTCGAACGCGACGCCTCACACCGTCTTTCAGCCTTGAGCACTCATCCCGGCGTCGCGTCCGAAAAAGCACTAGCGTGATACGGGCGGAATCACCGAGGTGACAGGCTGAACCGAATGTCCGGTTTGGCGACGCGTGAAGCACGGGCTCTGCGAAAACGACGAGCAGTGCTCACTCATTTCGGCTGCCTGTCAATATAATGAGGTTCCGGGAGCTGCCGCAAGATATTCCTATCATGCGGTTTCCCCCTCGCGTAGGACCTCTAACCATGTCGAAGACATATCTGAATCCCAGCGCGCTCTTCCCAAGTCAGCAGTATGGTTTCTCTCAAGGAGTCGCCACGGTGGGAAAGACTACGGTATACGTGTCCGGTCAGGTGAGCTGGAACGCAGCGCAACAGATCACCGATCCCGCGGATTTGGGCGCGCAGACCCAGCAGGCTTTAGAGAACCTCGAGATTGCCGTCAGGGCGGCCGGTGGGACCCGGACTGATATCGTATCCTTGCGCTTGTACATCGTAGGCGAACACATCCACAACGCCCGATCGGTGCGCGAAGCCTTACTCGGGTTCGTCCCGGCAGAGAGTTTGCCGACAAGCACCTGGATCGGGGTTTCCGCCCTAGCCAGCAAGGATTTCCTGATCGAGATTGAGGCCGTTGCCGTTCTCGAATAAGGGCTGAGCCGCATAAATTCGGATTTCTGACATGTCATCGCGAACGATTTACCACGATTAGCGCGGCGTAGTACGGAGGTGTCACATGCAGTCAGTAGCTGTGATTCGCCAGCTCTCGGGCGGTATCCAGTCAAGTCGATGCGCGGCGAGTCCTTGGCGGCCACGACGCTGACTCTGCAGGGT
>JBAVVP010000243.1:0-4094 GCA_049697355.1 Terriglobales bacterium
GCTCTGTGGAGAAAAAGGAAAGGCGGGCAGGAATCCCCGCCCCACACAGGCCCTAAGGAGATTCGTGAGCACGAACGTTGAACCACCGGTCCCCGCCACGCGCGTCAGCGATTGGGAGCGCCACAGCCAGCAAGACAAAGAACTCGTCAAAGGTCTTGGCCTGACCAGCGCCACCATGCTGGTGATGGGCTCGATGATCGGCTCGGGCATCTTCATCGTGTCCGCCGAAATTTCCCGCGAGGTACAGTCGCCGGCGCTGCTCATAGGGGCGTGGGTGATTACCGGATTCTTAACCATCGTCGGCGCCCTCAGCTACGGCGAGTTGGCGGCCATGATGCCACGAGCTGGCGGACAGTACGTCTATCTG
This sequence comes from Terriglobales bacterium, assembly GCA_049697355.1. Lineage (GTDB taxonomy): Bacteria > Acidobacteriota > Terriglobia > Terriglobales > Acidobacteriaceae > Acidiflorens. The sequence goes on from JBAVVP010000243.1 coordinate 368, forward strand.
CGCGAGTCGCTCGGCCCACTCTGGGGTTTTCTCTACGGCTGGACACTCTTCTTAGTGATTCAAACCGGCACGATCGCCGCCGTGGGCGTGGCCTTCGGCAAATTCCTCGGCATTTTCTGGCCGGCCGTCTCCTCGAGTCATTGGATCGTCCACTTGTGGAAAGTGCCGAAGTTTGCAATCGGCCCGATGATGCTCGGAGGCATGGACGTCGGCCTGAATACGCAGAACTTCGTCGCCATCCTGGTAGTGGTGGTGCTCTCAGTCATCAATATTTTTGGTGTGAAGACAGGCGCGTTCATTCAGAACATCTTCACCACGGCGAAAGTTTCGGCGTTGCTCGGACTGGCCCTCTTCGGAATCTTTCTTGGGCGGAACGCGCAGGCAGTGGCCGCGAACTTTGGGGCAAACTTCTGGAAAAATGCCGGCCTCGGCACTTTGCATGACGTGGATGGAGGCGTTCTCGTCTCGACGCTCACCGTGCTGGCGATTGCGCAGGTGGGGTCGCTGTTTTCCGCCGACGCCTGGAACAACGTTACGTTCACGGCCGGCGAGGTGAAAAATCCCAGCCGGAATCTTCCGTTGTCGCTGGCACTCGGCACCGGCGTGGTAATCGCGCTCTATATCGCTTGCAATTTTATTTATCTGGGGGCGCTGCCGCTGGTGGGCAGCCCTACGGGTTCAACGCTCGTCGAGCGCGGAATTCAGTATGCCAGCGAAGACCGCGTCGCTACTGCCGTGATTACGCAGATGTTCGGTTCCGCCGGTGGAGCGCTAATGGCCGTTGCCATCATGATTTCCGGCTTTGGTTGCTGCAACGGTTTGATTCTCGCCGGCGCCCGCGTCTATTACGCCATGGCCAAGGATGGTCTCTTCTTTCGCAGCGTTGCCCGGCTGCATCCCGGCTACAAGACGCCCGCAGTTTCGTTGATGGTGCAGATGGTTTGGACGTGCGTCCTCTGCATCTCCGGCAGCTACGGCCAGCTTCTCGACTACATTATTTTCGCGGTGCTGGTGTTCTACATTCTGACGATTTTCGGACTCTTCGTCTTGCGCCGCACCCATGCCGAGGCCGAGCGTCCGTACAAAGCCGTCGGATACCCCGTTCTGCCCGCTGTCTACATTGTGATGGCCCTATTGATCGATGTTGTGCTGTTACGCTATAAGCCGCAATACACCTGGCCGGGACTGATCATCGTTCTGCTGGGCATTCCGGTGTACTACATCTGGCGGCCGCGAAATGCGAACGCTTAGGCTTTAAGGAGAGATCCCCTAAAATGTCCAATCTATTGGCTACCAAGCCACTCGATATGATTCTGGATGAGTCCTCCGAAGCAGGGGAACATTCGCTGAAGCGGGCGCTGGGCCCGACAAATCTGATTACACTTGGCATCGGCGCCATCATCGGGGCCGGTATTTTTGTTCTGACCGGAGCAGCGGCCGCGCAGTATGCTGGACCGGCCATCGTGCTCTCCTTCATTCTTGCGGGGATCGCGTGTGCGTTCGCAGGCCTTTGCTATTCGGAATTCGCCGCGCTGATTCCGATCGCCGGCTCCGCCTACACCTACGGTTACGCGACCCTGGGCGAGATTTTTGCGTGGATCATTGGATGGGACTTGATTCTCGAATACGCCTTTGGCGCCGCCACGGTTGCCTCCGGTTGGAGCGGCTACGTAAACAGCTTTCTTCAGGACTTTGGCGTTCATTTACCGCCGTCGCTGACTGCAACTCCCGGCACCGACATGGTGATGTACAACAACCGATGGGAGAGGCTGGCTACGATCCTGCCGACGCTGCAGGCCCACGGAGTCGATCCCGCCACGCTGGCGCATGTGCAAGGTTCGTTCAACCTGCTTGCCTTTGTTGGCATCGTTATCGTGACCGTGATTCTGGTCATCGGCATTCAGGAATCGGCGAACTTCAACTCGGCAATCGTCATCATCAAGGTTGCCATCGTGCTTACGTTTATTGCGATTGCCGCTGGTTTTATTTTGAAGCATCCGGAAGTCGCCGCTCATAACTGGCATCCGTTCATTCCACCGAATACCGGAGAATTTGGACATTACGGCTGGTCCGGAATCGCACGCGGGGCCGGCGTCATTTTCTTTGCCTACATCGGATTTGACGCCGTCTCCACTGCGGCGCAGGAAGCGAAAAACCCACAGCGGGACATGCCCATCGGCATTCTCGGTTCGCTGGTGATTTGCACTATCCTGTATATCCTCGTTTCTGGACTGCTCACGGGAGTTGTTTCCTACACGACCTTGAATGTCCCTGATCCGGTGGCTGTTGGCATCGATCACACTGGCGTGCGGTGGGGCAGCGTGCTCGTGAAATTGGGAGCGATTGCCGGCTTGGGCAGCGTGATGCTGGTGATGCTGCTGGGGCAATCTCGCGTGTTCTTCTCCATGTCACGCGATGGGCTTCTGCCGCAGTGGGCCGGCGCCGTGCATGCCCGCTTCCGGACTCCATGGATCTCGAGTATCACGGTAGGAATCTTCGTAGCAATCTTCGCGTCACTGATTCCGATCGGCATTCTGGGAGAACTGGTCAGCATTGGAACGCTGCTGGCATTTGTGATTGTGTGCGCTGGGGTTTGGATTCTGCGGGTCCGGCGGCCCGAATTGCATCGTCCGTTCAAAACGCCATTGGTGCCGTTCGTCCCAATCATGGGGATTCTAGTGGCTGGGCTCATGATGGTGAGTTTGCCGCGCGATACGTGGCTGCGTCTGATTGTCTGGCTCGCGATCGGCATGGTGATTTACTTCGGCTACGGACGCCATCACAGCAGAGTACAAGCGGCAGTATCGGGGCGCAAGACAAAGTGACAATCCGCCTGTAGAGACGCGGCTTGCCGCGTCTCGCGGCGAGTAGTGTCTCGGCGGACGGGCGGGGTGCCAGTCGCTCCATCACCTACTGCTACTCCTGCGTTTTCCTGGCAATCGCCGTCACGAGCCGACGCGGGGAGAAGCGCACCGATTGCGCCAGCAGCCAATTCTTGAATCCTGAAATCACCACGGGCTTCCCGGCGATCAGCGCGCGATAACCGTCTTCGGCCACAATGCGCGCGTCCATCGCGCCGAACTTCAGCAAGTTCATGCCCGTGGCTTTCGCGCGCTTGTGAAACTCGGTGGCCGTTGCGCCGGGGCACAGGCAGGTTACGGTTATGCCCGTCTCCTGGAGTTCATTGGCCAGCGCTTCGGAAAAATGCAAAACGTACGCCTTGGTCGCAAAATACACGGCCATCAGGGGTCCCGGTTGAAACGCCGCAGTGGACGCCACATTCAGAATGCGCCCGCTCTTTCTCTCCATCATTAAAGGAAGATAGAGGCGGGTGAGGTGGGTGAGAGTCGTTACGTTGAGTTGGATTTGGCGGAGGCATTCTTCCAGATCACTGTCGGCGAAGAAACCATACTGTCCGAATCCGGCGTTATTGACCAGCACGTCCACTTGAATGTCGGCGCGCGTCGTTTGATCCAGAACGTACGCCGGAGCGCCCGGTTCAGTCAGGTCGGTAGCTAGAATCAACGAACGGCTGCCGTGGGCCTTCTCGAGTTCGGATGCGAGTTGGCGGAGGCGGTCGCCATTGCGGGCGACGAGCACCAGGTTGTAGCCTTCGCGCGCGAAGATGCGCGCGAATTCCATGCCGATGCCGAACGAGGCGCCGGTGATCAGAGCGGTTTTGCGGTCGGCGGTTGGCATTCGGCAGTCAGCTCTTAGCAATTAGCAC
>JBAVVP010000244.1:0-2741 GCA_049697355.1 Terriglobales bacterium
GCAGCGGGGATGAGAGCGGATACTCAAATCAAGCCACGGCGATCATTCCGAGTCCGTAAGCGTTGTGCGCTACACATGGCCGAAGCTCTTGACCAGCTAGCCTTGACCAGTTAACTACGCCCAGTCAACGAGGGACTCATGGAAGACTTTCCCAGCGTCACGGCGGTGGCCGAGGAGGCGGGTTTTCACAAGGGCCGGGAAGAAGGAGATGGGTTTCGCCCGCTAGGGGCTCGGGATCACAGCCTCCGCGACATTTGAGTAGGCGCTTTCCTGACCTTGGGCGTTCACCTCAGTTGCGGCGTAATAGTAAGTCGTCCCAGAGACAACCGTAGAGTCTGTGTAGTTGGTCGAAGACTCCAGCACGGTATTGATTTGGTGGTAGGGGCCACCCTGAACGGTACTGCGGTGCACGTTGTATCCGATCGGGTTCCCCCCTCCCGAATCCCAGGAAAGATTGACGTAATGGGAAACCGTAGCGACGCCCGTACCGGTCAACTGTTCGACGGTGGGGGAGTCCGCTGCATTGCTGGCGAATTCCGCTTTGCCGGATGCCGTGCCGGAGAGTGCTGGCGTGAATTGAATCGTAACTGGGATGCTGTGTCCAGCCTGAATCGTAACCGGCAGATTCAGCCCGAGGAGGTCAAATTCCGAGCTGGTTGACTGGTCGGACGAGATGGTTACGGAAGCGTTCGAGGCCTTGAGCGTAGCCTCCAGCTTGACACTCGATCCCACCGTAACGTTCCCGAAACTCAGGGTCGCAGGACTGACCCCTAGCAAGGGGTTCGCGGTGGCCTCACCGAATCCCGTGGCTTTCAACGTGAGCGTGGAGTCCCTCTCAGTACTGAAGAGTTCAAAGAAGCCGGTGCTATACCCTTTGGCAGTCGGTTTAAAAATAATGGGCAATTGGACACTCGCCCCGGGCTGGACGTTCACTGGCAAAGGAAATTTGCCGAATGAGAACTCGCTCCCCTGTTTCGACTTGGAAGTGATCCGCAGCGTTTTGCTTCCAGTGTTGTAAAGCCGGAAAGAGTAGGAACTGGAGCTGCCGATCTGGACATCACCGAAGCCATGCCAGCAAGGTTTGCAATAGAGCTCCTGCGCCCAGGCGGGCCCAAGCGCCAGGCAACAGAGCAGCCCTGCGACTAGGGGGAAGGATCGCATAGCCATCATCTTCACGAACCGCCGGGTCTTTGGGCAAACTCGGAAGTGCATTCGGCGCAATCGCTGGAACTGCTCCGCTGGGAACGGGGCCGCTGGTTTCGCGCGCTTAACAACACCTAAAAAGGGGTCATTTCTAATATGGTTTCATGGGGACACTTTTTCGCCGCGAGGAAGAGCCGGAATGAGTTGCTTCTGTTGGTCTGCAATGGCATGTTGACGGGGGTTCCTTCGACTGTTGACCTTGCTCAGACTGTCCTCGATCACGGTCATCCAGGAACAGTCATTACCTGACAGTAGCCTTCGATCTACCTGTGCTGTTGGACATCTCCTGGTACGCAACCATACCCGCGTCGTCATGCCCTTCTGTGTGTCGTCATGTCCTTTCGGGATCTGTCCAAAGGATGTCCAGGCCGAAAGAATAGCTGTATGCACCGCGCCTGCGCAGGATTCGTTTGGTTGCAGGACACGGTGCGGCTACTCCACATCCCTCACCGTGCTTTTCGGAGCACGGAACAGGAGAAGCAAAGTGAAAAGTATTGGGCCCCCATCGACGTGCGTGGCTTGCGCGTTAGTTGTCTTTCTATTTGCCGCAACCGCCGCCGGACAACTGGCTGTTAATCCTTCCCCCGTGAGCTTCGGTAGCGTTCAGCTCGGTAACAGCGTGTCGCAATCGGCGTTACTGAGCAATACCGGAAACTCGAGTCTGACGATTTCCCAAAGTGCCGTATCAGGAACAGGATTCAGCGTCCGCGGTCTTAGCACGCCGTTGAGGCTGGCTCCGGGCCAGGCTGTAAGCGTCGTCACGACTTTTGCGCCACATTCCAGCGGCAGCGCAAGTGGCATCCTCTCTTTGACGTATTCGGTTCAAAGAATCAAGCTTCATAGAAAAGGCTCTCTATCCTCGACTAGCACAGCAAAGGCTTCTCTGTTCGGTACGGGCACAACTCTCGGTCAACTCGCCGCCAATCCCAACAGCCTGAATTTTGCAAACGTCCAAGTGGGAAACAACCAGGCGCAATCCGCAACCCTGACCAACTCGGGGGGATCCAGTTTAACCGTCTCTCAGGCTACTCTCACCGGCAGCACTTTTACTCTGAGTGGGTTAACCCTACCCATGACGCTGGGAGCGGGCCAGAGTTCCACTTTCTCGGTCGTCTTTGCCCCTCAGTTGGCGGGCAGTGTAAGCGGCAACATAGCCTTCACTTCCAATGCCTCCAACCCCACCATGAATCTCCAATTGTCCGGAACGGGTGTGACGCAAGGAACACTGACTGCCAATCCCACCAGCCTGGCATTCGGGAGCGTCCAGGCCGGCAACAGCGCGAGTTTGTCCGAGACGTTGACCAACACCGGCGGATCGAGCCTCACGATCTCGGCCGCGACTGCCAGTGGCGCCGGATTCAGATTGAGCGCACTGTCCTTGCCTTTGACCTTAACCGCTGGCCAAAGCACTTCGTTCATGGTGCTTTTTGCTCCGACGACGAGCGGCGCAGCCAGTGGCAGCGTCAGCATCACTTCGAACGCCTCGAATCCCAGCTTGAGCATTCCACTCACTGGGACAGGCGTGACGCAGGGAACGC
>JBAVVP010000245.1:0-8806 GCA_049697355.1 Terriglobales bacterium
TCGCAGAGGCCCTCCGGCCCCATGTCAGGGTCGAGCAACGAAAGGGGCGCTCTCTGAAGCAAATCGCAGAGGGACTCGGCGTTACCGAACCTGCGCTGAAAAAATGCCTCAGTGGCCGAACTACGCCGTGCCTAAGAACGGTGGCGTTGGCCCACGACCGATACAACGTGTCGGTTCCGTATTCGGGGATCAGTTTCGTAGGTGGCGCGTCTCGGAAGCGCAAACACCGAGACAAGCAAAGCACTCCCTTGCAGCAACTATCCCTTCCCTTCGAGATCCACACACCCAGCCCTGAGGACAGGCTCGCCCTCAAGCTTGTTCCGACTGGAGTTAGCAGCTACCAGCTGCAGGTCACCCTCCGACTGGCACAGTGACGTTTATGGTTCTGTCTTGTCTCAATTCCTACCTTTAGGAGCAAACAGCATTTCCCGCTAGCGGACGGTCGGTTGTTCCACGGACCGCAGCGCCGCCGCCCGCTCCCGGGCACTCTGCAGTGCGCGCTTGACGTGACGAGGCGCGGTACCGCCAGGCACGTCGTGCAACGCAAGCACCTCAGTAAGTCCGAGGCTGGAATGGAACGCCGCGTCAAAGCTCGAGTGGATCGCTTGCAGATCGGCGAGAGGAAGCTTCTGTAAGTCGCATCCGCGCTCCACGGCCAAGGCAACGGCCTTGCCAACCGCTTCGTGGGCGAGGCGCGAGGGTACTCCGCGTTCGACAAGATAGGCGGCCGCGGCCCAGGCGTTCATAAAACCCGAACTTGCCGCCTGATTCATCCTGGCGTCGTTGAACTCGACGGTATTCATGAATCCAGTCGCCAGCGGCAACATGCCGATGACCGTATCCGCAGCGTTGAACAAAGGCTCCTGCGTTTCCTGCAGGTCTTTGTTGTAGGCGAGAGGCAACCCCTTCACCAAAATTTCGAGCGTGGTGGCGCATCCCATGACGCGCGCCGCTTTCCCGCGCACCAGTTCCAGTAAGTCGGGGTTTTTCTTCTGCGGCATGGCGCTGCTGCCGGTGGAATAAGGCTCAGGCAATTCGACGAATCCATAAGCGGGCGTGGAGAACAAGATCATCTCTTCGGCCCAGCGGCTCAGGTGAAGCGAGAGCAGCGAGAGCGCGTCGACAAATTCAATGGCGAAGTCGCGGTCGCTGGTGGCGTCGATACTGTTCGCCGTCGGCCCGTCAAATCCCAGTTCCGCGGCCATGGCTTGACGAGGGATGGTGAGCGTCGCTCCGGCTACGGCGCCCGATCCCAGGGGACAAAGGTTCACGCGCTTGCGGCAGTCGGCGAGGCGCGAGGCATCGCGCAGAAACATTTCCACATAAGCCAGCAACCAATGCGCGACCAGCACAGGCTCCGCCGGTTGCAGGTGCGTATACGCGGGCATCGCCGAATTGCCCGCAGCCTCGGCGCGAGCCAGCATCGCCTCGATCCAATCGGCCAGCAGGTTTTGCAGCGTATCGATGCTCTGGCGCACGAAGAGGCGGAGATCGGTCGCGATCTGCTCGTTGCGGCTCCGTCCGGTATGCAACTTGTACCCGGTCGGGCCGATCAGCGCGGCGAGTTGTTTTTCGAGGAAGTGGTGAACATCTTCGGCTTCGGGATCGTTCAGAAACGCCAGGTCGGATTCGGCGCGTCGGCCGATTTCTCCCAGCGCTTGCACGATCTCCGAAAGCTCTTCGGACGAAAGCGCTCCCGCATGTGCAAGCGCGTTGGCATGGGCGCGGCTGGCGGCGAGTTCGAAGGGCAGCAGTCGCTGATCGTACGGAAACGACCGCTGCCACTTTTCAAATTCGGGGTCAAGCGGCTGCCGGAAGCGGCCGGACCACATCTTCATTACGCGACCTCTAGCTTTTTCGCCTGCGCCTGAGCGCGGCAACGAGACGGCAATCCCAGAACGCGGATGAACCCCTCAGCGTCCTTCTGATCATAGCTCGCGCTCATGGTGAATGAGGAGAGGTCGGTGCGGTAGAGCGAATATTCCGACTTGCGGCTGACAATGCTGACGTTTCCCTTGTAGAGCGACAGCGTAACCGCGCCGGTCAGATTCTGTTGCGTGGTCTCGACGAAGGCGTCGAGCGCCTCGCGCAGCGGCGTGAACAACATGCCGAAGTAGACCAGTTCGGCATACTTGAGCGCCACGTGCTGCTTGTAGTGCAGCAGGTCGCGATCCAGGCAGAGGGCTTCGAGCTCGCCGTGAGCGGCCAGCAGCAGCGTACCTCCGGGAGTCTCGTAGCAGCCGCGCGACTTGATGCCGACAAAACGATTTTCAACCAGGTCGATGCGTCCGATGGCATTGCGTCCGCCGATTTCGTTCAGCAGTTCGACCAGCGATACGGGATCGAGATTCATCCCGTTCACCGAAACAGGCACGCCTTTTTCAAATCCGATTTCGACTTGTTCTTCCTGGTCGGGAGCTTCTTGCGGCGACTTCGTCATCTGCCACGTGCTCGCAAACGGCGCATTGGCGGCATCTTCGAGCTCCCCGCCCTCGTGGCTGAGGTGCCAGAGATTGCGGTCGCGGCTGTGAATCTTCTCGCGGCTCGCGGCCACGGGAATGCCGCGTTTCTCGGCGTAGTCGAGACAATCCTCCCGCGACTTGAGATCCCACTCGCGCCACGGCGCCACGACTTTCAGTTCGGGAGCCAGCGCCTGATAGGCCATCTCGAAGCGCACCTGGTCGTTGCCCTTGCCGGTGCATCCGTGGCCGACGGCCGAGGCGCCTTCGCGTAGCGCCACTTCGACCTGATGTTTCGCGATCACCGGCCGCGCGAGCGAGGTGCCGAGCAGATACTTGTTCTCATACACCGCGCCCGCTTTCAGCGCCGGCCACACGTAGCCGGTCAGGAACTCTTCGCGCAGATCCTCGACCACCACCTTGCTGGCTCCAGTCTTGTAGGCCTTGTCGACGACCGCCTCGACGTCATCTCCCTGGCCCACGTCGGCCACCATGGCGATCACGTCATAAGCATAGTTTTCCTTGAGCCACGGAATGATGATCGAAGTATCGAGCCCACCGGAGTAGGCAAGAACGATTTTCTCTTGTTTAGGCATCTATTGTGCTCCTTGCTCTAGGTCTTAGGTGTCAGGTCTTAGGTCTCAGGTCTCAGAGCTTGGTTCTTCCTAAGACCTAAGACCTAACACCTAGTTCATGGATACGCCGGGCAAGCGCATGCGCTTTCTTCTTGTCGCTGGCGATGACCAGCACTGTATCGTCGCCCGCGAGCGTGCCGACGACCTCCGGCCAGTGCGAGGCGTCGAGGGCGGCGGCGACGGGCTGCGCGCTCCCGACCGTGGTCTTCACCACCAGCAGGTTCTGGGCCTGGCGGATTTCGACCACAAACTCGTGCACCAGATGCATGACCGAGGGCAAAACGGCTTCCGCTCCCAGGCTCTCGTCCGCGCGCCGATAGCCCTCGGCGCCTTTCACAAGTTTCAGCTCGTGGATATCGCGCGAAAGGGTAGCCTGGCCTACGTCGAAGCCCTTGCGCTCGAGCCGGTGCTGGAGCAAGTCCTGGCTTTCGACAGGGCCTTCGTCGAGCAGGTCGAGGATGGCTTTGTGGCGCGCCGCTTTCGACATGAATAAACATGCACCTCAATGCATAAGTATCCATTCAGCGAGGCGCCCGTGTCAAGCGGGAAATCGGAGGGAAATAGGGGCGGCTTACCGGGGGCGCCTGCCGTGGTTCGCAGTTCGTGGCGGAATGCGGATTCGTATCAGGGTATGCCTTCAGGCATACCGCAAGTGCGGCACTACGGTGCGCCTAGGCGCTGCTATGAGGGCACTGGAGTTTCAACACAGGCTGCAGGACCTCGACTTACTGCCGGGCGCTCGCCGGAATCTGGAAGTCCACGCCTCGCTCATCGTTGGCTTTGCGGGTAGCGGGAAGATCGAGGTCAGCCAGCAGAATCTTGCGGGTGCGGCCGGCGCCAAGGTCAAACAGCGTACCCCCCACGATGGCGTAGTTGACCACGTCGGACTGATGGCCGTCCTTGAAAACGAGCACGGTTGGAGGCTGGGCCGGTACCGGGTCTTCCGCTCCAGCCGGCACCGGCTCGTCTGGGTCACCGGAAGCTGGTTTGGCAGACGCGCCGGCCATCAGGGCCAAATCGCGACTCGCGTGGCGTTTGGCACTGGAATCCGGGCTCCGCTCGTTTCCCCGAACGTCAGGTGCGCGAACGTAATCGGGATCCGGCGAATCGTCATCGACGTCTTCGGCATACGCGTCGTCGGAAGGAACAGCGTAGGGAACCGCGTATGGGACAGGGACATATGCCGGTTCGCTCACACCGACGGGGAAGAAGTCATGATCCCGGTGCCGGCGGTGATGCCCCGAGGACTGGCGATCAGAGGACTGGCGCTTGAAAACCTGGCGATCCGAGAACTGGCCATTAAAGAACAGTGCCGGATTCGGGTTCGTCGGCATGAAGAAATTGCTGCAGCAATTTCCAAAAGCCGGCCGGCTGTTGCCGTAACCGTTTGGCCCGAGCGACGTTACGCTGGCCCGGACACCGGGATTGGGGTTGTTGCTTCCGCCGAAACCGAGCGAAGTGACCGAAGCAGGGACTCCATTAATCTGAGCTAAAACGGGCAAACCGGCAACGACTGGAAATGTCCACAAGAAGCAGAGCAGGAAACAGGATTGCCTAGCGGCCAGCACAGGAAGCCTCCCCCCGCGCACAGGGTACCCCTGATCTCGGGGCCTATCTATACCCTAACTATTATAGAACCCCGCCCAGCGCAGAAGTTGCGCGAAAAACTCGCGAAAAACCAAGGAATATGCCGTTTATGCCGCAGTGAGCGGCGCGCGAGCGGCAATTTGGCGTAATTCAACCATGCGGTGGCGGACGTAGCCGTCCTCGGTCAAATGGGCCGAAGCAATGGCTTTACGGCTGCTGGCCACCACCTGATCGAGCGGATGGCGCTCGCGGAATTTCGAGTCGTGTTCCCGGCAGAATTCACAAGGCCGGCTGGAGCGTGTGTCGAAGCGCCTGACAATGTCTGGATCAATGTGTTCCACGAGGAAAGGCTCCTAGGATCGACGAAAAGGGTTCGCCGGTTTGTGAGGCAGAGTCACAGTACCCCGCCTCGGATGATTATCATTTGTTTGACCGACGCCTTTGTACACCATGGGGAACGGTGCTGGCAAGTCCCCAAATCACAGGCGTAAGGTCGCAACGCCTCCGGGGTCTCGAGCGCCAAGCAACTCCTTCATTTACAAGCCCGTAGCCCGTGGCTCGTAGCTCTTGACCCGAAGCTTCGCGATTTCTGGCATGATAAGGCGACCTCTACTTGGAGAGACTCCCGTGAATCGTCCCGATGCCAACCCGGCCACCGTCTTCCTTTTCGACGTAGACAATACGCTGCTCGATAACGATCGAGTGGCGGAAGACCTGAAGCACTACCTCACCAATCAAGTAGGCGAGGCCTCCGAGCAGCGCTATTGGGAAATCTTCGAGCAGTTGCGTGCCGAACTCGGATACGCCGACTACCTGGGCGCGCTGCAACGTTACCGCGTCGAGCAGCCGCGCGATCCGAAGCTGCTGGCCGTGTCGCACTTCATGATCGATTATCCCTTTGCCAACCGCCTCTATCCCGAGTCGCTGGATGCAGTCGAGTACGCGCGGCGACTAGGCCAGGCGGTCATTCTGAGCGACGGCGATGTCGTGTTTCAGCCGCGCAAGGTTGACCGGTCCGGCCTCTATGAGCTCTTCGAGGGGCGCGTCCTGATCTATATCCACAAGGAACTGGAACTGGACGATGTAGAGGCGAAGTATCGGGCGTCGCATTACGTGATGGTCGACGACAAGGTGCGGATTTTAGCGGCAATCAAGAAGCATTGGGGCAAGCGGGTGACAACGGTGTTTCCGCGCCAGGGACATTACGCGCTAGATGCCGCACAGGTGGCCAAGTATCCCAAGCCGGATATCACCATAGAGCGGATTGGGGAGTTACAGAAATATTCGCTGGAAGAGCTTCTGGCGGCCGCAAGAAAACAATAAGGTACGAGCTTCGGGCTACGAGCAAGCTCAAGAGCCTGGTTGCTCTAAGCTCGCGGCTCGTAGCTGCTCTGTGCCCTACTCGGCGTCTTCCTCTTCCTGCGACGCGCCACCGCGTACGAGGGTTTCCAGTTCCCGATTCAGGCCCGCCCGGTTCGCGTCCGACAATTCCAAAAAGCGAAAAGGCTGCATACATCCCTGGGTCGCCCACATGGGAAACAACATGCGCGCGCGGCACCGGACGCTGAATCCGAGATGGAACACGACCGTCACCTCGATGCCTTCGTCCAGCGGCCGTTCGAGCGAAAGCAGGCCGCCGTTGACCGAGAGCTGATTCATGCGGCCGCGGATCTGACGCCCGTTTTCGAGCAGCACCATGGCAAGAATGGAGCCGCCGAGCTTGACCCGCGAGCCTCGCGGTCCTTTTTGCGTGGTGGCGGTGGAGGACATGCTCCGCCTAGTATGGCATCGGGCGGCAGCCACAGGGCAGGTTACGAAAGTCAGGGCCCTCGGCGTAGCTCCTCTGTCTGTAAAGACGGGGCTTGCCCCGTCTCCTTCTGCGCAGACGCGCAAGCCGCGTCTCTACGCAAAATCAGCGGTAGCCCTTCCAGAAAAAGTACGCGGTCATGGACGTTCCCACCACGATGACGAACCTGCGAATCCACGCGCCCGGAAGCTTCTGCGCGTAGTGGGCGCCGAAGTATCCGCCGAAGACCGCGCCCACAATCACGACGCTGCCCTGCTTCCAGACCACCGCTCCGGCCAGAATGAAGGTAATGACCGCGATGCCGTTGATGATCCCGCCGAGCACGACCTTCAAAGCGTTCATGGCGTGAATGTCGGTCATGCCAAGCACGGCCAGCATGGCGAGATTCAGAATGCCAACTCCACCGCCGAAATAGCCTCCGTAAACCGCGAACACCAGCTCCAACAGTGACGCGACGATCACGGCCTTGGTAGAAGCATCGTGGGCGATGACGTTTCCGGAGCCGCGACTCAGGCGGTTGCCAAACGCAAACAACAGCGTCGCGCCCAGCATCAGCCAGGGCAGAACGCGCAGAAAGGTCTGGGCGGGTGTGTGCAGCAAAAGGAAGGCGCCGGCGATTCCTCCAATGACGCTGGTCACGGCGAGCGGAATCATGACGCGCCGCGAAATGTCGAGGTGCTTGCGATAAGCGCCGCCGCTGGCCGTCACTCCCACCCAAAGCCCAACCGTATTAGTGGCGTTGGCCGCGATGGGGGCAACTCCGCTGAAAAGCAGCGCCGGAAAGGCGATAAAGCTCCCTCCGCCCGCGACGGCGTTAAGTGCGCCGCCGAGAACACCGGCGAAAAACAGAAAGATGGCGATCGGTAGGGTCAAATACTAGATTTATCACGGGAAGGAGAAAATTGCAGAGGTCAGAGCTCAGATTGCAGAGGTAAAAACCCTCGCGCCGTGAGATTTGGGGTTCACCTCTGCAATCTGACCTCTGACCTCCCCAGCCTGTGACAGAAGTCACATCCTTCGGGTCGCCGGCCATCTACGCTGAATGGGTAAGGAATGCTCTCATGGCAACGCAAGTTCATACTGAAATTCAACCAGAAATTCTTCCCATTCTGTTTCCGGCGCCTGCTTCGCCGCGTCCAAAACCCTCCGCTAACACAAAAAAGAAACTGATCCGCCGCACCGATCGCGACCGCTCGCAGCTCACGCGCCGCAGCTTCCAGGCCGCGTTCCTGCTGCTCAATGTCTGGATCGGCGCCACTTTCTACTTCTGGGTTCGTCAATTTGAGCCCGGAGGCACACCGACCTCCCTGCAACGCCCCGCTGGAGTCGAGGGCTGGCTGCCGATCGCTGCGCTGATGAACCTGCGCTACTTCATTCTTACCCACCATGTACCGACACTGCATCCTGCGGGCATGTTTCTGCTGATCTCGTTTCTGGCCACGTCGTTCCTGTTCCGCAAGGCATTCTGCAGCTGGCTTTGCCCGGTGGGAACGATCTCGGAATACTTGTGGCGCGCGGGCCAAAAGCTCTTCCGCCGCAACTTTACCCTGCCGCGCTGGCTCGATATTCCGCTCCGCGGACTGAAGTATCTTCTGCTCGGCTTCTTCGCCTGGGCCGTCACCTCGATGGCAGCCGATGAACTGGCGGCGTTCATGAACAGTCCGTACGGCGTGATTGCCGACGTGAAGATGCTGAACTTCTTCCGCCACCTCGGCGAGGCCGGAGCGATCACGCTGGCCGTGCTGGTGGTAGCGTCGTTATTGGTCCAGAATTTCTGGTGCCGCTATCTGTGCCCCTACGGAGCGTTGCTCTGGATCACATCGCTCGTCAGCCCAACGCGCATCCGCCGCAATCCAGAGACCTGCATCGACTGCGCGAAATGCGCCAAGGCCTGTCCGTCGGCCCTGCCCGTCGACCAGTTGGTAACGATCAAATCGGCCGAGTGCACCGGCTGCCTGGAGTGTGTAGCGGTCTGTCCAGCAAAAGATGCGCTCAGCCTGTCGTTATCGCTGCCCAGTTTGCCCCGACCGAAAATTCCAGCGCAAGCGCCACAGCCGGCGAAGCTGCCGGCGTGGGCCGTAGCGGCGGGAATTGCGGCGCTGTTCTTCGGAGTCGTCGGATTTGCAAAGACAGCAGGCTACTGGGATTCGCACGTGCCGCAAGCCGTCTATCAGCAATTGGTGCCACACGCGGATGAGGCCAGGCATCCGATGCCGGGAGAGAACTGAGACTCCTCGTCGCCGGCCTGTTTGCGTTTCTGTTAACTCGGAAGGTATTAATGGGGGTTACTGCCACCCCCCCTCCCCCCTGGTCTAGTG
>JBAVVP010000246.1:0-6190 GCA_049697355.1 Terriglobales bacterium
GGACAGTACAACACAGTCACCAGCACTCTGGCCGGCCTGCTGTGCGAATCGCCCGTAAGCGGAGGGACCGTCCGCCTGCGCGGCAACTTGAACGTCGTCGCGCCAGCGCCGACCTACGATCTGACGCTCGAAGCAGACCAAGTGCCTCTGGCCTCGGTGGCGCGATTGCTGCGCCAGGCGAAAAAACAGATCCCCGCCGATCTCACGGCAACTGGATTGCTGAACGCGCAGTTCCGCGCCACGCGCGGCTTTCCCGCCGACCGGCATCAGGGCTTCACGACGCGATGGACCGGGAACGGCTTGGCGACAAACGTGCGCTTGTCCCCGAATGCTGCGGATGAGGTTGACTTGGGGACCGTTCCATTGACCCTGACCGATTCTCTCGGGGCCAAGATTCGCCGTCCGAGGACACAAGACAAGGAGCAGGAGCCCGCGGAACCGCATCTGCGGGTTGGCCCAGTCGCGCTGACGATGAACACCTCCGCGCCGGTGGATGCCGGCGGGTGGATATCCGCCACCGGTTATCGATTCTTCCTGCGCGGAGACATGGAACTGAAAGATCTGTTCCGCCTGGAGAACGACCTTGGCGTGCCGGTGGCGCGTCCGGCGGCGGAAGGCGCGGCCAAGCTCGATGTGAGCGTCTCCGGCCCGTGGCAGGGATTTGCACCTCTCACTACCCTTGGAACCGCTCAACTACGAAACGTGCGCGCCGAGATGCGCGGCCTGAACACGCCGATTGAGATTGCCTCGGCGAACCTGTCTCTTGCTCCGGACGCGGTAAGGGTGGATAAGATTTCCGCTCGCACCGGAAGCACACACTGGAGCGGCGAGGTCACAGCGTCCCGTCATTGCGCCGTTCCACCTTGCGCATTTCAGTTCGATCTCACCGCCGACCAGCTTTCCTCCGGAGATCTCGCCGAATGGTTCACGCCGCATCCGGCCAAACGCCCGTGGTACCGCATCTTGAATCCCAGTTCCAATTCCAATTCCAATTCCGACGACGCGCGGGGCCTTTCGCCCCTGCTCGCGGTTCAGGCGCACGGCCACCTTCAGGTTGGGCGGTTTGGATTGAAGAAGGTGGTCGCCACCCAGGTTGCGACGCAAGTGGACGTGGATCGAGGCAAAATCACCCTGACGGCTCTGCGCGGGCAACTGCTGCAGGGCACGCATCAGGGCAACTGGATGATCGATCTATCCAATCGCGACGTATCGGCTCACGATGTATCGGCTCGCAACGCCTCGAGTCCGCCAGTGCGCTATCACGGCGCCGGCACACTGCATGACGTTTCCCTGACGCAAGTGAGCGCTTTGACATCGACATTGACGAACGACCCCTGGATTACGGGAATGGCCGATGGGAAGTTCGATCTGGATGGATCCGCGGACGCGTTTCGTGAGCTGCTGACGCGCTCCGATGGCAACTTGCAATTCGTGATGCACAACGGCAGTCTGCCCCACATCAGAATTCCAGGATCGCCCGCGCCTCTTCCGGTCCACCGCTTCTCGGGTGATCTGCGCTTGAAAGAAGGCGCATGGGAACTCTCGGCAGGCCGGCTCGAGTCGCGCGACGGCTTTTATCGGGTACGCGGAACCGCATCCCCGGCAAACGGGTTCGACTTCGTCTTGACCCGTGGCGACGAGCGGTCGTGGAATCTCACCGGAACGCTCGCGAAACCGCACGTCGCACCGGCTTATCCGTCCGAAGCCAAGCGTGCAGACACAGACGCGAAAACCGTCAAACCGTAGATTGAATTGTCATCAGATTGAATTGTGGATTTCGCGAGCGAGGAACTACGGCGTGTAGCCCGCTCCTCGCAATACTTTTCCCGGCAGCGCGCCAGTCATCTTTCCCTCTTCGATCACGGGCACTCCGTTGACCAGCACGAACTCCATGCCTTCCGACAGCCGGTTGGGATTGTCGAAAGTGGCCAAGTCACGCACTGTTTCCGGATCGAACACCACCACATCCGCCCACATCCCCTGCTTCAGCACGCCACGATCGGCGAGCCTCATGCGCTGGGCGGGCAACGATGAGAACTTGCGGATCGCCTCCTCCAGCGCCAGTTTCTTCTCTTCGCGAACATACTTTCGCAGGATGCGCGGAAATGTGCCGTAGGCTCGAGGGTGCGCATGCTCTTCGCCGAGAATGCCCTCGGGCGACACCCCGGAATAGTCGTTATCGACGGAAACCCAAGGCTGCTGCAGCGCCAGGGCCACATCGGGCTCTGCCATACCGAAGACGGCGCATTCGGTAAACGCCCTATCTTCGATAAGCAGATCGAAGAGCGTGTCCATCGGATCTTTGGTCAGCGTCTTAGCAATTTCAGAGAGCCGCTTGCCCTGAAACTTCTTCAGCGCCGGGTTCTGAACCGAGGTGATCATCACATCCTCTGGACCGTGGATCTCCTGCCACTCGTTGTCCCAGTCTTTGGAAGGCGTCTCCATGTCCCTGCGAATGCGGGCGCGGGTTGCGGGATCCTTGAGCCGCTCGATCAACTTGGCATCGCCGCCATCATGCGCCCACGCTGGAACGAAGGCCGACATGCCGTTCCCCCACGCGGTGTAGGCGTAAGTGTCGGCTTCCACATCAACTCCTTCGGCGCGTGCCCGGTTGACGCGCGCGATCAGCTCGGGCATGCGTCCCCAGTTGGCTTTGCCCGCCACCTTGAAATGCCATATCTCCACAGGAATGTGGGCCTCGCGCCCGATGCGAACGGCCTCGTCGAACGCTTCGAGAACGCTGTCGCTCTCGTTCCGCATGTGCGTGGCGTAGATTCCGCCGAATTTCGGAGCCTCCGAAGCCAGCGCAATGATTTCTTCCGTCTTCGCGTAAGGCGCGGGCGCGTATTCCAAAGAAGTCGAGACACCGGCGGCGCCATCGCGCATGGCCTCGCGCACCAAAGCTCTCATCTTTTCGAGTTGCTCGGGCGTGGGCTGCACGTCGACGTCACCCAGCACCATGCGCCGCACCTCGGTCGCGCCCACGTAGCTCGCCAGATTGATCCCCATGCCCTGCTTTTCCAGGCGCGAGAAATATTGCCGAAACGTCCGCCAGTCGGGATTGATCTTGTAATGTTCGTAGCTGGCGCGGTCGGCAGCGATGATGGCATCGTTGAGCGGAGCGGCCGATCCACCCTCTCCCGTGATCTCGGTGGTAATGCCCTGATAGATCTTCGAAGGCAGGCGCGGATCGACTAGAATCGTCAATTCCGACTGGCCGAGCATGTCGATGAAGCCGGGAGCGACAACTTTGCCGTGGGCGTCAACCGTACGCTTGCGCGCGGCAGCAGAAAGATTGCCGATGGCGGCGATGCGCCCATCCCGGATTCCGATGTCGCCCGAGTACCAGGGAGAGCCGGTGCCATCCACGATGTGTCCGTTGGTGATGACGAGGTCGAAGGGCGAGTCGGCGGCAAAACTGTCGTTGGCAAAAATAAAGATGGAGAGAATCAGTAAGATTCCCAGCACGAGACGGCGAGTTGCGATCATAAGCTTCTTTCGCTTCTTTCCTGGTCTTGATCAGATTTTCCGGCGGCAAGCCGCGTGCTTCGCGGGTGCCCGATCAACGTACCCAGAATAATCCACAAGGTGAGCACGAGCCACTCCCAGCCGGAAAAATGGCCAGGCACAAACGGCGCAAACTTCATTACTACCATCGCCAGGGCAACCAATGCCCCGAGCGAGGCGATCAAGCGGTCTCGGACCCGGGGTCTCATCCACAGATAAGCCGCGCACACCGCGAACCATCCGGAGGCGGCAGCGACCGATCCGACTTCAGAGATCGGAACCAGAATCGCGGTGCCCAGAAACATGCAGGAAGCCGTGGCGATGCCAACACCGGCGACCGCCGCGGCAGGCGTTTGATTCCGCGGATGCACGCCGGCCAGTCTCGTATCCACCAGTCCGCGCCGCCCCATAGCAAATAAAAGGCGGCTGGCAGCGATAAAGTTCCCATTGAATACCTTGAAGAGCGAAAGCAACGCGGCACTCAGAATGACGCTCACGATCCAGCGCGAGCCGACGGCATGTTCGAAAGCGACCGCCGTCATGAATGGTGCAGCGGTCAGCGAACGCCACGGCGCGACAAAGCCGACGGCTGCGATCACAATCATGTAGAACACTGCCCCGACCACGATCGCCGAAAAGATGGCGCGAGAAAACCCCTGCGCTCGAAATTGGAGATGGGCTTCTTCGGCCGCCTTGGTCACCGATTCAAATCCCGTCATGAAGTAAGGAACGATCTGCAGCACCAGCAAAATCGAGACGAACGAAGTATGCGTGAACAGCGGCGCGAAATTCACCGGCGACCCGCGCGTAGCGCCGACGCCGACGAAGATCACGAAGAGCGCCAGCGTGCCGAACGTGCTCCAGTTTTGAAAGGTGGCGCTCAGCCGGACGCCGCGATAGTTCACCACCGTCACCAGTGCCGTGAGCGCGAGCCCGATTGCCAGGTGCGGCAGGTAAACCGGCTTTCCCGCCACGCGGTATAACTCGATGGAATCGAGCGCGGGAAAAATATAACCGGCAATGCGGCCGGCTGCCACCGCTTCCCACGGGCAAACGATGAAGTAGGCGAGCATCATCATCCATCCGGTGTAGAAACTAACCGAACGCGGGAAAACTTTAGCGGTATAGGCCACCTCGCCCGATGCGTCGGGCATGGCCATGACCAGCTTGCCGTACACGTAGCCGATGGGCAGCAGCAGAATGCCGCCAATCGCGAAACCAAGAATGCCGCCGAGCGGGCCGCCGCGCAGCAGCCAATCGTCCATGACGACCAGCCAGCCCACGCCGACCATCGTTCCCCAGCCGAGAGAGAAGTAATCGATGACACGCAATTTGCGGGCGAGCTGGGTCATCCGAGGTTTTTCGTTGGGAGAGAAATATCGCACGTAGGGACAGCCGCCCTCGGCTGTCCGCCGAGCGAAGCTCGGCAGCTGATATAAGAGGGTTGGCTCATGGGCGCGAATTATATCGTATCGCGCCCGCGAGCCGGGCTGCTCAGGCGACGGCGAGGCGCTGTGGGATTTCCGTCGAGCGCAAGATGCAGATCGCTTCTTTCACCGAAGAAATCTCAAACACCGCCGTAAGATGCGTCGCCTGCAGCATGCTGCGGAAGAAGACCGGCGGGTTCACCAGCTTCATCTTTGCCGATTCTTGCATCGCCCAACGGCGCACCAGCAGCAGGGTTCCCAAACCGCCCGCATCCAGTTGCGTGACTTCCGAGACATCCAGCACCAGCACGCGGACACGCTCCAGTTGCTCGATCCGGCGCTGGAACTCGTCGAGCGCCGAGCCACGCACCATGCGTCCCGAGCAGTTAACCACCGCCACATCCTGCAAGCATTCGACTTGAAATTTGAGTTCCATATCTTTGCCCCTGTCACCCTGCCTTGACGCCTATTGATACGAACCAGCCTGAGCGAAAGTTCCGTGATCGGTTGTTGTTGAATTAGACGCGGAAAATGGAGGAAGGTAATCAACGGAAAACTGGAGTTGAGGGGGCAGATCTCTAAATTCGCTGAATCTCTTTCGTGGCCAGATCATCCATCATGGCGTCGCCTTGAACCTTGAGAAGTTGCGCGATTCACAAATCCTTAACATTCGACAGGAGAACATATATGTCCAGCACACCGACGACCGCTGATTCTGAACTGATCGTGAAACTCTACGACCTGCGCCGTGAAGCTGAACTGCGTAAAGCACGAAACTGGTGGCTCGGCTTTTGGCCGGAATCCGCGGACGATATCCTCAAAATCGCAACCGCACTGGGAAGCCAGGAGAACGCATGGATGCGCCAGGTTGGCGGATACTGGGAGATGGCTGCTTCCTTCGTGCTCCATGGCACGCTGAATCGAGAGTTATTCCTCGAGCCCAGCTTTTCCGGTGAGATGTTTGTCGTTTACGGAAAGGTTGAGCCGTTTGTGAAAGAAGTACGCGACAAAATGCAGAACCCCAACATTTTCGGCAACGTAGAAAAGCTGATCGCAACTTCACCGGGAGCGATCGAGCGGTTGCAGCAGGCGCAGGAACGCATGGCCATGATCCGTAAAGCGGCGCAACCCGCCAAAGCGGCCTAGTCGTTCTGAAAGATGTTGGGTTGGTTGTCATCCTGAGCGGAGCGGAACGATCCGCGAAGCGGATCGTTCCGCGGAGTCGAAGGACCCCTACTCCCAGCACAGATTTGGAG
>JBAVVP010000247.1:0-29468 GCA_049697355.1 Terriglobales bacterium
GATGCCGACAATGACAGCGATCCAACCCTCGATTTTGTGGGAACGAGTCATGCGCGCGTCCAGCAGCATCGATTAAGATAATTCATTAAGATGATCGCTGGGCCTGGAACGTTCCACTGGGGCTGCACCGGAGGTAGCTTTAGGTGCATCTCTAAAATGGGTTTCGTAAACACAGAGATAATTATCCTTTGCTTTGCCCGTAGATGTCATTCGAGTTGTGTCCATTTTTGTTTTCCAAGGCCATGGCCACCGGAAACGCAAACGCATGACTGATGCCAAACCGAATCTGCTCTCACGCCGGCAGATGCTGCGTCAGGTTCTGGGGACGAGCCTTTGCCTGCCCTTGGCAGAGTTCCTGGCACCTTTGTATACGGAGGCGCAGTCCTCCGCTCCAGGTAGCGCTGCCGGGGTGGCGACTGTGTCGGCGGAAGACGATCAGTTCCTGAACGATTTGGAGCACGCAAGTTTTCTCTTTTTCTGGGAACAGGGCAGCCCGAAAACCGGGATGGTCAAGGACCGTTGCAACGTCCACAACGAGACTCGGAACGTTGCCTCCAGCATTGCCGCGACGGGCTTCGGTCTAACCGCTCTCTGCATTGGAGAGCAGCGGGGATTCATCTCGACCAGTGCTGCGCTGGAGCGTCTCTTTGCCACTCTGCGCTTTCTGTGGAAGAAGTTGCCCAATCACCGCGGGTTTTTCTACCACTTCGCCAACCCCGAAACCGGCGAGCGCATGTTCGACTCCGAGGTGTCTTCGGTGGATACGGCGATTCTTCTCTGTGGAGTTCTGACTTGCCGCCAGCACTTCCATCATCCCGCAGTCTCACAACTCGCCGACCTGATCTTCAGCCGCGTCGATTGGACGTGGCTTTCCGAGGACACTTCCCTGCTGACCCACGGGTGGACCCCGGAGGTTGGGTTTCTTGCCTCACGTTGGGATTACTACAGCGAGCTGATGATGATGTATCTGCTCGGCATGGGCTCATCGGCCCATCCCCTGAAGCAGGAAACCTGGAACGCCTGGAAGCGCTTGACGTTTGAATATGACGGGCTGCGCTACATCGGGTCGTTCGCGCCACTCTTCGTACACCAGTATTCGCAGGCCTGGTTTGATTTTCGCGGCAAGCGCGACAAATACGCCGACTACTTCGAGAATTCCGCGACTGCCACGGAGGTCCACCGGCGTTTTTGTCTGGAATTAGGCAAGCAGTTCCCCGATTACAGCGAGGACCTGTGGGGAATCACAGCTTCCGATTCCGAGCAAGATGGCTACGTCGCTTGGGGCGGGCCTCCTGCCACGGGGCCCATCGATGGCACCATTGTTCCGAGTGCGGCCGGCGGGTCATTGCCGTTTCTGCCCGACGCCACCCTGCATGTCTTGAAGACGATACGAAGCCGTTACCCGTCGGCCTGGACCAAGTACGGGTTCGTGAATGCCTTCAATCCCCTCAAGAACTGGTATGATTCCGACGTGATCGGCATCGACACTGGAATCGTTCTGTTGATGGCCGAAAATCTGCGAACCGGGTTTGTCTGGGAGACGTTCATGAAGACCCCGGAAGCGCAGCGTGGAATGGAGCGAGCAGGGTTCCATAAATACTGACAACAGCGGAAGAGTTGTCCTTCCCGGGAGTTTTCTTCGCTCAGCCAACCGTAAGGGCGGTTCGTTTCATCCAAGCGTCGTTTTGATGGCTCCAGCAGCCACCGTTGTTTGCCTGAAATGAATTCGGCTAAACTTAAGGTATCCGCCGCTTCGACTGACACCTAGGCCGCGTTGTTTCGAATACCTGGGGCGATCCGCTCCGCTTCCCAGGTGCTGGGGATTCCTTCATGACCGGGAAAACGGAGTTCCGTAACGGATGGCGGGAGCGACTCTCTGCGCTCCGCAATGTTCCCGCGGTCCTGCGGTTTGTGTGGGAGTCCGGACGCACGGTGGTCATCCTGGGGCTCATTTCCCGAGTTCTTGCTTCTCTGCTTCCGCCGGCGTTGTTCTGGGTCTCCAAGCTCATTATCGATACGATCTTCCGCATTCTCACTACTCATGAACCTGTCGGAGCGAGGCTGTGGTGGCTGGTCGCCGCCGAGTTTGCCATCGCCGTCAGCGCCGGCGTACTCAACCGCTCCATCGACTACCTCGATGCCCTGCTCGCGGGCAAGTACACGTACCACGTCAGTGTTCGCGTCATGGAGCACGCTGCTGCACTCGACCTGACGGCCTACGAAGATCCTGCGTTCTATGACCGGCTGGAACGAGCCCGCGTTCAGGCTACCGACCGGCTGTTCATGATCCAGGCGATTGGACGCCTCATCCAGCAGGCGATTACGACGATTACGTTGTCGGTCTCGATCATGGTGTTCTCGCCGTGGCTTTTGCTCCTGCTGATCGTGGGTGTGATTCCAGCCTTCGTGGGAGAAACTCACTTTGCATTCCTGGGATACGCCAAGAATTTTCGCCAGACTCCCATCCGTCGCCAGCTCGATTACCTGCGCATTCTGGGTGGCAGCAAAGAAGCAGCTAAGGAATTGAAGCTATTTGGTCTAAAGGATTTCCTGACCAACAGATTTAAGGGACTTTCGAACCAGGTTTATGAAGAAGACGTTGCCCTGGCGCGCCGAAAAGTGACGGCGGGTTCGGCCCTTTCCGCGATCGGCACCGCGGGCTACTACACCGCCTACGTGTTTGCGGTTTGGAAGACGGTCACAGGCGTGTTCAGTTTTGGCACTCTGACTTTATTGGCCAATGCCATTCGAGAGGCGAGCTCGAACCTGCAACAAACCTTTTCCACCCTGTCCACGATCGCCGATCAGGCCTTGTTCCTGACCGACCTGATTGCATTTTTCGAGATGCGTCCCACCATCGAATCGAAGCCCAACGCTTTGCCGGCTCCGCGTCCCATCCAGCGCGGATTTGAATTCCGGAATGTTTCCTTCCGATATCCAGGAAGTTCGCGCCTGGTCCTGAATGGATTGAACTTTCACCTGCGTCCCAGCGAACGGGTAGCGCTGATCGGGGAAAACGGAGAAGGCAAGACCACCATCGTCAAGCTGCTGACGCGCCTGTATGACCCGCTGGAAGGACAGGTGTTGCTCGATGGAGTGGATCTGCGCGAGTACAACCTCGAAGACCTCTACCGCGAGATTGGTGTCATCTTCCAGGACTACATGCGCTACGAGATGACCGCACGGGAAAACATCGCCGTGGGCCGGATCGAGCAGGTTGCGAACCTGCCGCTGCTGCAGCAGTCCGCCCAGAAGAGCATGGCAGACGAGGTGGTGGCGAAATTTCCCTCCGGATACGAGCAGATGCTGGGCAGGCGCTTCGACGGCGGAGTCGATCTCTCGGGTGGGGAATGGCAAAAAGTCGCGCTGGCACGAGCCTATCTGCGCGATGCGCAAATACTGATCCTGGATGAGCCGACTGCGGCGCTCGACGCCCGCAGCGAATATGAAGTCTTTCAGCGCTTTGCCGAGTTGACCGCCGGGAAGATGGCGCTGTTCATTTCGCACCGATTTTCGACGGTGCGGATGGCGGATCGAATCGTGGTGCTCGAGAACGGACGCATCGCGGAAGACGGGGACCATGATGCGCTGACCCATCTCGGCGGCCGCTATGCGGAAATGTTCGAACTGCAGGCCGCCAGTTACCGCTGAAGGCGCAAGCAACCGTGAAGGTGCAAGAAACGAAGAACGAAGAACGAAGAACGAAGATCGAAGGATGGATTGATCAGACATGGGTTCCACGATTCAGACCGAGAGCCTCTGGGAAAGAGAACGGAAGCGTTCTCCTAGCGACCATGGGGAGAAGGAGCCTCAAGGAGCGGAGCTTCGGGAGGCAGAGCTTCAAACCATGCGCGATGCAGCGCTGCAGTTAGCCGCGCGTCTAGGTTGGCTGCCCAAAATATCCTCGTCGGATACTTTTGCGACTCGTTGCCGAAAGCTCCTGGCAGTATTCCAGGACGTATTTGAAGGAGTGGACGCGGCCTTCGCGCAGGCCCCCGGCTCGGAGGATCTGCTTTGGCTCCGCGATAACGGACAACAGCTTTCCTCGGCCGCGCGCCTGGTGGCGAACGAACTGGGGCCGTTGACCCGCCTTCCCCACGTAGGCAACGACGGCGAAATCGTGCCCCGGGTGCTGGCCATCGCGGATGCTTTTTTCGACGAAACCGAGGATAACTTTTGCAAGAACAAGTTCAAAGCGTTTTGCCTGGCGTTCGAGGAAACCACGCCTCTCGAGTTTCATGAGATTGGCGCCCTGGTACCGGCGCTGAAGCTGGTTTTACTGGAACGGATTGCGTCCCGGGGCAAGTGTCTCGTGGACGATCCGGCGAGCAAATCCAGCAAGCGTGTCACGACGCAAATTCGGAGCTTGCGCAACGCAACGCAAACGTCCTGGAAGGAGGAACTCGAGGCATTTATCCCCTTCGACAGGATTCTGCGTGAGGATCCTGCGGGCGCTTATGCCGCCATGGACATCGAGAGCCGGAATGTCTATCGCGAAAGGGTGGCGAACATCGCCAAACGCTCCGATCGAACCGAATTAGAAGTCGCGAAAGACGCGCTCACCCTGGCGCGCCAGGCTCAGCAAAAGAAATTCAGCGACCCGCGGATTGCATTGCGAGAATGCCACATTGGCTACTATCTCGTGAGTGAAGGCGTGAGTGAAGGAACGACGCTCCTCTGCCAGAGGGTCGGCTACCACCCCACCTTAGGCGAACGCCTCCGGACATGGTTGCGAAACCATCCCGATGAATACCTTTTCTTCGGAATTGGAGTCCTGACTTTTGCCATTATGACCGGGGCCGTGTGGCTATTGACTCCCGCCTGGACTTCCCCTGCACTCATTCTGCTTTCGATGCTGATTCTGTTGCTGCCGAGTTCCCAGGCGGCGGTGCAGTTGATGAACTACCTGACCACCAGCCTGCTGCCGGCGGGAAGCCTGCCCAAGCTCGACTTCTCAGAGGACATTCCCGACGATTGCACGACCCTGGTGGCGATTCCAACGCTCTTACTCAATGAAGAACAGGTGCACGCGCTGGTGGAAAGTCTGGAAGTGCGTTTCCTGGGCAACCACAATCGCAATCTTCACTTCGCGCTCGTCTCCGATCTGCCGGATTCGCATCAGCAGGCTCCGGAAGACAATCCGCTGGTGGCGCTGGCTGCGAAACTGATCCGCGAATTGAACGAAAGATACTCCGGAAAGAATTCTGGCTCTTTCTTCCTTTTTCATCGCCACCGCGTCTACAACCCGCGCCAAAGAGGATGGATGGGATGGGGGCGCAAGCGCGGAAAGCTGCTCGATTTGAACCAGCTGCTCCGCGGTCAATACGACCGGTTTCCAGTGAAAGTCGGGGATCTTTCGACGCTGCCCAAGGTTTGCTTCGTGATTACGCTCGACACCGATACCGAACTCCCACGGGGATCGGCGCACCGCATGGTGGGAGCGATTGCCCATCCTCTGAATCAGGCCATCATCGATCCCGTCAACAATATCGTGGTCGCGGGATATGGGATCTTGCAGCCCCGGGTCGGCATCAGTGTGCAGTGCACCGCGCGCTCGCGACTGGCGGCCATCTTCGCCGGCGAAACCGGTCTTGACCCCTACACGCGCGCGATTTCCGACGTCTATCAGGATCTGTATGGCGAAGGCACATTCGCAGGAAAAGGCATTTACGAAGTCGATACTTTGTTGCGTGTTCTCGACCGCCGCTTTCCCCGGAACGCCCTGCTAAGCCATGACCTGGTCGAAGGCGCATACGCGCGCGCCGGATTGACCACCGACATTGTCGTGATCGAGGACTATCCCTCGCATTACAGCGCCTACAACCGCCGCAAACACCGCTGGCTTCGCGGCGACTGGCAGATTGTCGAATGGTTGACGGACCGTGTACGAGACCAGTCGGGCGCGCGAGTCTCGAATCCAATCTCGCTGGTTTCGCGCTGGAAAATTCTCGACAACCTGCGCCGCAGCCTGGTCGAACCGGCGACTTGCTTATTGCTTTTGTTCGGCTGGCTGGTAATGGGCCATCCTTTTCTGTGGACCCTCGCCACGATCTGCATTTTGTTTGTGCCAGCGTGGGTCGAATTTGCCATCGCACTGATCCGTGCGACGGTGGCACGAGACGCCCGAATTGCCAGTGAAGCTCTCGGCAGCCTCCTGGCCGCCAACTTCACGATCTTGCTGACGTTGACTCTTCTCGCCCACCAGACGCTGTTGTCGCTGGACGCGGTGGTGCGCGCGCTCGTCCGGCACGTGGTTACGCGACAGCGCCTGCTCGACTGGGAGACGGCCGCGGAAGCGGAACTGGGGGGGAATCGCCGGACTCCGGTGGACCGATATATCGACTGGATGCCTTTTCTTGCCATCGGGTTAGGCCTGCTGATTTGGCTGGCGCGCCCGCAATCCTTGCCGGCCGCGGCTCCGATTCTTGGGCTATGGGCGTGCAGTAAACTGCTCGCTCTCTGGCTCAACGGCAGTCCGCTCGAAGCCGAGCCCGAGATTGCACGCAAGGACGTTTACTTTCTTCGCAGAGTCGCCCTCCATACATGGCGATACTTTGCGCAGTTCTCCAGCGAGGAACACAACTGGCTGGTGCCGGATAATATTGAGGACAGTCCCCGAAAAGTGGCGGCCAGCGTATCCCCGACCAACATCGGGCTGCTGCTGAACGCAAGGCAGGTCGCGAACGAACTCGGCTATATCACGGTTCCAGAGCTGGTCGAATTGACCCGGAATACCTTGGATACCCTGAGCCGCCTCGCCAAGTATCGTGGCCACCTGATGAACTGGTATGAGACCCGCACCCTCGAACCGAAGCCGCCGTTTTTCATTTCTTCGGTCGACAGCGGCAATCTTGTAGCCTCTCTATGGACGCTGCAGCAGGGATGTCTCGATCGCTTGCGTCAGCCCGTTCTTACTGGAGGGCTAGCCGAGGGTCTGCTCGACCACCTTCGAGTCCTCCTCAAATTGCGGGCGCTCCCCAAGCGCATACTGGCGCGCTGCGAAGAGGAGCTCGGAGACGAGGATTGGCTGACGCCTGTCTTGAATTTCTCGGAGGAAGTTCTGGACGACAAGAAATCTCCCGCGGAGTCCGACTCCGATTCCGAAATTGCCTGGTTCCGCGAACAAACGCACTTGCGTGTCCAGAGCATCCGCAACACGGTGCGAGCCTATGTCCCCTGGATGCTCCCGGAGTTCGCGGCCCTGCGAGAAAAGTTGGCGAGCGGTGCGACCTCCATCGACGATGTTCTTCTGCGGCAACTGCCCGACCTGATTTCAGAGCTGGAGGCGCGTCTTGATGACACGCTGCAATCCGTTCGAGATGGGCAAGGACAGCTCTGCGAGCGTCTTAGACTCATGCTCCCGGAAGCGCGGCGGAACGCCCTCCGTCTGATCGAGGATCTGCGCGAGATCAGCGAACAGGCAGGCGCGCTAGCCAACGCCATGGACTTTAGGTTCTTGTTGGATGAGCAGCGTCTGCTGATGTCAGTGGGCTTCGACGCCAAGTCCGAAGAACTGCAGCCCTACTGTTACGACTTGCTGGCCACCGAGCCGCGTACCGCGGTCTTCATTGCGATCACCAAGGAGGACGTCCCCCAAGATTGCTGGTTCCGCCTTAACCGGCCATTCACGCGCGATCGCGGCCGCCCGGTTCTGCTCTCCTGGACGGGAACTATGTTTGAGTACCTGATGCCGTCGATATGGATGCGTACTTATCCCAACACCTTGCTCGACCGGGCCAGCGTCGCAGCCGTGCAATCCCAACAGGAATACGCGGCTGCTAAAGGGATTCCCTGGGGCATATCTGAGTCTGCCTGCTCGAAGCGCAACGAAGCCGGAGACTATCACTACGAAGCGTTCGGTGTCCCGGCCCTGGCGCAGAAAAAAAGCGGATCGGAGCCCTTGGTCGTTTCGCCCTACTCCACACTTCTGGCTCTGAATGTAGATCGCAAGGCCGCGCTCGCCAACCTGCATCGCATGGACGCCCTCGGATGGTTCGGCCCCTACGGATTTTATGAGGCGGGCGACTACACCAACTCTCGCACCCGCTTCCACGGCCCGCGTTGTGAGATCGTCCGCTCCTGGATGGTGCACCATGAGGGGATGAGCCTGCTGGCTTTGGCAAACTTTCTGTGCGACAACGTTGTGCAACGCTGGTTTCACTCCGACCGCCGAGTCCAGGCCACCGAACTCCTGCTGCAGGAGAAGCCAGTCTCCCGCACGCGCCCCATGTGAAGATTTCTTGCCCTTGTTCTGCGGATCACCCGGGGAAGCCCGAGCGGCTACCCCGGTGTGGGCTTGAACCTACGGTCGATCCTGTACGAACTATGGTTGCCTGCGGTACTTGGCAATGTCGCGCACGATTTGCCGATCAACCCGCCGCAAGTCGTTCGGCATCCCCCGGGCGATGAGCTGCATCTGATCTGCTCCAGTCCTTCGGGACGGATAGTAGTTGGGTTTCCACGATGCCAGAGTCGCTCAAAAGGAGACAACCATGAACCCGATCAGAATTTCCGCTGCAGTTCTGTTCTTGCTCTTTGCAACTTTCGCTTACGCGCAGGAACAGCGTGAAGAGCCGCCCTCAAAACAGGAGGAAGTAAAGCCCTCGAAAGAAACAAAAGAATCCAAACCCTCGAAAGCAGAAAAGCAGGACATGAAGCAGGACACAAAGCAGGACATGAAGCAAGACACAAAGAAACCTGCTAAGCAAGGGGCGAGCGAGCAAGCTCAGGAACGTCACGGCCGCCCTGCCGGCAAGAGTGCTCACATCCCGGATGCAAAGTTCCACGCCAGCTTTGGCCGCCAGCACACCTTCGTGGTCAGACAGCCGGTAATCGTCGAGGGTCAACCTCGCTTCCAATATTCCGGCTACTGGTTCGAAATCGTTGACCCGTGGCCGGCAGGGTGGGCTTATACCGACGACTGTTACATCGACTATGTGGATGGAGAGTATTTCCTGTTCGACGTGCTCCATCCCGGCGTAAGCGTCGCCTTGTTCGTGGTCATGTGAGGCTCGCCCCATCGACGACTTCAGGTCGAGCGGAATGCCCAGCAGGTACCGGACCGATCATCGGACTGGCACCTGCCATTGGGCGTAATTTGCGAGAAATACAGGGTGTTCCCTGATGTGCGCATTATCACCCAATCTTCCTCGCACTCAACGACGACGGAATCCGATCCATGCAAAAAAGGTCCCTGCTAAGACGCCGGCCGCAAAGAGTGTGCCCATTGCCTGCAACGGTCTCTGCTTGACCGTGTGTTTCGCTTCCTCGATTGCGTCTTCGGCAGCATGGCGGCCATGCCGGATTGCTTGGCTTGCCGACCGGACGCCATCTTCCACGGCGTCAGTGATCCTGGATCTAATCCTGGAAGCTTCGTGAAGAGAATTCTCGACGGTTGACGGTTTTTCCATTACATTCGCTAGCATCAGGTTTACTCCTTTCTGTACCTAATCAGGTTGCCTCAGAGTGCAAGAACTTTGCCAAAAGGCGAGTGCCTTTGTTTTCTGCCCGATCCACGCAGAGGGGGGTGGAAGAAGAGTCTCTTTTGGGAACGTATCGGGAAAATCTGCACTACCGGGTCTGGTTGTTCCGCGCCCTGGCCGCAGGCTTGCTCAATCACGAGGTATTGGCGGAGTTCTCAGTAGCACTTTGCTTATTGGGCCAGGCGATGTTTCATGGCAAGACTCGCGGCCCGCCATTCTAGCTGCCCAACATTCGATCCAGATTGAATGCGGCGCTGATCAGCGCGAGATGGGTAAAGGCCTGCGGGAAATTGCCCAGAGCTTCGCCCTGCGGCCCGGTTTGTTCTGAGTAGAGCCCGAGATGATTGGCGTACCCCAGCACCCGTTCAAACAGCAACCTGGCCTGATCCAACTTCTCGGGGAATGCCAGCCCGGCGCGCGTCAGCGCCTCTACGAGCCAAAAAGAACACATATTGAACGTGCCTTCCTCTCCCGGGAGTCCGTCAATGCCGGTCTGCGGCGGATAGCGATAGACCAGGCCGTCGCTGACGAGGCCGCCATGGCGGGGATTTTCGAGGATGGCGCTGATGGTGCTGAGCATCCGCGGATCGTTCGGAGCCATGAAGAAGACCAGCGGCATGATCAGAAGCGACGCATCCAGGTCTTCACTGCCGTAATACTGGGTAAACGCGTGGCGTTTCTCGTTCCACCCCCGGGTCATCACTTCCTCGTAGATGCGGTCGCGCTCGCGCATCCACTTTGCGCGGTCGGCTGGAAGCGCACGCTTGTCCGCCAGCCGCAGGCCGCGATCCAGAGCAACCCAGTTCATGATTTTCGAGTAGACGAAATGTTCCTGGCGATTGCGCATCTCCCAAATGCCGGCGTCAGGGAGTTGCCAGTTCTCACAGATCCACTCCAGACGATTGCGGATCTTCACCCAAAGGTCGTACGTGGTGGGGCTGACGTACTTATTGGACAGGTAAAGCGCGTCCATGAGCTCGCCATAGATGTCTCCTTGGATCTGCGAAACGGCATCATTACCGATGCGCACCGGTCCGGACCCTCGATAGCCTTCCCAGTGATCCAACGTTTGCTCGGGAAGATTATTGTCGCCACCGATCGTGAAGACCACCGAGCCGGGCGCTTTCGGACGGACGTGCTTGGAGCCGTGATCTTCGATCCAGCCCATGAAGGCAGCCGCTTCGTCTCGGAACCCAATTCGCAAAAACGCGTAAACCGTAAAGGCGGCATCGCGGATCCAGGTGTACCGGTAATCCCAGTTGCGAGCCCCTCCAATGACTTCCGGCAAGCTCGTGGTGGGGGCGGCAATAATCGCCCCGGTAGGTTCAAAAGTAAGAAGCTTTAGCGCCAGGGCTGATCTGTGCACCTGATCCCGCCAACGCCCGTGGTAGGTGCAAGAGGAGAGCCAGTCCCGCCAGAATTTCACAGTACACCGCAGCAACGTCTCAGCGTCCTTTTCGGACGGCAGATAGGGCACTCCACCTTCGTCGCAGCCATCCCTGAGAATGAAGACCTGGGATTCTCCTTCCGAGAGCACGAATTCGGCAGACACCCCACCGCGCCCGTCATTCCTGAGCGGCACCGCAGTTGAAAGAGCCAAGGTCAAGCTGCCTGACTTGAATGTCGCTCCGTTAGCCTGGATCAGGGTGTCGTGCGTCTGTCGCCCATAATCGAAAGCGGGGCGGCACGAAAGCGAAATACGCACGGCTCCCCTGACGCAGCGAACGCGGCGGTATACATGACGATACTCAGGCGAGTCGGAAGGTAGCCCCACCGGCATGAAGTCTTCCAGTTCGGCGATTCCGTCGGCCAGCAGGAAGCGCGTTACCAACACGTTGGTGGAAGGCCAGTAAAACTGCTTGTGCCGCACGCCATCGGCAGCGGCGGAAATCTGGAACCGGCCTCCCTTTTCATGGTCCAAGATCGCCCCGAAAATGCTGGGCGAGTCAAAGTGTGGATAGCAGTACCAGTCGATCGACCCGTTCATGCCCACCAGGGCCACGGTGCGCATGTTGCCAATGATGCCGTAATTTTCGATCGGCTGATAGGACATCGTTCCGTTCCTTCCCCAGCTCCGAAATGAATTGATTCGGTCGCAACCGATGTCTGTATTTTTCGCAAAACTGACAAATTTTGCAAAGAGAGCGCAGTGCGGAAGCGTTTCTGGCGTGGAATCGTCATACGGCCCTGCGACGGCACAGGCAAAATGCCCGGCGAGTTACCGCGCCGGGCAATCTTTCTTGAACAAGTATCGCTTTCGTTAAGGATAGAAGACGCGGTAACGACTCAAGCCAGGCGCAGACTCTTGAGCGAGGCCCGAGCGGTCCCACCGCTTATATTCGGCACGATGGTCAACTCGAGTACGGTGATGCCTGAAAGCTCGACTTGATACTCCTCGACCTCGCGTGTTGTCTCGGGAGGACTGAAGTTCCACTGCTGGCGGACAATTTCCCGAAACGAGTTCCCGCTATCGGAAGACCAGCGCAATACGAACTCTTGTGTGCGCGTTGTTTCGTTCTCTTCAAACACAAGCGATATCCGTTTCAACTCATGCGGCCGGTCAAACACGAGCCGAATCGTTTGCGGCCCCGCCTCTGCGGCGCGCCAGCCCTGGGCCTTTCCCGAAGCGAAGGCAGACTCGACCGGAAACTCTTTCTCCTCTGACGTGATCTCAACGGTGGCCGCCCGCTCGACATCCAGCCACCCTTCAGTGCGCGATCGGACCGTCCCCGGGGTTGGATTGATAAGCCGCTTACGCATATAAAACCAATTTTAGCTTGATCCGGCCCATCGGCGGTCCCGAGTTTGATGGCAACAAAAGTACGAGATGGGGGAGCAAAATCTGCTCGACCACATGCAGAGCCGGAGACGACGTAACTCGCCGACTACAGTGTCCCCTGTATTCCCTGCGTATAAAATTCCGTATCCCGAATCTGTCGCCTGCTTTCGAAATAGGCTAAGCCGTATAGATAGAACAAGTCGTCCTTACTCCAAAGAAAAATAGGAGCTGGAATCGAGACCTTTGGCCAGTTGTTTGCTGCGTGGGACTCAACGAAAAACAGCATCCCAGAATCTCTTGGAGGATTCCATGAAAAAACAAGTTCAGTCTTTGTGGTACCTCGGTGCATTGGCTCTGTTCTTGAGCGCGGTCATTTCGCTCAATGCGCAGACCCCGCAGACACAACCGCCGGAGCCACAGTCACAACAACCCGCGCAACAAGCGCCACCGGACCAGTCTGGGCAGGACACTCCCGACACTCAAGCTCAGCCCTCGGAGAAGTCGGAAGTTCAGACCTTTACCGGCACCATCGTAAAGTCGGGCAACAAGTATATGTTTGAGGATGCCGCTAGCGGCAACACCTATGACATTGACCACCAGGATCTAGTACAGAAGTTCGAAGGCAAGAAGGTCACAGTGCATGGGACGTTGGACGCAGACAGCAAGATGATCCACATAAAATCACCGGATTAGTTGTTAATTCAAACAGGCTGAAGCCGGAAGGCCGCGACCTACGCCGCAACCTTTCCCGCTTCAGCCTGTTTCCAAGCAACCGCCAAGAGATTGATTTTCGCGGCGGACAGACGGAGAAATGAGAACTGCCGCTCAGGTTACTGAGAACTGCCGCTAAATCGCCGGGTGGCGAACAGGTGCACCGCGGGGGTGATGATCAGCGACAGAATCATCGACAGCAGGATGCCGCCGATCACGGCAATCGCTAGGGGTTTCAGCATCTGCGAGCCCGCGCCCATGGCGAACGCCAGCGGCAGCATGCCCGCGATCGCGGCGAGCGCGGTCATGACGATCGGCCGCAGTCTTCGGCGGCCGGCTTGAATCACCGACTCTTCCAGCGAGAGTCCCGCGGCTCGGAACTTTTGCTCGGCATCGAGCAGCAGAATTCCGTTTTTCGCCACGATGCCAATCACCATGATCATCCCCATGAACGACGAAATGTTGAACGTGGTGCGCGTGATGAACAGGGCCAGAAACACTCCGCAAATCGAGAGCACGGCCGACGTCAGAATCGCCAGCGGCGCGGTAAACGTCCGGAACTCAAACAGCAAAACAATGAAGACCAGCACCACCGCCAGCACGAGCACGAAGATCAGATCCTGAAACGATTTTTGCTGCACCTGGTAGGTTCCGCCGTATAACACCCGAATCGAAGAAGGCAGATGCAACTGGTCGACACTTTTCTTGACGCTGGCAACACCCGTGCCCAGGTCGACGCCCTCCAGCCGCGCCGAGACCACCACATTCCGCAGCAGGTTCTCGCGGCGGATTTCCGTCTGTCCGGGAAGTTCGGTTAGCGTGGCCAGGGTTCCGAGCGTCGCCGTTTTGCCCGTCGAACTCACCAGCAGCGTGTCGCGCATGGCCTCGAGCGAAGCTCGGTTCCCTGCCGGAAAGCGCACGCGCACGGTGTACGTGCGATCATGAGTAACAACCGGAGTCGTCGACGGTTCGCCTTCCAGAATGGCGGCCGCGTCGGTCGCAACTTCTTCCGGGCTAAACCCGGCCCGCGCCGCGATCGACGGGTCCACCTGAAACACCACGGCCGGCCCGCTGATGGTGTTATCGATTCCGTTCAGGACATCGACTACGCCTTTATCTTTGGCGATCGCATCGGCAACTTTCGGGGCCCAGGCTTCGAGCATGGCTGCATCCTGCGAAAACAACTTGACCTCGACGGGCTGCGGTTCTCCGGTCAGATCGCTGATCATGTCCTGCAGGACCTGGACGAATTCCACGTCGATGGCCGGTTCTTCCGTCTTGATTTTCGCGCGAACGTCGGCGATGACATCTTCGATATCGCGGCTGCGAGACAACTTCAGCTTCACCGAGATGTCGCCCGTATTGGCTTCGGTCACCGCCGCCAGCCCCAGTTGCAGGCCCGTGCGCCGCGAGGTGTTCTCGACCTCGGGAGTATCGTGCAGGATCTGTTCGAGGTGGCGAACCACCCGATTGGTCTCCGCCAGCGAACTGCCCGCCGGCATGATGTAGTCGAGAATGAAGCCGCCTTCGTCCATCTCCGGCAGAAGACCGGAACCCGAAAACTGGTAGCACCCGTAGGCAATCACGATCAGAGCCAGACTGAATCCGGCCAGCCAGCGGGGCCGTTCCAGGGCACGGCGCAGCCAACGCTCGTGAAAGTTAATCACCTTGCGGAAAAAGCCGCTCAGCGAAGCTTCTTCCGCTTCCATCAGACGCCGGATCGACTCCACCTCCGGCTCCGGAGCGATCTGCTCAAGGGTATCTTCCTGGCCGTCCGATCCGCTGTCCGCGATGCCGGACAAGTCGCCGGCGGATCTCTTGATCAGGAACTGGCTGAGCGCGGGCGTCCAGGTCAATGCGAGCGCCAGCGACGCGAGCAGCGCGACCGACATGGTGACGGCCAGGGCGCGGAAGAATGTGCCGGTTACGCCGGCGATAGAAACCAGCGGAAGGAAAACCACAATCGGAGTAATGGTCGAGCCGATCAGCGGGATGGTGATCTCGCCAAGTGCGCTGTGGATCGCCTGCAGCCGCGTCTGCCCCGCGTCGCGGTGCAGCACGATGTTCTCCACCACCACGATGGCGGTATCGATCACCAAGCCGACGGCCGCGGCCAACCCGCCGAGCGTCATCAGATTGAAACTCTCGCCCATCAACTTCAGCGCGATAAAGGTCAGCGCGATGGTCGCGGGAATCATCAGCCCCGCAACGATAGAAGTGCCCCAGTCGCGCAGAAAGATGACGAGGATGATCGCCGCCAGAATGAGCCCGATGAGGATGGCGTCGCGAACGCTCGCGATCGATTGCTTCACGATGTCCGACTGGTCGTAATAAGGATGAATCTCGACCCCGGGCGGCAACGATTTGCGCAGGCTCTCGACTTCCGCGTGTACTTCGTCCGCCACCTGCACGGTGTTGCCGGCCGGCTGCCGGTTGATGCTCAGCAGGACGGCCGGCTTTCCGTTCGCCGACACCACCGTATAAAGAGGACGAACCGCGGGCTCGACTTTCGCGACGTCGCCCACCCGCACCGGCACGCCGGCGGCGGTGGTCTTGACGACGGTCGCCGCAAGCTGTTGCGGATCGCGCACCTGCCCGCTGATCAGCCCGAGGTAGAGTTGGTGGTTGCGTTCGAGCAGACCGGGAGAGTCAATCAGGTTGGTGCGCCGCACCGCATCCAGTAAGTCGGTAACCGTGACGCTGGCCTGCAAGAGCCGGGCGGGATCGGGAATGATGTGAAACTCCGGCTCCTGGCCGCCTTGCACAATCACGCTGGCCACGCCATCCAGCCGGTTCAGGCGAGGCTTGAGTTCGTACGTGGCCAGTTCCCAGAGTTCGGTCTGCGGAACCCTGTCGGAAGTCAGGCTGTAGCCGAGAATCGGAAAGCTGGCGAAGGTCATGCGATGCGCTTCCACCTTCGCGCTCGCGGGCAGGTCGCGTTGTGCGTTTGCCAGGGCCGCGTTCACATACTGCAAAGTCTGGAACATATCGACGTTCCAGTCGAAAAACAGGTCAATTTCCGCCGATCCGCGGCTGGTGATGGAGCGCACCTGCTGCAGGCCCGGCACGCTGTTCACTGACTCTTCGAGCGGGCGGCTGACCGTGACCATCATCTGGTCGATGGGCATCACACCGTTGTCGACGGCGATCAGTATGCGGGGAAAATTAGTGTCGGGAAAAACGGAAATCGGAATGTTGAACGCGACATAGATTCCAACCAGGGCCAGGGTGATGATCAAGACGAGGATGGAGCGGGAGTGGCGCGCAAACCAGTAAGGCGATTCCCTGTTGGTCGCGGCCATCGAGTTACTGGGCATCCTTCCCGGTCCCTTTTCCCGCGGATGCCCCGTCCGGTGCGTGATCCGTCGTGTCGGACTCGGTGGCGGCCTCGATGCGAATCTTGGTATTGTCGGGCAGGCCGTAGGCGCCGGAGGCGACGACGCGATCGCCTTCGACCAGGCCCTCGAGAATCTGCACCTGCTCGCCCTGCCGGATTCCGGTTTTCACCGTCTTCTGGTGCGCCTTGTTGTCGGAGCCCGCAACCATCACATAGCTGGTTCCGTCCGGAGCGGTGAGCACGGCGGCGGCCGGAATCACCACCGCGTTTGGCACCGAGCGCGCCAGCATGGAAATCCGCACGCTCGTTCCCGGCCGCAACCGGCCTTTCGGATTTTTCGCTTGCGCCCAGACTTCGACCGTCGTGCTGTTGGGATCGAGCGCCGGGCTGACGACTGTAACTTTCCCTTCGATGGCGTCGTCTTCGCCGGGAGCCTTGTCTGCAACTCCTGAAACTGCGCCAGCCACCACCACCGTGGCCTTATCGCCCACCTTCAGCAATGCCGCCTGCTCTTGCGGAATGTGGGCGCGCGCCACCACCGAAGTCGTGTCCATCACGGTGAGCAGCGGCGTTCCCGCCGCCGCCATTTCTCCCGGATACAAAGGACGGTCGGTAACCACACCGTTGATGGGACTGCGGATTTCCGAGTAACTCAACTGCGCCGCGGCGCCGAGATACTTGCCTTTGGCCGATTGCAACTGCCCCTTGGCGGACTTGACTTCCTCCTGCTTGCCCCCGGCCATTAAGGCATCGACGTGGTGCTGCGCAATTTCATACTGGCTGCGCGCCTGGGCGAGACTGACTTTAGCTTGATCGAGATCTTTGCGTGGCAGTGCGCCTTGCTGGTAAAGATCCTGACGGCTGTCGTAGAGCTTCTGTTCCGCCTCCAGCGCCAGTTTCGCGGCCTGGGCGTCGCCCTGCGCTTTCTGAATCTCTTCCGGCAAAGTGGACGCGGTTGCGATCGCATAGGCGGCCTGCGCCTGATCATACGAGCCCTGATTATCCTGAGCGGCGGCGGCTAAGTCGTGGCTTTCCAATTTGGCGAGCAACTGTCCGGCATGAACCTTGCTGCCGCGATTCACGTAGAACGCCTGCACCGGCGCGCTGATCTTGGGAACAATCGCCGACTGCGCCAGCGGAAACAAAATCGCTTCGGAGGTCACCGTCTGCTCGATGGTCGCCTTCTTGACCGCAACCACCTGAACGGCGACCGTCGGCTCTTCTTGCTTGTCCTTGGAGCAGCCCAGCACAGACACAAGAACAAGAACGATGGAGGCCAATGCTCTTGTGGGGACGGCCGCCCCCGGCCGTCCAAGCCGAGCGTAGCTCGGCAGTTGCGAGTGGCCCCAGCAACTCCAGACCCGCCGCAGCACCTGGGCGGTGCAGCCTCCTTTCCCACCAATCGATATGTGAAACACGCTCTAGAAACTCCCCGTCAACGTTTGCAGGTTCGCCAGGGCGACCTGGAAA
The DNA here is from genome assembly GCA_049697355.1 of Terriglobales bacterium. Lineage (GTDB taxonomy): Bacteria > Acidobacteriota > Terriglobia > Terriglobales > Acidobacteriaceae > Acidiflorens. The sequence goes on from JBAVVP010000247.1 coordinate 17,780, forward strand.
CGGACCTGACCATCATCATACGCATTGCGAGCCAGCGTCAGTGTATTTTGAGCGTCCACCACTTCCAGCACCGTGGCCTCACCCGCTTGGTAGCGCAAAGTCGTTAAACGCAAACTGTCGGCGGCAAGTTCCGCCGTTTGACCGAGCGATTCGAACTGCGCTCGCGACGTTTCGGTCTCGTCATAGAACGACCGCAGATCGGCCAGCAGTTTGCGTTGTGCGAAGCTCAACTCGACATGGGCCTGCTGCCGGTGCAAGTCCGCCTGCTTCACCTTGCTGTAACCCGATCCCCAGTTCCAGATGGGCAACTGCAGGGTCGCGCTCGCCGAGTATCCCAGGTTGCGAAAATGGTCTGGAGCCGGGCCGCGCACCGCGAACTGATTGGCGTCAATGCCGTAAAAATAATCCAAGCCGACCGAGGGCAGCATGGACGCCCACGCGACTTTCACTTCCTGATCGGTTTGCCGCAGAGACGCCAGCGCCACGCGAAGTTCCGGATTGTTCTTGGTGGCCGCCGTCTGTACTTCGACAAAAGGGGGCAGAGGGTCGGGAAGACGCAAGTCATCCACCACCGAGAAATTTTCTTCGAAGTTTGGAAACAGCAAGACGGCCAGATCGAGGCGAGCCTTGTTCATTTCCAGACGAGCATCCTGCAGTTCGCGCCGTTGCTGCTGATCCTGAATCTGGGCTTTGATCACGTCCGACCGCGCGACCTCGCCGCCGTTCTGCAGTTTCTGGCTAAGGCCGAGAAACTGGTCGGCTTCCGACGCAGCCTTCTGGGCTGTGGCATACTTGCGCTGCGCGACAACATATCCGTAGTAAGCCTGCACCACCGTGACGACCAAGCCACGTGTCGCGATCTCCGACTTGGCACGCGACAGGGCCTCCGCCGCTTCGACCCGTCGATAGTCCGCCAACATCCCGGGCGAAAGCGCTTGGTGAACGTCCCCCTGCGCGATGTACTCATGAACACCATTGTTGGCAATGTAGCGTGCGGCCGCCGGAGGGGGCGTCTTAGAATTGGGAATAAAATTCCCCTGCGTGTAGTTGAACGCCATGGTGTAGTTGACGTTCGGCAGGAGTCCGGCGCGGCTCTGCACCGTATCCTGATGTGCGACTCCTAATTCCGTCAGAGCCGCCCGAAATTCCGGACTGTTTGCCTTGGCGCGCTTAAGAGCGTCCTGCAGCGTGAGCACCAGTGGCGCTTGCGTGGTGTTGGTATCCGCGGTTGTGGTTGGCGTTTGGACCTGTCCATAGACTTTCGAAGGAGCCGCGGGTTGCGGCTGATCCTGGCCGTACGCTGGAACGGCCAGCAGGATTCCCAGCAGCACAATTCTCGTTTGCCTCATGTCGATCACCCGCTACGTACTCCCTTTCTCCTCAATACTGCGATTCGCGTTTACCATTGTAAACAATAGTCCTGACCCGATCGTGACCCACACCGCAACGTCCAGCGCCGGCACCCAGCCTCGATGAACCGCAATCGAGGCGGTGACGGTGGACGAGACGACTCCGCCGATACTCCCCACGGTGTTCATCAGCGCGGAAAGCGATGCGGAATATCCGGGCGCGAGATCGATGCAAGACGCCCAGAAGTTCGCAGCCGCAAACATGGTAAATCCTGCCGCCAACGCGATCATGGGCAGGGCCACGACTGTTAGGCTGAGGTGATTGCCGGTGTATAACAACAAGGCTGCGACGCCCATGCCCAACCAGACCGCTGCCAGGCGTCCTTTGCGACGATCGGAGACGCGGGCCACGCGGTCGGAAAACCATCCGCCGACCGGGGACAACACCGCCATGGCCAGGAACGGCGCCGACGTCCACGCCGCCGCGTGCATCAGGTCCAGTCCGCGCAGTTTTACGGCGTAGAAGTAGAACCAGTTGTAATAGACATAAAATGCATAACCCTGAAGGCCATAGCCCAGAATCAAAGCCCACACGGAGACGCTGGTGAGCATCTTGACCCAGGGAATTTTGGTCGCAGCTTGCTGTGGACGGGCGTTCCCGTTCTCCCATCCGGGGTGGATGGTGCGCAACTCTTGCTGGTTCACGCGGGGATTTTCTTCCGGCCAGTCGGTGGCGTACCAATGCCAAAGCGCGACGACAACGAAGGCGAGCGCGGCGGAAATTGCGAATGAGACGCGCCAGCCCCAGTGCACCATCGTCCAGGCGATGGCGATGGGAGTCAGCGTTCCGCCGAGGCCCAGACCACAGACTTGCAATCCGCTGGCGAATCCGCGTTCGCGCACCGCGGTCCAGGAAGCAATGACGCGGGTTACGTTGGAAGAAACCGCCGCCTCTCCGACTCCGGTGAGAAAGCGGACAACTTGAAAAATCGCGAGGGCGCTGACTCCGGTGGCTGCGGCGAACCTCGGCGCAAAGACCATGGCGCCGGAGCCAACCGCAAAACAGAAGATGGACGCGGTCAGGGTTCGACGCGGGCCGAAGCGGTCGCAAACATATCCCCAGGGAATCTGAAACAGCCCATATCCCCACAGAAAGGCGCTGAACACGCCTCCCATCGCAATCGTGCTGAAGGAGAATTCTTCTTCGATGTACTTTCCCGCGATGCTCAGATTCAGGCGATTCAGGGCGGTGACCGCCATGATGGCCATGACGATCGCCAGAATCCACCAACGAACAGCACTCGGGCGACTGGAGCGAACTGAATCTCGGGACATGAGGTTCTCACGCGCTATGTTTGCCGTGTCCAAGCTGTTCCATCCTGGCTGCGCACCTCACGGGGCAAGTGCGAGGACTTCAGTTCTCAGTTCCTAAAGTTTGCCTTCCTAGCAAAGTGGAGGGTGAAAGCGTCAGTCCGGTGGCAGACCCCCTTGATCCGGTCTTTTGGAATCAAAGACTTAGCCGGAGGTTACCGCCATGTCTTTGAGAAATAATGACTTAGAAGTAAAGTATTTTTAAATCAATAGGTTACGAACCCACCCGATTGGTCGTCTCTGTATTCCAGCGCCCTCCACGAGTTAAAGGAAATTCTTGGCGCCGCTTCGCTGGCGGCAAAACTCTGCAACTGCGACAAAAGCTCGACCCGGCGGTTACAGGGAGGCCTGCGGAACCGCAGCAACCGTGCTGCTGCGGTTCCACAGGTCGAGCTTCAAAAGATCAGTTTCAACCCGAACTGGATTTGCCGTGAACTTGTGGAGGTCTGGTTTAAAGCTGTAGTTAGGGTGCTCCCGTCGAGATCGTAGATGGAGTTGTTCTGGCCACCCGAATTCAGGAAACCCGGCGACAAGAAGTTTGTGTGGTTGAGGATGTTAAAGAACTCGGCGCGGAACTGGATGTTAAAGGCCTCCGAGATTCGCGGTACGCGCGTGTTCTTGAAGATGGAGAAGTTCACCATGGTGAGGGGAGGGCCATGAAACTGGTTGCGGCGCGTGTTGCCGAGCACGTTCGAGCAGAACTGCGTGCCACTGGGTGGGGTAACCGAAGATGGAAGCGCAGGAAACGAGTTGGGCGCGCAGCCATAGGGATCAGCGGACGTTGCCACCGGAAGCGAGGCTGGCGCCGTTGGGGGCGTGAAGCAGTTTGCCTTGATGTAGTTGACACCCGAGCCAGTGGGGCTGCAACCGGGAAGGAGGCTGGCGAAATCCATGGAGAAGTCGCCGTTGAAGCCAGTCCCGAGGGGATCGTTGCCATCGCCGACGGTAGCGGTGAAAGGCGCGCCGCTGGTGGCGCTGATAATCGTGCCTACTTCCCAGCCTCCGGTCAGGGTTGACAACATGCCCGAAGCCCCTTTGACCGACGGGACCTGCCACATGAACGTTCCCGAGAACACATGCCGAATGTCGTAGTCGCAGCCGCCTACCCTTGCCGACTTGATGGACAGGAGCGGAACCGCGATGGAATTCTCGAACGTGTCCCCCGTCACAGGAGCAGAACTCAGGTCGCGACACTTGCCGAAGGTGTAAGAGAGCTGCCCCTGAAGCCCCTGGCTGAGGCTCTTTTTGAGTTGTGTCTGAAACGCCTCATAGGAGGCAGAACCGTTGAAGATGACGGGACGAATGCCCGAACCGCCTCCCCAGTTGGAATCAATACGCGTTCCGGTCTGGGTATTCGCGCACGTATTCGGGAGCCCGCCGGTAAGAGACGGATCGCAAGGGAAGACATATCCTACGCCACTGACAAAAGTGGGTTGAACCAGGTTGATGTCGTCCGCTGCGGCCGAGAGATGAACGGAGCGCGAACCGACATAGCCGACGATCGCGGTCCAGTTCCCCGCGAATTGGCGCTCAATGTTGAAGTTCCAGTTCATGACCAAGGCACGCTGGGGGTTCGTGTCGATGAAGCGGTTTCGAATGCTCTGCTGGTCAAAATTCAGGTTCGGGTCGGGCACTCCCGTTCCAAGAGTTGCGCCCGGGTCGTTGCCGATGATCTGGAATGGGGCGGTGGCGGCAGTATTCAAACCAAATTCATAGGCTAGCGGCAGCACGTCGAATAGCCCTAAGCCGGCGCGGACGGCGGTCTTGCCATCGTGAAACGGATCCCACTCCAGGCCGATGCGGGGTTCGAAATTCTTGGTTGTCGGATTCTTGGTGATGGGACTGCTCAACCCAACCGGCCCGCAGGCGGTTGTGCCCGGAGTGCAGTTTGCCAGAGTTGTGATTTCCTGAAATCCCGCGGCGTTCACCGTGTACCCATTGACGGTGTATCCGGGGACAGTGTTGGCGTCGGTGGGGCGGGTTGTCATTTCGTAGCGCAACCCGATGTTTACCGTGACGTTCGAGCGCGCACGCCAGTCGTCCTGAATGTACCCAGCGAACAGACTCTGACGGAAAGCGACGTCGTGCGACCCGCCTGGGAAGAGGGCATTGAGTTTTTTGGGGGCATTGCTAAGGAAATCAGAAAGCGCATAGTTGTTCATTCTTCCATTCGGACTCAGCTGCTCCAAGACGTTATAACGCATGCGTTCGAAAGCAAATCCGAATTTGATCGAATGTGTGCCATGCGTTAGAAACGCGTCATCGGCAACCTGGCCCGAAGTCCACCTGTGCGTGAAGCGGTTGAATCCTCCCAAGCCGTAGGCCGTGGTCAGGCCGGTCACCGGAATTTGAGGAGTGGCTTTGGCGCCCGGAGCGATCGCCAACGTAGCGTCGGTAGCGACAGCATCTCCGGAAACGGGGTCGTTGATTTTCCCTAGCGCCCGGCTTACACCGGCACGAAACGTGTTCACCAGTGCGGGACTGAAGACGTGTGTTTCCTCGATGGTGAAGGCTTGCCGACGCGAGAAGACCTGGTGGGTGGTATTCCCCAGTGGATCCCCTTGCTTCAACGGTCCGGAGTCAAAGAAGTAGCTGCCCCACAAGCTGTCGCTGTTGGATATCTTGTGGTCGACACGCCCCAGGACATTGTTTTCGTTGGCGACGGCGTTCACGTTCGTATCGATGGTTTGCGTGCCGTGGCTATTCAGTGGGGTGCCCGCGGGGGCTACTGGCCACAACGCAAGATAAGGCTGAATCGCCGACACCGCTGAAGCCCGCTGGGCCGCAGTTGGCACATTGATGGCCACCGAAGAGGGCTCGCTTTGGCGCAGCCCCTCGTAGGTGGCAAAGAAAAATGTCTTGTCTTTAATGATCGGACCACCGCCGTTTCCTCCAAACTGAATGCGGCGGAAGGGGGCGATCGTCGGTCCGTCAAAATAGTTCCGAGCATCGAAAATGCTATCGCGGTCGAAGAAGAATCCCGTACCGTGGAACTGATTCGTTCCCGACTTGGTAATCGCATTGATGATCGCACCCGAGGTCCGTCCATACTCCGCGGTGTAGCCGGTGGTGATCACGGAAAATTCCTGGACGGCATCGACGCCCAAATTCAGTCCCGTGGGTCCACCGGGGGCGGCGTTGGAATAATCGTTGATCGAAAGTCCGTTGAGCCGATAGGCGTTCTCGTTCGGGCGGTGGCCGGAATCGGTCAACTGGTCGCCAAACCCACGGTTTCCTTTATTGGCATTGAACGAGGCCTGCACTTGATTAGGGACCTCGGTGACCCCCGCCGTGAGAGTTGCAAGCGATGCCCAGTCACGGCCATTGAGTGGCAGCTCCCGGACGGTTCTGGAATCCACAGTCGAACTGATCGATGAAGTAGCGGTCTGCACTTCTGGCGGTGCGGCCGTTACCTCGACGACTTGGCTGACCTGTCCGACCTTCAGGCTGAGGTTGAGCGCCTGTTGCTCGCCGACGGTCAGGGTAATTCCCTTCTGCACGACTTTGTTGAAACCTGCGGCCGTTATCGTAACCTCGTAGTTCCCGGGCAACAGGTTTGGGGCGGAATAGAAGCCGTTTGCATTTGTTGGCACGTCGTGCACCTCCCCAGTCCCCGTATTCTTGATGGAAACGCTGGCGTTCGGGATGCCCGCGCCCGACGGGTCCGTGATCAGGCCCGACATGGTGGCGCCGGATACCTGGGCCTCGGCTGGCGCCGACCAGAACAAGGTCAAGCAAAGCGCAAGCACCAGGCACGTCATCAAACCAACCGCCGTCTCAAATCTCTTTTCGATCATCGTCTGTTCGCTCATGGTCGTCGCCCTCGTTTCATGGTTTGAAAGTGACCGTGTGCCGCATCCTGCAAAAGGATCCCCACCGTCGCAGAAAAAGGACTTTCTTGGCGGCGACAATCTGCGCCGCATTAGCGCCTTAACGCAATACTCGATGTGTCCAATCGGAAACATTTCTGCATCCTTACGCTTGTCATTGAAAACAGGAAGGATAGAGCTCTCGCTCTCCAACTTTGACCTTGCGCGCCAGCGGAGCTATACTCCCACCCTGACCCATGGGTAGCCCTGCGGCGGTTGCGAGGATTTTGCATTTCGGTGTTTTCGAAGTCGATCTGAAGGCTTGCGAGCTCCGGAAACATGGACTCCGAATCAAACTTCCAGAGCAGCCTTTCCAAGTTCTGGTCGTGCTGCTGGAGAAGCCGGGCGAAATTGTCACACGCGAAGAACTCCGCAATCGGCTCTGGCCCGGCGATACCTTCGTCGATTTCGACCACGGACTGAACAATGCCGTCATGCGCCTGCGCGAAGTGCTGGGCGATGCATCGGAGAACCCGCGCTTCGTGGAGACGATCCCTCGGCGTGGGTACCGTTTCATTGCGCCAGTCGTAGGTTCCGCCTTTCCAGAACCGACCGCTGACTCGGAGCCGGAGGGCGGGGATGTTGCCGGCCAAGGAACTACGCCGAAGACGACCGGTGCGACCGCCCTAGAGGCTCCTTCCAAGCCAGCAACAGCAGGTTCCGAGCGACCGTTCTCAACAACCCGTTTTGCGATCCTGGCTGCCGCTATTTTGGTCGCGGCGGTTCTGGTCGGCGCTGGCTTGATTTACCGCAATCGGGCCGATGCGAACCAAGCCGGCCGGGTGCGAAATAAGTCCCTGATCGTGCTGCCGATCGAAAATCTCTCGGGAGACAAAGACCAGGAGTACTTTGCCGATGGCATGACCGACGACTTGATTGCCAACCTGGCGAAGATCCGCTCCCTGCGCGTGATTTCCCGTTCGACAGCCATGGCTTACAAAGGCACGCACAAGCCCATGTCGCAGATCGCCAGCGAACTGAACGTGGACGCCGTGTTCGAGGGCACGGTTCTGCGCGTGGGCGACCGCGTAAGAATCACTGCCGAACTGGTGCAGGTTTCCACCGACCGTCACTTGTGGGCCGAGACCTATGAGAGTCCGATGGGGGACATCCTCGCGCTGCAAAATCGTGTTTCTTCCGCCATTGTGAACGAGATCCGCATCAACCTGACGCCGGAGGATCAAGAACGGCTCGCCAGCAATCCTGCGGTTGCGCCGGAGGGGTATGAAAATTATCTGAAAGGACGCTATTACTGGAACAAGAGATCGGATGAGAACCTGACCCGGGCCATCGGATACTTTGAACAGGCAACAAAGCAAGATCCGGGGTACGCCCTGGCTTACGCAGGATTGTCAGATTGCTACGCCATCATCAGCGCCGAGATCTTTGGAACCATGGCTGCGGCGGAAGCCGCTCCCAAGGCGAAAGCGGCCGCACTGAGAGCCCTCGAAATCGACCCGAAACTCTCGGAAGCGGAAACCTCGCTGGCCACGGTCAAGTTTAACTACGATTGGGATTGGGGTGGCGCCGCGGCAGGCTTCGCAAAAGCGATTCAGGATAATCCCAGCTATGCCACCGCCTACCAGAGATATTCCCTTTACCTGGTGGCGATGGGCCGTCCGGAGGACAGTTTCGCGCAGATCAACAAAGCCCGCGAGTTGGATCCCCTCTCCATCAGCATCAATTTCAGCCTGGGCTGGCGGTTCTATATGGCGCGCCAGTATGACCGGGCCATTCAACAACTTCGCAATACTCTGGAGATGGATCCATCCTACGAACTGCCGCATCTGGTCCTCGGTTTGTCATATGCCCAGAAGGGGGATTTTGCTCTCGCCATTCCAGAATTGCGCAAGGCAGTGGAGTTGTCCCACGGAACTCCGCTGATGACTTCGGCTTTAGCCAATGTTTATGCACGTTCAGGAAACAAGGCGGAAGCCGAGAAATTGCTTGCCGGCCTGATCTCGGAGTCCAAAAGGCAGTACGTCTCTCCGTACTACTTCGCACTAGTGTATGCGGGTCTGGGGAAACGGGAAGAAGCGCTGAATTGGCTGGAGAAGGCTTTCGCCGACCGATCCAATGGCCTCGTGTTTCTGAAGGTGGAACCCGCGCTCGACGACCTGCGTTCCAACCCGAGATTTGTCGCTCTCCAACGGAAACTGAACTTCCCCGGATGAGAATCGCGAGCATCTTGCTCCCTAGCCCCTCTTCGCACCACTTGTAACCGCAATTGGCAACGACAACGAGCGCATTTTTCCAATACGCGGCACAGCTTGGGATCGGGGATTCGAGCCGTTTCCAATGCGTGCGTGCGCGGCTCCATTGGCCTTGCCTGCGCTCGGTTTGCGAGCCCCCATGAACGCAGGCTCGGCCGTTTCGGAGTGACTCGGAAAGAAACGGTTGTGCAAGCGGCGCACCGCGCGCGGAACATCGCTCTGCTTGATCACAAAGCTGATGTTGATTTCAGAAGCTCCCTGGGAAATCATGCGCACGTTCACTCCCGCCTCGGCCACGACGGTGAACACACTCGCCGCGATCCCGGGCCTGCCATGGATGTCTTCCCCGACCAGACAGACAATGGCCTGCTGGTCGTCGCAAGTCACATCCGCAATTCGTTCCAGTTCGGAGAGGAGGGCCTTGGGCAGCCGTTTGGTTTCCATCGTGAACGACAGGCTCACCTCGGAGATGGCAACAATATCGACCGAAGCCCCGTGCTGATCGAGCTGTTCGAATACCGCCCGCAGGAAGCCGTGGACCATCACGCCGCGGGACGCTACAACATTGACGATGCTGATGCCCGTCTTCGCCGTAATCGCGCGAAAAGTGCCGCGATCGTGCGGCGCGTGCTCGGTGATTCGAGTGCCCTTGCTCTTCAGATTGCGGGAATTCAAAACGAATACAGGAATATTTTTGTGAATGGCTGGCAACAGAGTGGCGGGATGCAGCACCTTGGCGCCGAAATAAGCCAACTCGGCCGCCTCGTTGAAACTGATCCGCCGGATGGTTTGCGCATCCGGGCAAATCCGCGGATCGGTGGTCATCATGCCTTCGACATCCGTCCAGATCTCAATCGACCCGGCGTCTAGTGCCGCTCCAACGATGGCCGCTGAGTAATCGGATCCACCACGTCCCAGCGTTGTCGGTACGCCATCTTTGGTCGCCGCGATGAAGCCAGCCATCACTGGAATCCGCCTTTTCTTTACGATGGGAGCAATCTTCGCGAGCGATCGCTCGCGGGTTTCTTCCATAAGCGGTAAAGCGTGAGTGTGAGTGCCGTCCGTAACGACACAATCGCGGGAGTCCACCCAGGCCGCTTCCAACCCCAGCACCGGCAACGCCGCCGCCACGATTCGGCTGGAGAGCAGTTCCCCGAAAGAAAGCAGGTAATCGCTGCTTCGCGGAGAGAGTTCCTTGACCGCCGCAACGCCGCGCAGGAACTGCTCCATCTGGACAAAAATGCTCTCGAGCTCAGGAGCGATTTTGGCGGAGAGTTCCTGGCCGAGCAATTCGTCCGCGGTCGCCAAGTGGCGTTCCCGAAGCGCTCGCAATACTTGCAGACTGGAGTCGCAATCCCCGGACGACGCTCTCTGACCCATCAGTACGAGCTGATCGGTGACCTTCGCGAAGGCGCTGACCACGACCACCGGGCCCAGTTTTTTCCGGCTGCGTACAATTTCCGCCACGCGCTGGATCGCGTGGGCATTTTCCACTGAGGTACCGCCAAACTTCATGATTACCATGTGACTCACCTTCCTTAATTGGATAATGACAATCGTCGCCTTCGTTTTGACGGTCAAAGTCTCCCATCAAAACCAAAAGCCCACTCGCTGGTTCATTCCTGGCGGTGGGCTTGAGCTTGCTTTGAAATCTGATCCAGCTCAAATGTACCCATGCCAGAAGAACGTAATTCGTGTGCCCGAAGTTGTCATGGGCCGCTTGAGCGACGAACTCGTCTTCTGGGAGGTACCGAACATGGTCCAAATATACGCGAACAGACCCCCTGGGCTTGATCTGAATTTTCGTTTCGATCGATCGAAAACACCGCTACGAAGACATCGGAACTGTTTGGATTGGCCAGAGTGGGGCGCATCCGCAGTGTGCGTGATCCGCACCTTGTTGATGGCCTGAGCGCCAAATGGCAGGTCAAACCTGTACTGATCTGAATTTCCTCTGCTACAATTCATTCACGGGGCAGGGACAGCTGCTCCACAGTTTTTGGACTGCGGTTTAGCTCGGTGTCCATGGCGTCCATTACCTCAGAACTTGGTTTTCTGGAGTTGAAACAGACGACGCAGGCGAATCGCGATTGATCCTGAGGAAAGCCACTAAACACGCGGGTTTCCGGTAAGGTAAGAAAACAAAGTTGGGGACGTAGTTCAGTTGGTTAGAACGCTGCCATCTCTCCGCTTTTGTTTGTTTTCATCGCTTTAACCCGCTTCCTGTCGTTCTTCCTGTCGGTTCAGTCGCTGTCCATTCCGTCAACTCCTTCTACTCCCTCCATACCGTTTCGGGATTTGCCCGAATTCGCGATCCGGTCTACCTTCCATTCCCTCGACAGGGAGATGGAATATGCCGGGAAAGCCAAAGCTTTACACCCATCGGGTCAAGATTCTCAAGTACGTAAAAGTTTCAGACGCGTGGCGCTTCGCCAACGTCGTCAAGCGCAGCGGCAGGATCGTGCGCGACCACGTCCTGATTGCGGGCCGCGACGAACACCACCCCGAGGGCAGTTATTACCTCGAGTGGTATGAGCACGTCAAGCGTCACCGCCAGGCCGTTGCTGACTTCGCGGCCGTGGCCGAAGCGGCCCGGCTCAAGGCCATCGAAGTTGAGGCTCTCAAAGCCGGCGTCATGTCGCGCCCGGCACAGCCTGCGACGATCAGTTCAACCGGCATTGCGCTGGCCGCGGCCGTCGACCAATACCTCGCGATGGTCCAGGCTCAGCGCAGCCACCGGACCTACATCAGTTACCGCTACACCCTGAAGGAGTTGCTCGTCCCGTCCTATGAAAAGAGTTCGCTAGAGCAGGTGGCGCGCGAGGACATCCTGGCCTTCATGGCCCATTGCTATCAACTTGGACTGGGCCACCGGACCGTCTACGAC
>JBAVVP010000248.1:0-1665 GCA_049697355.1 Terriglobales bacterium
ACAATGCACAGGATTGGGATTGAATCAGCCCAGGCTGAGTATAGGCCAGTAACCATATCGGTACCGGCAGGCCCCGACGTCCCCACGCAAACCCCGATATTGCCGGGGGCAGCCCGCGTATAGCCCTCCGCCATATGCGAAGCGCCCTCAACGTGACGGGCCAGGGTATGCTTGAAGGAGTTGCGCTTTCGCATCGCAGCGTAGAACGGGTTGATCGCCGCACCCGGCACGCCGAATACCGCCGTTACGCCCTCTTGCTCGAGGACGTGCATAGCGGCTTCGACTGCTCTCATTCTGGCCATCTGCATCCTCCCTGCGAACGTATTCTAGCACACTGGGCTTTTTTGCAAACGTCACAGCCTGTCGCCCCACCGCCGTTTGCCCATGACGTTACCGATTCGCCCTCGATCGACGCTCCGCATCAGCCGGGGATCAGCTCGTGCAACCGAAACCCCGCGATTTTTGCGATCTCTCCCAAAGCGCGTTCGAATTCCTGGTCAGGCGAGTTCTTCAGGCGTTCAGCAAAACCGGCCATGATGTCCGTCTTGATGTTGCCGCGCACGGCCATGATGAACGGAAAGCCGAACTTAGCCTTGTATGCGGTATTCAACTCCTGAAACCGCACGAATTCGTCCTTCGTAAGGCTGCCAAGTCCGGAACCCGCCTGCTCGCGCTTCGAGGCATCCGTGATTTCGCCCGCGATCGCAGCCTTTCCGGCAAGATCAGGGTGCGCACAGATAAGATCGTGCTGCGCGCGACGCGAGGCATTCCGGACAACCTCCACCATTCGCTTATGCAGAGCATCCGCGTCAGCAAAAGGGCGGAACGGCCATGCGCCCTCCGCCACCCAGGGAGAATGCTCGAAAATATCACCCAGAACGGAAATGAAGCTGCTTTGATCGAGGCGGGAAAGCCCCTCCGCTGTGATCTTGCGTACGCTCGAGGCGTCTGGATTGCTGACTGACTGCATGTCTGATTGACTCCCACAATGCGGAACGATAGGACAACATCCGATCAGGCGGATTCACCTGATGGGATGAATTGTCTGCCCTTCGAAGTACTCGAGCACCGCCTGCTCAGCGGTGCGGCAAGCACTCCAGGCTCAGTCGAAGTGCACCAGTCGCTCGCTGTTGCGTTCTACTCACCGCGACCAACAGTGCACTGGATCTGACCGTGCGGCTCGTTGGTAGGAAGGAACACGACGCCCGGATTGTCTAGCTTGAAGTGCGACAGGTTCATCGGGATGTAATGAAGGTTCGGCATCGCCATGGCGACTTCCGAGATTTCGGGCGTGGCCTCCAGCGCACGCAGCCCCATGCGGTACATACTGTCCTGCACGCCTTCGCTGTAGGTGGTGGCGAACTCCTTGATCATGGCCTGAAGAATGGCGTTGTTGGCCTCGGGGAAGGACTTCGGATTGCGGGTCCAGCGCCACGTCGCGAGCATGCTGGTGGCGGCGATGCGGTCCCGCGTCTCCGCCAGGGACGTGTGCTCATCCATCACATAGTCGACCCAGCCGGAATCCGTCGTCTTCATGAACGTGAATCCATCGACACCGGACTCGATCTCGGTGGAGTTCCGCGAGGCGACGATTTTTGCGATCGGATTGCCATTGCCGACCCGGGTAAAGCTGAAACCATGCGGCTTGCCATCGAAGGACAGACG
>JBAVVP010000249.1:0-14010 GCA_049697355.1 Terriglobales bacterium
GAAGGCCGCGACACGCCCGACTCCTCCGCCGCTGGACACAGCCCCCACACGTTGAAATCTTTCTGGTGCTCGCGAAACGGCGGAGTCGAAAACAGCGCCTCCATGAATCGGCGCGCATCTTTCTCAAACTTCCCGCGCTCCGCCGCCGTGTAACCATCGCCCAGCACCAGCAAATCGACTTTCGTCGCCGGATCGCCCATCTTCTGCAATTCCAGCAATGGCCCCGGCGATGGTGGACGCGACCGGTCGACGAACTTGTCTTTCGGATCGACCGCCGCCTTCCAGACTTCCTTCCACGCTTCTTTTGGATCTTGGTGAACCCCGCTCTCCGCGCGCTCTTGCAGCGACACTTCCACCGGAGCGTCCGGCGCTGGAAAGCGCAACGACTCGGAAAACGTCCGGTTCCCGTGCAGCGCCTCTTCGGTCGTCTTCCACTCTCCAAACACGGAATTGAATCCGCGCGAGTACACCAACTTCCCGCTCGCCCGTTCGCGGACTTCAAACCGGTAATTCCCCATCTGACTCTCGTCGATGGTTTTGTTCGGATTCCCGGGCCAATCCAGAGGCTCCAGCACGATTCGATCCAGGCTGAACCACTCTTCGTGCGAGTTTCCGGTGTGGTAATAATCGACGCGCAGGGTACGCGGCGCGGCGAAACTGAGGGAAGAGCTGAAAAAGAAAAATAGAAGAAGAGAGGCAACGACGCCGAGCGCTCGTTTCATGACCGGAATTGTAGCTTACGAGCCCGGCCTGATCTCGACCGCCTTGTCGTTTTGAAACGTAATCACCAGCGGCTTGCCACCATTTGCATAGCGCAGAGTTCGCGAACCGTAAGCGCCCGAGCCCTGCGGGATACCTATCCCAATCGCGAAGATCGCCTGCAACTCGCTCATCCCCGCTTGCACTTCATGCGCATCAATCTTCTGCCAGATATCCGCGGGCCAGTGTTTGTAAAGATCGTGCGGATCTTCGATGAAGAAAATGTCGTCGGAATAAATCCTGAAGTCGCTGCCCTTCTCCGCTCCGATCGGAACCGCGTAACTCTTGCCCTCCACCTCAAAGCAAGCCAGCACCTGCTTGATCCCCGGAGCCAGCGGAGAAACACCGGTCACCACGTCCTGAATCGCCAGCTTCTGCAAAGGCAACAACGTTCCCGCCTCATGCCCGAAGTCAGTCTTGTGCCGCTCCCGATCATACGGGTAGTACGTGAGCTGATATCCGACCTTCACCCATACGGGTTGCTCGGTCAACTGCCGCGCCGACTTCAGATCATAAGGATGCAGCCTCTTCGGCGTGACGTAGTAGTCCGCCTTCAACGCCGTTTCCTGGCGGGGCTTCGCGTCCTCCTTCATGGCCTCGCGCCGCTCGTACACGATATACGCCGCCCGCCCGCCCGCCAGCACCATGGCGGCCACCAGAAAGACTTGCAGTTTTTTCTGAAACTCCGGATCGATAGCCATGAACTTTATTCTTAGCAGCCTGTGGTGAAACCGCAGCGTCCAAAAGCAGCGCCTAAAGGCGCATTCATAGCGTAGTACTTACGGCATCGCTAAAGCGATACCCTGATACGAACCTGACCTTCACCACGGGCTGTCAGGGTTTCCTTCGCGCGACTTCGCGTGCTTCGTGGTTAAGATTTCGCCAGCGCAATCGGTTAAACTGAACTCATGCCCATTGCCCAGGATGACGTTCTCAACGCACTCAAGCAGTGCTACGATCCCGAAATTCCCGTCAACATCGTCGATCTCGGACTGATCTACGACGTCCGCTTCGACGACGTACCCGAAGGTCAACAGGACGTGACCGTCGATATGACCCTCACCGCCCAAGGTTGCCCCGAACACGTCAACATCAGCGCGCAGGTCAAGTCCCGAGTCGAACAACTCCCCGGCGTCCGCAACGCCAACGTCAATGTGGTCTGGGAACCAGCCTGGACTCCTGAACGCCTAAGCCCCGAAGCCCGCAAACAACTGGGCATTGAGTAAGGCTGTGCGTCGTTCGCTATTCGCTGTTCGCCAATCGTATTTGCGAACAGCGAACACGAATAGCGAAAAGCTAGTACTCCCCCAACTCCTCAAACGCCCGCGCCGCGCGCTGCTCCGCCCACTCCTCGACCTTGTTGCCGATCTTCATCGCCAGATCCAGAAACTTCGTTCCCTGCCGCACATACGAAGGCAGCTCTTCGCGAATTTTTCCAAACTGATCCGGATACTCGGACGCCAGCACCGCCAATCCCACACCTCCCACCAACACCGCTGCCGGACGTTTTCCCTTCATCACCAACATCGCCGCTGCCGCCGCCGATCCCGCAATCACCGCGCGCTTCCAGTTCTCCATTTCGTCTCCTGACGCCGTGTCCTAACCACGCCTGCTTTTCCTAGCAGGATTCTAAACCACGCCTTCCATGCTTTATACTGCCGCCGGCACTCCATCGAGCAACAATCTATGATGCAATTCCGAATCCTCTCATTCCCAACCGTACTTCTCTGCGCTCTTCTCTGCGCCAGCACGCTCTCCTTTTCTCAAGCCAAGCCGCGAGCCCGCGACCTCGGCGTCCCTTTTGACGGCACGCCCGGCTTGAACAACGCCATCACCGACGTCAAAGGCGTAGAAGTCGGACACACCACGCTCATCTCCGGCAGCGGCAAGCTCAAAGTGGGAGAAGGCCCGGTCCGCACCGGCGTCACCGCCATTCATCCGCGTGGGAAGAACGCGAACGACTCCGTTTTCGGCGCCTGGTTCACGCTTAACGGGAACGGCGAGATGACGGGCACGACCTGGCTCGAAGATTCGGGCTTTCTCAACGGCCCGATCATGATCACCAACACGCACAGCGTAGGCGTGGTGCGCGACGCCGTTATCGCCTGGAAAGTGAAGCGCGGCGAGCCCGACATGGAAGGCTACTGGTGGTCCTTGCCCGTGGTGGCCGAAACCTGGGACGGCTATCTCAACGACATCAACGGATTCCACGTGAAACCCGAGCACGTCTTCCACGCGCTAGATTCCGCGCACGGTGGCCCCGTAGAAGAGGGCAACGTAGGCGGCGGCACTGGCATGATCTGCAACGAATTCAAGGGAGGCATCGGAACCTCCTCGCGCGTGCTCAACGCGAAAGCAGGCGGATACACGGTCGGCGTGCTCGTGCAGTGCAACTACGGAGAGCGCGACCAATTGCGCATCGTGGGCGTTCCCGTGGGACGTGAAATTCCCGAAAACACCGTCTGGAAAGATGACGTCGGCTCGATCATCATCGTGGTCGCCACCGACGCGCCGCTGATTCCGACCCAACTGAAGCGCCTGGCCCGCCGAGCGTCTCTGGGCCTCGGCCGCGACGGCAGCTACTCCGGCGACGGCTCCGGCGACATCTTCGTGGCATTCTCCACGGCCAATCCCGGAGCGGCCTCAACCAAGGGAGTTCGCGACCTGAAAATGTTGCCTAATGACAGCCTGGATCCCCTGTTTCTCGCCACAGTCCAGGCCACCGAAGAAGCCGTAGTCAACGCCATGGTAGCCGCCGAAACCATGACCGGCATCGACAACCACAAGGTCATAGCCCTGCCCCACGACCGTCTGCGAGAGGTGCTGAAGAAATACAACCGCCTGGCAAGATAGGACAGCCGAGGGCGGCTATCCCTACGCGGGCTTGGACGGGCGAGGGCGGCTGTCGCTACGCAGGCCTGGACGGGCGAGGTCGCCCGTCCCCACACAAACAACCCCATTGGCTCCTTCGACTGCATTACCTTCGTTCCGATCATCACGCATCCGACGCTGCCTGCGGGGACTACAATTCACTCAGTGAAAGCCTACCGAATCGAGCGCATCAAAGGCGGCATGAAGTTCACGTGCGCGCTGTGTGCCCACAGCGTCAGCACGCTCGACTTCGACGCCAGAATCGGCAACCTGCGCACCCAGGCCGCGACCGCGATCAACGATCACGCCGCCAAAGCGCATCACGAGCCTTTAGTGATTCCCCCGTCCGACGGCCAGCAGCGCAGCTGGCGCTAACCCCAACCGCCCGCTGAGGGCCGCGATCAGGCGGTTTTCCTGGCAGGCATCGCGTCCGCCGACGGCTCGGTGTCGCTGATCCACTCCCATACCCGGCGGCCCCGTTCGTTGCTCAAGCTGCGAGCCTCGCCGTAGTCCACCAGGCGATTCAAAACGGTGGTGACCGAGGCCAGCGGATCCTTGTGCCTCGCCAGGATGGCCGGAGCATATCGTTCCAGCTCCAGGCAAACCTCGCGGGCTCCCAGCGGACGCCGCACCTCCATCAGTACCCTCCGGCACGCCTTGGTGAACCCAGGCTGGCGGCCGTTGGGTTTGCGATCGATCAGTTCCAGCAAATCGTCGCCCAGCACCTGCTCGCCGAAAAGATTCGCCAATCCGGCAATCGTCTGCTTTACCGTGCCTATGCGCCTCATGATCTCGGCCCGCTGCCGCATGAGCTGGAGGAGTTCCTCGTGCGCGGCCTTCACCACATGCTGTGCTGAAATGCTATCGGCCTGAGCATTTATGGCGTGCATTCCGTCGCCGTTATTTTTCCCCACTTCCATGAACCCCTCCTTGCAGGAGACAGACACTGGCGAGAATCCCCAGTCTTCCTTCTCAATACGAAAAAGGCTCCCACGAAGTTCCGTCGTGAGTTGGACTGATTTGTTGAAGAAAGGTTATCGGAGAAAAGAGGGATGGCTCGTGTGGCGCGGACATCTTTGCTCGCGTCCCGCGCAGGCCATTGCTAATCCAGAGTTGCTGTGGCCGCGGGCGGCTGCCGAACTGCGCTCGGCTTGGACGGGCGAGGTCGCCCGTCCCCACACTCCACGCGAGCTATCCCATCACGGTGGTGTGTTCCGGCCGGATTTTGTAGAGCACGCGAACCTCTCCCGGCTGGGCATAGGGATACTTGTCGGCGCCCAAGTATTTCTTGGCCATCTTGTCGATGTGTTGGGCGGCGCCGTCTTCGGTAATCTCAACCACGGTGCCGCGGATCTCCAGATAGCGATAAGGATTGTCGGGATCGACGATGGCCAGCGCCACGCGCGGATCGCGGCGCACGTTGCGGTCTTTCTGACGTCCGCGGGCCGAATTGAAGATGACGTGCTGGCCGTCGAAATCGCACCACACGGGAGTGACTTGCGGCTTCCCATCGGGCATGAGCGTGCCCAGACTGGCGAAAGCGCGCTTCTGGAATAGGTCGAGGTATTTTTCAGGAATCACGTTGGACATCGCTGACTCTCTCCTGGGTTGATCGATTGCCAACTAATTTCTTGCTGCCCAGATTATAGTAGTCTTTTCGGAGAATTCGCCCTTATGCGCGGAACATTACCGCCGGCGAGGAAGCCGGCGCGAATATTGTGTCTGTGGTTCGCCTTATTTCTGCTCCCAAGCCCCCTGCTGGCGCAGCATCCGGCGGTGCAGCCTCCGCCGACCGTCGTCTTCATGACCGATTTCGGGATCCTCGACGACTCGGTGGCGCTGTGCAAGGGCGTCATGTACGGCATCGCGCCGAACCTTCGCATTGTCGATCTCACCCATCAGGTGAATGCTTTTTCGATTCGAGACGGCGCGCGCTTCCTGTTCGGCGCCACGCCCTACTTCCCGGCCGGAACGGTATTTGTGGCAGTGGTCGATCCCGGCGTGGGCAGTTCGCGCAAGGCGGTGGTAGTGAAATCGAAGCGCGGACAATTTTTCGTGCTGCCCGACAACGGCCTGATGACGATGGTCGAGGACCGCGACGGCGTCGAAGCCATTCGCGAGGTCACCAATCCCGATTGGATGGTCGGCGCTAAGATTTCCTCGACGTTCCATGGCCGCGATATTTTCTCTCCCGTCGGCGCTCACATCGCGCGTGGCGACGACTGGACTCAGGTCGGGCCCGTAGTTAAGGAACTGGTCCGGCTCGATCTGAAACCCGCGAGCGTGGATGAGAAAGGGCTGACCGGCGAAGTGATTGCTCTGGATGGTCCGTTCGGCAACCTGATCACGAACATCACCGCCGAAGATTTTTTGAAACTCGGCTATCAGCGCGGCGATAAACTGAAAGTTACGATCGCGGGACGCGAAATCGAAATGCCGTTCGTCAAGACATTCAGCGATGTGCCGCTCAAACAGCCCTTGCTTTTCATCGATTCGCGCGGACGAGCCAGCTTTGCGCTCAACCAGGCCAGCTTCGCGGCGGCGTACGGCATCGATCCTCCGCGGCCGATCTTTATACCCCGCAAGGGGCACTAAGTTCGAAGAAAGAGTTCACAACACATCTTTAGACCATACTTCACACAAGGAACCGGTCATGCCTAGAGGCAGGAGCAGTCAACGAATACTGGCAATCTTGATCCTGACCATCGGCGTAGCGGCGCTGTCGCTGATCGCCACGCCCGCATGGACACAGAGCTTCCGCGGATCCATCCGCGGCACAGTAGTCGACCCCAGCGGCAGCGTAATCGCCGGAGCGAAGGTCTCCGCCAAAAGCATCGGTACCGGCCTGCAACGCGAAGCCGCCACCGGCGCAGATGGCGGTTACGTGCTGGCGGAACTACCGGCCGGCGAATACACGGTCACGGTGGAATCCGCCGGGCTGTCGCCAGCGGCGCAGAACGTTCAGGTCAACGTGGGATTGGACACAACGGCAAACTTTGATCTGACCAAGGTGCAGCAACGGAAGGAGCAGTTGACGGTGACGGCGGAAGCGCCGGTGATCGAAACCACGCGGGATGTCCTGGGCGAGATCGTCGACCGCAAGTTGGTAGTGGAACTGCCACTGAATGGTCGAGACTTCGGGAAGCTCGTTGCTCTAACGCCGGGCGTAACCGTAGACCCTTCGGGCGTGGCCGGCACGCAGGGTGGTTTCGGACAATTCAACATCAACGGGAACCGAGATCGGTCAAACAACTATTCCCTCGATGGCACCGACAACAACGATCCTTACTTCAACAACTCAGCCTTGAACCAGGTGGGAATCACCGGGGCGCCGGCGACGCTTCTGCCCATCGACGCGATCCAGGAGTTCAATCTGCAATCGCAGTTTGGCGCGGAGTATGGCCGAAACAGCGGCTCGGTGGTCAACATCATTACTCGCTCCGGGACCAATCAGTTCCACGGCTCCGCTTTCGAATTTCTCCGAAACAGCGCGCTCGATGCACGCAACATCTTCAACACCGAACCCAGGCACACATCGTTTCGCAATAACAACTTTGGCGCCGCTGTTGGAGGACCCGTGGTAAGAGACAAGACCTTCTTCTTTGGCGCGTACGAGGGGCAGCGCGAAGCCGTGGGCTCGGATTTCGTATTAGGCGTACCTACGAATCAAGAAATCAGCCAGGCCCAGGCTTTAGCTCTTTCGAGCGGGCAGATCACAACCGTTAATCCAGCACTGTTGAATATTCTTAGCACTTTTTATCCTGCCAGCGACTCGCCGTCGATTGCATCTGTGGTCAACGATACCAACAACCTGGACAACATGATCGTCAAGCTGGATCATTACCTGACTAGTAACGAGCTGATCACCGGGCGTTATGCCTTCGGTCAAAGCAATCAATCTTTCCCGTTGGGATCGCAAGGGGGATTTGGGAAAGGCTCACGCCTGCCCCAATTCGCGCAGACCTCTCCCACCCGGGTGCAGGTAGCTTCGTTCAGTTGGCTTTCGACCTTCTCGGCCACCAGGATTAACGAAGTCCGGGTTGGTTATAGTCGCTACCGCACTTCCTTCAGTTCGGTTGACCTGAACCAGGGGTTCAACCCCGCGTCCCTGGGAACCACGCAGTTCCCCTTCAACCTTGGGACCGGGAAACTGGGGTTGCCCGAACTGGATTTCAGCGGCGGCATCGAGAACCTGGGGGCGCAGGGATTCAGTGTGCCTCGCGGCCGAACCAGCGAGACCTACCAGTTTCTCGACAATTTCACCTGGCTACGCGGCAAGCACACGTTTAAGTTTGGTGGAGAATTCCGGTGGGCGGCAGTGGACAACTTCAACGACAACCTCGAACGGGGCATCCTGTCGTTTGGCTCCGATAATTCTTCGTTCCAATGCGCGGCCAACCCTCTTCCAGGGTGCGACGACCCTGTTTCCACTTCGTTAGCAAATTACTTCATCGGCAACACCTTCCCGTCAATCCTTACGGGCAACACGCAACGGACGACCTACAACAAGGGGTTGTCATTCTTCGGACAAGACGACTACCGCCTCGGGTCAAAGTTCACTTTGAACTACGGATTGCGATGGGAGTACTTCGGGCCCCTCAGTGAAAAACATAACCTACTGTCGAATATCGGCAGGGATGGGCTGCTCGCAATGGTGGGAACAGACGGGGTGGATGGCGCCTACAAGCGCCAATTGACCGATTTCAGCCCGCGAATCGGATTTGCCTGGAGTGTGACTCCGAAAACAGTGGTCCGCGGCGGCTATGGGATCTTCTATGATTACGTTCCGCAGGACCTGCTCATCGCCAACTTCACCTCGTCGGCGGGCATAGCGACAAATCCGATCCAGCCTCTTCCCGTGTATCCGATGAACTATGACCCCACCGCCTTCGACGGCAGCAACGCCGGCGCCCCGGTCTTTACCGTGAACAACGTTGGACCGTTCAACGTATTTGTGACACCGCGGGACTTTCGAACACCGTACGTCCAGAATTTCAATGTGAACGTCCAGCAGAGGCTGGCGGAGAACACATCGCTTGAAATTGGGTATGTCGGGAGCAAGGGCACTCATCTGGTTCGCTTGTATGATGCAAATCAGCCCGACGCAAACTTCAATTTTCCTAACCCGAATTTCATGTACGAAGACACGCTCGCGCCGATCGCCTCGTCAACCTATCATGCGTTGCAAAGTACCCTGCGCATCCAGGGTACCCACGGAGTATCGGGATTTGCCACCTACAATTACTCCAAGTCGCTGGACGATGCTTCCGACGGCATCGATTTTGTTGCTGGAGCGGCATTTCCGCAGGATTCCACGAACCTGAAGGCCGAGCGCGGGCCTTCGACCTTCGATACGAAACACCGCTTCACTGCAGCGCTGAACTATGACCTGCCGGTGTGGCATGCGCTCCCGAAAGCCGTGGGCGCAGGCTGGTCTCTCAACTGGGTCGTCAGCGCGCAGAGTGGCCGCCCGATTCCCATTGCGAATGGAAATGACAACAGCGGCAGATTCTATTTTAATCAGCGCCCGAATCTGTTACCGGGTGTCAACCCCATCCTGCCCAACTGGACTCCTGCCAGCGGCTACCTCAATCCACTGGCTTTTCAGCAGCCTGCGGACGGGACATTCGGCAACCTATCCAGGAATTCGATTTACGGGCCTGGCTACACGAATGTCGATTTCTCCCTGCTCAAGGACACCCAACTGTTGGAACACTTGGGAATCCAGTTTCGGGCCGAATTCTTCAATATCCTGAATCATCCTAACTTTGCGCTTCCCAGTGCTGGCAGCTTTACGCCGGGGCTGGATCAGTTTGGCGGTTTTCAGGTAAGTCCCCAGGGGACGATCAGCCAGACACCCGACGTCGCGCAAGGAAATCCCGGCCTCGGGGGTGGCGGCCCGCGCGTGATTCAGCTTGGTTTGAAGTTGGTTTTCTAGAGCTGTACGAAGGACGACGTGTAGAGACGCGGCTTGCCGCGTCCCTTCTTGTGAGGCACAATTTAGCCCGGCGTCTGCAATTCCGCCGCGATCCGCGGCAGCACGGCCCGCAGCAGCGCGATGAACTGTCCCATCACTCGCCGTCCCACTTCGAGCACTTCTTCGTGGACGAGCGCTCGATCGAGAATTCCGGCGGCCATGTTCGTCACGCAGGAGATGGCCAGGACGTTCATCCCCATGTGGCGCGCGGCGATTGCTTCCGGGACGGTCGACATGCCGACCAGATCGGCGCCGATGGCGCGCAGGTAGCGAATCTCTGCCGGGGTTTCGTAACTCGGCCCAGCCAGCGCCGCGTAAACGCCCTCGCGCGGCGGAATCGAAAGCTTCTTCGCTTCCTCCAACGCCAGTTCGCGATAACGCTTGGCGTAGGTATAACTCATGTCGGGAAAGCGCGGGCCCAGGCGCTCGTCGTTCGCGCCCGTCAGCGGATTCTGTCCCTGCAGATTGATGTGATCGCGTAGGATGACGAGCGCGCCCTGTCCGTACTCGACGTTGATGCCGCCGGCCGCGTTGGTAAGAATTAACGCGCGTATGCCCATGCGCCCGAACACACGCGTTGGAAAAGCGACCTCGGCGGCGGAATAACCTTCATAGAGATGCACCCGTCCCTGCATCACGGCCACGGGGACGTTGCCGGCCTTGCCTACCACTAGTTGTCCGGCGTGCCCCACCGCCGTCGAACGCGGAAACGCCGGGATGTGGGAATAGGGAATACGAACGGCTTCGGTGAGGTCGTCGGCGAAAGATCCGAGGCCGGAGCCGAGGACGAGCCCGATCTGCGGGCGCAGTTTGGTTTGGGAAAGAACGAATGCGGCGGCGGATTCAGCACGAGCAAATAAATCTGGGGACATAAATACACATTTTCACAAATATGAGTTTGTCATCCTGAGCGAAGCGAAGGACCTGCTGTCTCTCGCACCAGCAAAAAGCAGGTCCTTCGCTTCGCTCAGGATGACAACTGTACGCTAAAACTTCTTCTCAAACTCAGCGAACGCCCGCTCCAGTTGCCATTGCACGCGAGCGCGTTCACTGCTATCGAGGAGCGCTTTGCAAGGTGGTGAAGGGCTCTCCGGCTTTCGAAGATCGAGTTCGCAGATCGCGACACTCGACTCGGGCTTCTGCCAGACGCTCCTGCCCGGAATGAAGCTATGTTCCAGGCTCGCGCGCGCCATCCGTTTCAGATCGCCATATGACAAGCCATACGTCTCGACCGCCCGCAGATATTCGTGCGTCATATCGCTGCGCGAGACCCCCTCATCGTCGGTCGCGAGCGCCACCGGCACTCCGTATTTCATGTACAGCGGCAGCGGATGGCGGTCGCCGCTCACGCCGAGAATCACATCGTTCGACGTCAGGCAAATCTCGACCAGCACATTTTTCCTGGCCATCTCCTGCAGCAGCTTGACCGGGTCGTCTTCGTTCATGACGGCGACGCCGTGCCCAATGCGTTCCGCACCGCCGCGCTCCATCGATTCGCGAATGTGAAACCGCAGGCCCTCGGGGGGAACCAGCCCCATCGCCAGTTCGTCGGCGTGTAACGACACGTGGGTCGCGGGATAGAACTTGTGCAAGGTCTCGATGATCCGCATGTGCAGGTCAAAGTCGTGCATGGGCACGTAATAATCTTCGGGCATCACCAGGTTGAAGCCGACGAAGCGCGGATCGGCCTTGGTCAACTCGAAGCCGAGCAAGATCTGGGCGAAGACCTGTTCGCGCGGAAGACCTCGCAGAACCTGGTAGAGATAGTGGATCGTGACCTCGCATCCTGGAGCAGCCCGCGCCGTTCCGCAGTGCAGCACTTCTTTTTTTCGGGATTCATCGGAATCAAGTTGGCTGCGAACCGACGCCACTACATCTGTCATTCCTCCGGCCAGCAGTTTGTCGCGGAATTTTCCGAAGTCGTCATCCCATCCGACCTTGGTGCCCAAAATGGCCGCCTGACCTCCATCGGCTGTGTTCATCACCTCTACATACTGCAGATGATCGGCGGCTGCCCGGGACGCTACTTCTGCAAACGCATCTCCGACGTGTTTCTCCATTGCCGGGCCGAATTTTTCGAAGGTAGCGAAGAAATGGTCGTGGCCCGATTCCTCCTCCCGATGCCAGTTGCGCATCGACCAGGCGTCCACGAGTTGGTTGTAGAGAATGTGGTCCTGATAGGCGCAGCGCACCGACGGCTTAACCTTGTAAGGCTCGCACGAATCGCACGATGCGTGGATCAGTTTGGAACTGCTGCGGTCCACGCAGAGAGCGTTCTCCGAGGCCCAGTCGATGAAGCTTTCCGCATAGATCGCGCCGCTCAGGTGGACATGCAGATCGCCACCCTTGGGCATTTGCTGCAGAAATGCCAGCAGCAATCCCGGCTGATGCCGCACCGATTCCAGATACTTCGCCGTCTTCTCTTCAGGGCTTTGCGCCCAGGAAATTTGCACCAGAGAAAGAAAGGTTACGAAACAAACGGCGGCTGCCAAACGCAGGCTTCGCATCGGAAAAAGGCCTCCAACCATGAGAGCAGCATTGTAGAAGATTTGCGGCCGTCGAGACGGAATGAAGCGGCAGCCTGCACGCAGTTGAGACGCGGCAAGCCGCGTCTCTACGGGAATTTGCTCTTACTGTCCGAGGATCAACGGCAAGCCGTTCTTGCCGCCGCCGATCACCACTACTTTGGCATTCGGACTTTTGGCCAGATTTTCCGTGGCTTCGATGCCTTTCCATTCCAGCAACTGCGCGCTGATGCCCTGGGCGACAATTTGCTGAAAATCGCGGACTCCCGCGGCTTCGATCCGTTTGCGTTCGGCTTCCTGCTTTTCTTTTTGCAGGCGGAAGCTCATGGCCAGCGCTTCCTGCTCGGCCTGCTGCTTGGCTTCGATGGAGGCTTTAAGAGTGGCGGGCAGCTGAATATCGCGCAGCAGCACGCTCTCCACGACGAAGCCGCGCTGGCCCAGAAGATTGGTGAGTTGGTCGAAGATCTGCTTGGCAACCATCTCGCGTTCCCCGGTGTAGAGGGCATTCGCGGTATGCGAAGCCGTGGCTTCACGAATGGCGGCTCGCAGGTTGGGCTCGACCAGAACGTCCGCGTACGTAGGCCCGATTTTCTGGAAGACGTCGGCAGCCTTCTCGGGATTGAGGTGGAAAATGAGCGAGGTATCGAGGCTCATCACCAGGCCTTCGCTCGAGGGCACGCTGGCGGTCTCCTTGATTTCCTGCGTGCGGATGGAGAGTTCGTGGTTGGTCTTGAACGGGTTGATGACGTGGATGCCTTCGGGCAGAGCCTCGCCCGTAACCCGGCCGAACAGCGTCAGCACGCCAACCGCGCCTGAGTCCACGCGGGTCACAGCGGAAAACAGGAAGACGACAATCAGCAAGCCGAGAACAAGGAATCCCAAAACACGCGCCAGGGAGCCGCCCTGCATATCGATGATTCGGCCGCGGCCGGGGGGAGGATCGTAGATCGTCATGGCACACTCCTATTCAACCCTATTCACGTTGGATTGTAGGGAAAGGCATGACAGGAAGTAAGTATCTGGGCAGGGTCTAGCCGCGCCGCACCAGCGTCCCGGCCAGCAGATCGTGCAGCCCCTGCTTGCGCTCCGTGAACCCGACCATGATGTAGCCGATGCACAGGATCATCCCGGAAAGCCATTTTGCAAAATGCCTTCCCGTCGCGCGTCCGAATGAGATTCGATTGCCGTTGAGGTCGGTAACTTTCATCCCAAGAATCATTTTGCCCAGCGTTGCCTGGTACGACGAGCTTTCCATAAACGCCTCGTACAACCAGGAACCGAAAACCAGCAAGACGATCGTGACGCCGCCGCCCAAGAGACCTAACCCCATATGAGGAATGCCACCCATCATTCCTCCTGCCAGTCCGAGGCCGCCGAAGACCATGCCCACCGGCGCCACGACTACGCGCAAGAGGATGGCGTCGATAATGGCCGCGACCACGCGAATCCAGAATCCTCCGTAGCCCGCTGCCGCTACTGGAGCGACCGCCTGATAGGAAGTCGCAGGAGTTGAGTAGGGCGACGCGGGGTTGGCCGATGAAGAAGCCGCAGCCGGGGCAACTCCCGGCGTCGGGCTTGTGGAAGCTCCGCAATGACTGCAAAATTGGGCGCCAACTTTATTGAGCGTGCCGCACTTGTTGCAGAAGAAAGTCCCAGCCAAAGTTTCGTTCATGGACGGGCACTATAAAGCTGGATTGGCTTCTTGTCAAAAGGGATAAGCAAGGCGCAGAACGTGGCCGCGGAAACAAGGCCGCTCATCGGGCGCGAACCACATCGCGCAAAGTCAACTCCAACCCACCGAATTCCGGATGGTCGTTCATGCCGAGCGAATAGGCGATGTCGAGGCGGTCTCCGGCCAGTAACTGCAAACGGTCGCAG
>JBAVVP010000250.1:0-3137 GCA_049697355.1 Terriglobales bacterium
GGATCAACGTAAAGCAAGTTTACACTTGCACGATCTTCCTACTGGACTCATGTCTCTCTCCTGAGCCGTTGGCGAGCGCTTCCACTCCACGTCACACGTAGGGACGGACGCATTCGTCCGTCCCGCCGAGCGAACCGGGGTCCCTGTCAAGCCCGGTTTTGGCTTGACGGGGTGGAGAAGCGAGGCAGATCCATTTACTCCACGAACATGCAATCCCCATACGAGTAGAACCTGTACCCCGCTTCGACGGCGTGCCGGTATGCGCCCATCACCAGTTCCTTCCCGCCGAGCGCGCAGACCAGCATCAGCAAGGTCGATTGCGGGAGATGAAAGTTCGTCAGCAGCGCATTGACGATGCGAAAGCAATAGCCGGGATAAATGAACAGGTCGGCCTCGCCTCGTCCGGATGCAACACCGGCTTCGACGTGATCTCGGCCGATTCGTTCGGTGGCGCATTTCGCGGCCCATTCTGCAGCGTACTCGAGTGCCCGCACCGTGGTTGTGCCCACGGCCACCACGCGCCGCCCCTCGGCTTTCGCCCGGTTGATCGCGCGCGCCGCCTCCACCGGTATCTCGTACCACTCCCGATGCAGCCTGTGGTCTTCCACTTTTTCTACTCGTACGGGCTGAAAAGTGCCCAGTCCGACGTGCAGGGTGATCTCGGCGATTTCAATTCCGCGTCCGCGAATCTCGTCCAGGATTTCCGGCGTGAAGTGCAACCCGGCGGTAGGCGCGGCCACCGACCTTGCCCCCGACCTTGCAATGGTTCCCGGCGCCTGGGCGTAGACGGTCTGGTAGCGATCGCGGTCGGCTGCCCGGTCGTCGCGGTCGATGTAAGGGGGAAGGGGCACGTGTCCAATGCGCTCAACGCGGGCATAGAAATCCGGGACGGGGGCGAATCGGATGCGGCGTTCCCCAAAACTGCCGCGTTGGGTAACCTCGGCCTCCAGTTCAGGTGCGTCGTCTCCGGCGGCATCGCCGGGTCGACAACTAAAGTAAAGCTTTTCCCCGATCCCGATCTTCCGCCCGGGCCGCACCAGGCATTCCCACTCATTCGGATCCTCCGGCATCTGGCGGGTCAGCAGAACTTCGACGCGTCCGCGGAGAAAATCTCGCGCCGCCGGATTCCGCGGGCTCAGCGGCTGGGCTCGCTGTCCGCTGCGGTGACCGTAGAGCCGTGCCGGGAACACCCGCGTATTGTTTACCACCAGCAGATCGTCGGACCGCAGCAAAGAGGGGAATTCGCGAAAGCTGCGATCTTCCCACCTTTGACCCACCCAGTTTTGACCCAGCCAGCTCCCAGGCGTTCGATTGAGGTGCAGCAGGCGCGAGGCCGAGCGCCGAGGCAACGGCTCCTGGGCTATGCGTTCAGGCGGCAGATCATAGTGGAAGTCCGAGACAAGCATCGAGGAGATTATAGAATTCGAGGGCAGGTTCCCAACTCCACGTCGCACGTAGGGACGGACGCATTCGTCCGTCCCGCCGAGCGAAGCTCGGCAGATCCCGCCGGGACCGGTCGCCTTCCATTTACATATTTTGACCAGCTAATGGTTGTAAGGATTCCGAGTCGTGCGGTACCATGACGCGCAGGGCTTCTATTGTCTTCCATGTCCACGTCCAACGATCGCCGGCATCGACTCGAGATTCTGCAGTACGGCCATATGTTGCACGCAAGCGGCTTCGTAGCCGCCACCGATGGGAACTTGTCCGTGCGTCTCGACGAAAAACGCTTGTTGGTAACTCCCACCTGCATCAGCAAAGGCAGGATGCGCGCCACCGACCTGGTGATTGTTGACATGGAAGGAAAGCGGCTCGCCGGCAAGCGCAGAGTTTCGAGCGAAATCGGCATGCACCTGCTGATTTATCGTCTGCGTCCCGACGTGCAGGGCATCGTCCACGCGCACCCGCCGACCGCGACC
Organism: Terriglobales bacterium; assembly: GCA_049697355.1. Taxonomy (GTDB): domain Bacteria; phylum Acidobacteriota; class Terriglobia; order Terriglobales; family Acidobacteriaceae; genus Acidiflorens. The sequence continues at coordinate 1,920 of JBAVVP010000250.1, forward strand.
GGATTTGCCGCCTCCGGTTACGGCCTGAACCGGCCGCTGGTGTGCGAAGTTGTGGTTGGCCTGGGCTCGATTCCGCTTGCCCGCTACGGCACCCCGGGCACGCCCGAACTGACCGACGCCCTCGAGCCCCTGATTCCGCACCACGACGCGATTCTAATGGCGAATCACGGGGTGGTGACGTTTGGCGCTTCGCTCGAAAATGCTTACATGAAGATGGAAACGGTGGAGCACTTTGCCAAGATCGCGCTGGTCACTCACTTGCTGGGCCACGAGCAGCCGCTCGACGAAAAAGAAGTGGAAAAGCTGGCGGCGGTGCGCGACCGCTACAACGGAAGAACCAAGCCGGCGCAGGCGAAAATGTCGGTTGCGGGCGACGACCTCCGCTCGGAAACCCAGCCCCGGGAAACGGCCGGCAACCGGCGCTAGCCGCCCGGGCGCGTGGGGTGCAGGGCAAGATTCACAGCCGCGCAAACCTGTTCCTGTTCCACCGGTTTGTGCAGAAAGTCCACCGCTCCCAGACTCCGCGCCATCGATTCGGTCGCGGGATCTTCTTCGCTGCTCACCGCGATCACGGGAATGTGCTGCGTTTTAGTGGACATCCTCAGCCGCTTCAACACCTCGATCCCGGTGCCTCCAGGCATGTTGATATCGAGCAGAATCAACTGCGGCGCGGAACGCAGCGCAGTCATCCACGCATGCAGCGCGTCGACGGCAAAGACCGGCTCAAACTCACTCGGACTGAAAAACGAGGCGAGCAACTGTCTTTGGAAGCGAGAGTCGTCGGCAATCAGAATCTTGGGCATGAAGACCGGGGCCGGACGAAGCCCAGCCCTTTGGGGTATCTATCGGCACAAACGTGGGCCAACATTAGTGCGCCAATAGGAAAGTCCGCTTCGTATCAGAGCACGCCTTCACAGGCTGCGGAAAAAGCCGAGCCCCGGAGGGCGGCCGAGCTTAGCCCTGCCCTTCAGCGCTGGGAACAGTGGGGAAAATGACTTAAGTCCCGGAGGGACGACCGAGTTCTCGCCCCTTTAGGAGTGTGTGTGATTTCGACTTCTTGCCTGCCTACTCTCCTCCAATCCGGAACCTCACGCCGGCGCGGAAGTTGGCGGTCAGCGCCGGATATCCCACCACTTCGTTGTAGTGATCGTTGAGCGCGTTCTCGATATTGGCGTATGCCGTAATTCGCTAATTGATGGCGTACCAGCCACCCAGATC
>JBAVVP010000251.1:0-3722 GCA_049697355.1 Terriglobales bacterium
TCGGTTAGAAATCCCCAAAAAGACTTTCTCGGCGAACTCGGCGTCTCGGCGGTGAAAATCTACCGGCTGTACTGATTCCGCTTCTTGTCCTCGTGCCGCTCGATACCCAACTGGATCAGCCGATCGATCAATTCGGGATACGGCACTCCCGTCGCCGCCCACAGCTTCGGATACATGCTGATCGCGGTAAAGCCCGGCATAGTGTTGATTTCATTAACGAAAATCTTGCGCGATTTGGGGTCCATCAGAAAATCGACGCGCGCCAGACCGGTGCAATCGACCGCTTGAAATGCCGCGACCGCCAGCCTTTGCACCGTTTTCATCTCCGTTTTCGTGATCTTCGCGGGGATGATCCCTTCCGAGCCCTCCGCCAGATACTTTGCGTCGTAGTCGTAGAACTCCTTGCAGGGAACGATTTCTCCGGCAACCGACGCTTTGGGATCGTCGTTGCCGAGCACCGCGCATTCGATCTCGCGCGCCCTGTTCTTCTTTCCGCCAACGCCTTCCTCAATCACGATCTTGCGATCGAACTTTGCCGCTTCCGCGATGGCCGGGCCGAGTTCCTTCCGATCGTGCGCCTTCGAGATTCCCACCGACGACCCCAGGTTTGCCGGCTTCACGAAGACGGGATATTTCAGCTTGCTCTCCACCAGCTTTTCTACTTTCCTGGGCTCGCGCTCGAATTGGCCGCGCAACACGGTCACGTGTTTCACGATGGGCAATCCGGCCGCGCGGAACAAAGACTTCATAATGTCCTTATCCATGCCCGCGGAGGAGCCGAGCACGCCCGCTCCAACGTAGGCGATGTCGGCCAGTTCGAGCAGGCCCTGAATTGTGCCATCTTCACCGAAGGTTCCGTGGAGCACGGGGAAAATAACATCCACGTTGATGGCGCGATCGGCAGCGCGCCGCAGATTCGCATCGGTCTGGAAGGGCGCAAGTCCGGCGTCGCGCCGCGATGGTTCGGGAGGAACCACCACCGACTCGCCCGTGGCCAGCAGCGCCGCCCCCGGAGTAGCCTCCGGATCGCCCGCCCGAAGTTGCGTAGGGTGTGTGGCGCGGGCGCCCTCGCCCGTGTCTCCTTTCAGCAATCTCTCCGCATGTTCCGCCGTGAGCCATCGGCCGTCTTTCGTGATGCCGATGGGAACCACTTCGTATTTTGTTTTATCGATTGCGTTCAGAACGGAAGCCGCCGACAGCAGCGACACTTCATGCTCGCCGCTGCGTCCGCCAAAGAGGATGCCCACCCGAAGTTTTGCCATGACATTTCAGTCTGGCTCCCGGCGTGTTTTCCGTCAATCGCAGCTTTGGTTCCGTAGTGGGTCAGTTTGAATTTGTTTTGAAAGGCCACGGCTTCACAGCTTGCGGAAAAAGTCGGTGTTGTACTTGATTTTGGGTGGCGCAGCGGTTTACCGCTGCGGTAAGTGCAATTGCTTTGAATCCGGCTTTAGCCGCCGGGGGAATGTGGCCTTCAAATTGAATCCACTGCCCTTGGTTCGCGTCCGAGCAGCATGGCTCGGTTAATCCGGGTTCCTCCGCGCCAGCGACGTATCCACTGGCTCGCGCCGCGATTCATTCAGTGGACCCTCGATATGCCTCTGAACCCGCTCCCACTCCGAGCGCAGCGTCATTTCCTTAATGGCGAACTTGGATTCGTGCCGGGCATCGTCCACGCGCACCGCCAATTCTTTGTTCTGTAAACGGAAATCGATGACTTCCGAGAGCGGCACCAGTTGATTCGACGACTTGCCCACGATCAAATACACAACCTTATCGGTCATCAGGATGTACTCCGGGCAGGCTCCCTCATCCGCTGGAGCTTGCGGCTGCCCGAACGTGGTCATAAAGCCCCGGTGCGTGAGCGCGCAGTCGCCCATGCGCATACGAATCACGGTTCCATGTTGATAGATACCGAGTGGCGCGGCCAAAGCAACGGAAATGCCCGTCAAAACCAGGGCCAGTCGCAGTATGAATTTCAATTTCAATTTCATAAGTCTCCAATCGGCAGTCTCCCATCAACGAAGGCTGGGTTTATCGTAGTACCGGTTCCGGCTATGGAATCTGAGGTTGACGTTGTGGGTTGGCATCAGGCGCAGAGAATGAAATCCAGCCTGCTGGCTGGGCAGATCGTAGGTCACCACGTAGGAGGCGCGCAGGTCCTCGAGCACCGTGTTCATCACGTCGCCGTCTTGCAGGGAAAAATACCGTCCCCCGCTCGCATCCGACACTTGCCGCAGGAACATGCTGCCCGCCGGCGGATTCGCCGGCTTCCCCGTATCCGGCTTCACCATATCCACCGAGTAGATCATGGCGCCACCGGCCGTTACGGCGTCCAGCGCCTCGCGTGCAGAATGCAGGCTGATGGTGTCGTTGCCGTCCGAGAACAAAATCAGCACCGGCCTCGCCCCGGCGCGGCGATGGTGCGAGAAGAAGTCGGACGCGAAGATCAAAGCGTCGAACAGCGGAGTCGCGCCGCCGCCCTTCACCGTGAGGAGCCTACTCACGGAATCGGAAGCGTGGCAACCGCTATCGCACAGGATGGCAGGCCGGATTTCACTCGACGCCGCTCTGGACGCCGCTTCGAATTCCGCTCCAAAATACAGAACGGCGACGTTGTCATCGGCGATCGACTGCTCCCGCGCAACCAGTTGCTCCACCTCGCGAACGGCGACTCGAAAGCGCGGCGCTACCGATTCGCTCAGGTCGACCAGCGCAACCACGTCCAGCGAGGTTTCATCGGCAGCGGCGAAGCTCCGGAAATTGCGAATCACGAGGCCGTTGTCCACCACCGCAAAATCCGACTTGGTCAAGGCCGCGACCGGACGATTGTTTCCGTCGGTGGCGAAGAATGTAACCCGGACTTGCGAGACGATGCTGCGGTACGTAGGCAGGTTTGAGGAATCGTCTGTGCTTTTGGCCGCCGCAGCGTAGCTCAAGACAGCGTACGTCAAAACAAAGAGCGCCAGCAGTACCGACCGAATGTGTCTACGCGTTGCCATCGCTGCCTGTTCTAGTTTATCGGCGAACCTCGGGGCACTCCCCAATTACCGAAGTTACTTTTGGAGGTAACCAAAGGACGCGGCCGCACTCGACAACCCACGCAAGGAGAAAAGGAGAAGAAGCCCAAGTCGGTGAAGATCTCCGCTCGCCTTCCCATCGGCGAACGGGACCACATTGCCAAGCTCGCCTCCAAAATGTTGTGGTACTGGTGGTCGGTTACGAAGCGGCAGGAGATAGAGGTGTCAGCCGAACCCACTCCCAGAAAAGCAAGTCCCTCGATCGCTTCCTGCCGAGAGATATAAATCTTCTATAAATCTTCCCTGCGGATTGCCTTGACACCACGATGAAAACGGATGTAAATTATCGCGACTTCGAAGACCGGTGCCCGGCCCCTTCCCCCATGGCACTCGGACCCAGAGGCTCTCATCGAGGAAATCTAAGAACGGGACCACAGCCTGGACACAATTGCCCGGCTGCTTGTGTTTCTCGTTGATGGATGGATGAGGATAGGGCTTCGCAGATCACAGGAGTGTCTATGAATTCGAACATCCGAGGAAAGAACGTCCTGCCGAAATGGTCGGTATTGTTGGTGATTCTTACGGTAACCGCGGCTGCTTCAGCGCAACACAACAAGCCCAGCGCACCAGCATCCGCACCCCATGCCTCCGCTCCGCGTCCCTCCGCGCCGGCCGCGCATTCCGCCCCAGCGCAACGTCCTGCGG
>JBAVVP010000252.1:0-8614 GCA_049697355.1 Terriglobales bacterium
CCGCATCTGGACTGCAGCCTGGCGCGCCGCCCGAACTTTTTCAATCGCTAACTGCAGGTCGATCAAAGGCCGATCCGGATTGCCGCTACCGTCTTCCAGGTTCATCCCGACGACTCCCGCCTGAACCAGTTCGCGCGTCGTCCGGGCAGTATCTTCAGGACTGGGACCATATCCCGCCTCGATGTCGGCCGTCACCGGCACATGGACAGCGCGAGCGATGCGGCCGATGCGAGCCATCATTTCTTCGCGTGGAATGCGTTGTCCGTCGGGATAACCCAGCGAAAAAGCAATGCCCGCCGAGGTGGTTGCGATCGCGGGGAAGCCCGCATCCTCGAAGATGCGGGCGCTGGCCACATCCCACGCGTTCGGCAGGATGAGCACGCCCGGTCCGCGATGGAGTTGCCGGAACTGAAGCGCTTTGGCGGTGTGGGATTCCATAGGTCCTTCGTTCTTATTTATGGTCGTTCCTTGGTTCTGCGATGGAGGGACGGGCGTCTCGCCCGTCCAGCCGGGCGGGGACGCCCGGCGCTCCACCGGCCGTGGACGGGTTGCAGCACCGTCAACTGCCGCGCGCTTTGTCGCGCATGCGTTTGATAAAACTAGGCACGTGCACCACGGCGCGTCCCACCGTGCCGCTGCCGATTTCCTGGGTACCGTCGTGAGCACGGACGCGCATGGTATAGAAGCGTCCGTCAAAGGATTCCAGTTCGGCCTCGGCGTGAATTCGCATGCCAACGCCGCTGGCCGCGCGGTGTTCGACGTGGATGGAGATTCCGACGGTGATTTCACCGTCGTCGCAAAATGGTTGCAGCGCATAAAAGCACGCGGTTTCCATCAGCCGAATCATGTCGGGAGTCGAATACACGGGCGGCAACTCGGGATGATGTGCGGCGAGCGTGTGCTTCAACTCAACGGTTTCGGCCGCCTCGCCGCGCGCGCCGATGGGGATGGGCCTGGCCATGATTGGAAAGAGAAGCTCTTGATTCTAACGTATGGGGCGAGCTATTGAGCTGGCGACGAAGCGCCCCGAAGCGCCGCCTCTACCCACTGCGGATCAAGGTTTCGTTGGCGCAGTTTGTTCTGGGCATCTTTCCACTCTTTTTCCGTCATCGAAGAACGCAACTTCTGTGCGGCTATCAATGCGTCCTTGTTTCCTCTTCTCCAAGACTCCACAAACCACAGCAAGGACTCAGGGCGATCCAGCCTCGTGCCTTCGCCCGTCGCGTACATCTGCGCCAGAACCTGCATGGAAGCGGTGTGGCCACCCTGTGCGCCTTGCTGGTACCAGCGGAAGGCCTCCTTCGGATTCTTCGCGACACCGAATCCGTTTTGATGAAGATAGCCTAGACAGAAATACGCAGGGGGGTACCTTTCTTTCCTGGCCATGTCGCACCAATGACGCGCTTCAGCGTAGTCCTTGGCAGCCAGGGAGAGAAGGGCGAGGCTGATCTGTGCCTGTTTCTGGCCGCGTTCTCCGGCTTTTCGATACCAGGTCGTAGCCAATCTAAAATCTTGAGGCAGGTCCACGCCCGTCTCGTACATCTCTCCTATGGCGAGGCAGGCTTCGTTGAATCCGCCGGGACCATGCTCTCCTTGCGAGCGTTTCGCGGCATCCTGACCGCTCGTGTTCCCAGCTTCGCTGGATAGCAAAAACCAGGCGTATGCCAAAGTGTCGTCGACGCGGACACCTTCACCGTTGTAGTACGCCGCGCCGAGATTGAACATTGCGTTTGCATTGCCCTGACGAGCGGCCTTACGATACCAGCGGATCGCTTCGGTCTTGTCTTTTTCAACGCCATCGCCTAACCAATAGAGAAAAGCCAGATTATTTTGTGCCTTCTCGTTCCCTTGTTCGGCGGCTTTGCGGTACCAGATTGCCGCTTGATCCGGGCGCTGGGGAACTCCATTGCCAGACTGGTAGGCCTTTCCAAGCGCGAACTGAGCAGCCGCGTCTCCAGAGTCCGCTCTTTTCTGAAGGTCGGATATTTCAACCGCCGAGAGTTTGGCGGGAGCATCTCCCGTTACGGCCTGCGGTGCTGTTTGCAAAGAGCCGGTTGCGAGGTCGCCCGGAATAACGAGAAGAAAGGAGGCCAACAGTAGTGCGTGCATAACAGCGCAGATTACGCTAGTTCGGCAGCGTATTCCAGCGCTGGGTTCTTGCATGAAATCTCAGTACACTCGCAATGTCTCAAATCGGCTTCGCCTGCTTCACATTGCGATTCACGACAAAGATTCGCTCGTTGTTGTCGGACGGGTCTCCCGGTTGCATGAAGAAACCCTGATTCCTCGGGTTGTATGCCACCGAAGAGCCGATCAGTTTCTCGCCGTCGGCGAAAATGACCTCGATATGCTTCCCCGGGAGTGGAGAGGTGCCGGGCACCCTCGTGTGACCCGGGTCTCCGGCAAAATCTTTAACGAAAAATAGGGCCTTCAGTTCATCGATCCGAACCGAGGTTCCGCGATCGCCCGGTTTGGGTTCGCCGCCCTCGGGAAACAGGAAAAAATGATCGCGTACCGGAGAAAAATCATTGGTGTAGCCCTTGAGCCGGCGGCCATCGAGGTAGGCGGCGACCACTTTGGCGCGGTCCGGCATGGTTCCTGCCTCCAGTCGGGCTTGCTTGCTAGAATTATCGTACTGATATCCTTCCACCGGGCCGGAATAGTATTAACTGTAGTAACCATTTGGGAACCCATGCAGTTTTCAGAACACTTCGACGTGGTGGTAGTGGGCGCCGGCCATGCCGGATGCGAAGCCGCGATGGCATCCGCTCGTATGGGGCTGAAGACCGCTCTCTATACCTTGAACATCGATCTGATCGCGCAGATGTCGTGCAATCCGGCCATCGGCGGCATTGCGAAGGGGCATCTGGTGCGCGAAGTGGATGCGCTCGGCGGCATCATGGGCGAAATCACAGACGCCGTCGGAATCCAATTCCGGCTGCTCAACACTTCGCGCGGACCCGCCGTCTGGTCGCCGCGGGCGCAGTGCTGCAAACAGGCCTATCGCCTGAAGATGCGCGAAGTGCTGGAGTCGCAGCCAAATCTAAAGATCAAGCAAGCGGAAGTGGCGGATGTGATTGTGGAGAGCGGTCAGCATTCAGCACTCAGCACTCAGCACTCAGCCACAGCAGATGTCACCGGCAACCGGCAACTGGCAACTGGCAACTGCGTTCGCGGCATCCTGCTCCGCGATGGCCGCCGCGTCTCGGCGGATGCGGTCATCATCACGACTGGAACATTTTTGAACGGGCTGATTCACTGCGGCGAGCAGCAGTATCCGGCGGGACGTTCGGGAGAACCAGCCGCGGTTCTGTTGGGAGAGGCGCTCAAGAAGCTCGGCCTGCGCGGATGCCGCCTCAAAACCGGCACGCCTCCGCGCCTCGACGGACGCACCATTGACTGGTCGCGCTTCGAGCGGCAGCCGGGCGATGTGGATCCCACTCCGTTCAGCTTTCGCACCCGGCGTGTAGCCCATCACGACTCCCAGGTGCCGTGCTATATCGCTTTCACCACCGAAGAGACGCATCGCATCATTCGCGAGAACGTGCATCGTTCGCCCATGTACAGCGGGCAGATTCATTCGACCGGTCCGCGATACTGTCCGTCGATTGAAGACAAGATCGTCAAGTTCCCCGACAAACTAATGCACCAGCTGTTTTTAGAACCTGAGGGTCTGAACACGCACGAGATCTACGTCAACGGCATGAGCACTTCGCTGCCGATTGATGTGCAACTGGCGATCGTGAAGTCGATTCCGGGACTCGAAAGCGCGGAGATGATGCGGCCCGGGTACGCCATTGAGTACGATTCGATTGATCCCACGGAGCTTCAGCGCACACTGGAAACGAAGAAGATTGCCGGGCTGTTTCTTGCCGGGCAGATCAATGGGACGTCAGGATACGAAGAAGCGGCCTGCCAGGGAATCATGGCCGGAATCAACGCGGCGCTGAAAATGAAGAAACAGTCTCCGCTGGTGCTCGATCGCACCGAAGGGTACACGGCTATTCTGATCGACGACTTGATTTCGAAAGGGACCAACGAGCCTTACCGCATGTTTACCTCGCGGGCGGAGTTCCGATTGCATTTGCGAATCGACAACGCCGACCGGCGGCTGACTCCGCATGGACGGCGGGTGGGCCTTATCTCGGATGAAGCGTGGCAGGAATTCCAAGCCAAGCAGCAGCGACTGGAGGAAGTGAAGCAATTACTGGAAAAGACCAAGCTGACGCCGGCCATGGCGGAGCAAATGGCGCAAGTGTGGGGACGGGCGCCCTCGCCCGTCCAAGTCGAGCGCAGCTCGACCGCTTTCGCCGGCAGCGCAACAACCCCGCTGGACCTCTCTTCGGCGATTGGCCAGCCCCTGACGCAATTGCTGAAGCGTCCCGAAATCGTCATCGAGCAACTGGCGCCGGTTCTACGGAATCTCGCGCCAAGGTTCTTCGAACGAAGGTCCTCTGCGAACTCGGCGCCCTCAGCGGATAGTGTTTCTGCGGTTGATTCTGCTCCGCTTCATCTTTCGTCGGAAGTTCGCAACGAGCTCAAGTCCGTCGAGACTGAAATCAAGTATGCGGGATATCTCGACCAGCAGCAGCGCGCCATCGACCGTCTGAAGAAGGCCGAACTGCGCCGCATTCCCGATTGGTTCGATTACCGTGCAGTCAGCGGGTTGTCGCGCGAAATGCAGGAGAAGCTGGGAAAAATCGTCCCACAGACAATTGGCCAAGCCTCACGCATTCCGGGCGTAACGCCGGCAGCAGTTTCGCTCATCAACGTCTATATCGAAATCCAGGCGCGGCGGCGGGAACAGGCTGCCACGCTTTAGCCTTCGCAGCTCTAAGGCAGCCGAGCTGCGCTCGGCTTGGACCCTTCGACTTCGCTCAGGGCAGGCTCGCGAGACGCCCGTCTCCACACGAGCTAGCGCGCAGCCACTTTCTCCAACGCCGCCCGCAACTCGTCGTACGAAAGCGCTCCCGGATGGTACATCGCCACTTGCCCGGCGCGATTCAGAACGACCAGAGTCGGCGTCGTACTGGCTCCGTAAGCATTAAAGTTCTGCTGGCTGAGGGGGACAGGCATATCGAGCAGGCTCGGATAATAGCGCTGGCGTACGGATTCGATATAAGCCCGTTCCTGCGCCGGCGAAGCGTCGGCCCCCTGCGCCGCGTAGCCGTAGAGCTGTGTCGGCCCGATGACGACCAGTCCCTCGCGAGCGAACTCCTGCCGCAAACGGGCAATGACGGGCGCTTCCGCCTTGCAGTCCACACACCAATGCGCCCAGAAAAACAAAAGAACTGGCGAACCTTTCAAGGACGCCAGAGCGGGCGGTTTGGGCCCAAGATATTGAGTTGCTTGTAAAAGTGGCGCAGGTTGACCGACCAGAGCCAGCAGATTGAGATTCTTCTGCAGCCGCGCTCGAATAGATGTGTTGCCATAGCGCGCCAACGCCGAACGCAGCAAACTCACCGCTTTCGCGTGCTGCCCTTGTTCCGCCATCCCTTGGGCGAGAACTTCGTACGCGGCGCCGAGCGCGATGGGCAGGTGAGGTTCGGCATCGAGTTTGCGCTTGGACGCCGCTAGTTGCTTCTCTGAGAGCCGGCGGGTCTCGCTGGCGTAGGCGGCGGCTTGGCCCCACTGCTTTTCTGCGGCTGCTCCCCGCGCCATCCACGACAACGCCTCAAGGTACTCCGGCGTGATGCCATGCTGAGCTTGGTGCGTGCGAAGTTCCGACTCGGCCGCCGAAAATGAGTTCCGCGCCACCAGGCCGTTAATATCGTCGATCAGGTCGCCTTGGGCGAGGGTAGAAACGCCCAGGAGAATTCCCACCAAGACGGAGCCCCACGCCCCCATTCGCATGCTCATTCTCTGATGATGAATGAGCCTCAGGGAAGTTGCAAACCGTGCGCTCAGGTTGAAACGGCGCTGATACTCAACCACTCCCAAGCCCAACGGTCAGGCAGCGAATGCGTATTGGCTATCGGAATGGGCCAGGATGCTCATCATTTCGTGGAAGGTCACAATCTCGAAGTTCAGGACTGAGCGGTTGGCCACCAGGCCCTCCACTACCGATCTGGAGGGGCTGAACAGCTTGAATTGAATACCGCAGTTGTGCGCCCATTGATCGAGAAACACGAGCATGCCCAGGCCGCCACCGCCCATGGCTTCCACTTCGGAAAGATCGAGCGCGATGATGCGGGCGTCTGCTTGCGCTTGCACGACATCGCGCAGCTTAAAAACGGATTCGCTACGGACGACCCTGCCCTTGCACTCTACCACTGCCAGGTCGCCCAGGTTCTCGACGTGTATGGCCATCATGGAGTCCTCCAGAGTGATTCCGCAGTTTCTTTCCGCTCGAAGTGCAATCAGTCCGCCAAGGAGGTAGTCCTTATGTTTCAATGAGATACAAAATGGCGGAGACTTGAAAACTAGGAATTCTTGGGAGGGTGTCAGGAAAATGTTTCCGGGGCGGATTACCGCGGTAAGCGCAGAATTTTCTAGCCATTTACCCCCAATTATGTACAATTTAGGTGCGTTTGATCTTTGCGGCTGTTCAGCAGTACCCCGCTCTAAAGCGTGACCTGCCTGCACTATGCGAGTTCCAGCGCATACCTCAACACAAAAGGAACACAGCAACATCATGGAAACAGGAACAGTAAAGTGGTTTAACGATGCCAAGGGCTATGGTTTCATCAGCCGCCAGAATGGCGAGGACGTTTTCGTTCACTTCTCCGCGATTCAGGCAAACGTCTTTCGCAGCCTGCAGGAAGGTCAACAAGTTCAGTTTGACGTAGTCAAAGGCCCCAAGGGCTGGCAGGCAGAGAACGTCAAAGGCGTCTAAGCCACAACCAAAATTCGGAAAAGAAGGGCGGCCCGGCGAGGCCGCTTTTCTTTTTGGCGAAGACGAACCACTTCAAGCCGGCTGCTCGGCTTCGGTGACCGTTCCGTAGAAACGAAAGAAGCTTTCCACCCGCGTGACTTCCAGAGCCTGGTGGATGCGCTGATTTACGCCCACCAGCCCCAGCCTGTGCCCATCTTTTTGTCGCGTGACATAGGCTCCGACCAGCGCCCCAATCCCCGCCGAATCCGTGAGGGGTACGTTGGTGAAGTCGAGAATAAGCGCGTGCGAGGTGTCGGCACGCACCTTCGATTGAAAGCCGAACACGTTGGCAAGAGTCAGTGGTCCGGCCAGGCGCAGGATGCGGATTCCCTCCCGCGACCCGGGAAGATCTTCAATGTGTAAAGGCAGTTCAGGCATGTAACAAATGTAACGGCGCGAATGCCTTGGCGAATGTTAAAAGCAGGTTAATAGTAAAACGGCCTTGACAGACCGCTTGGTCGGTTATAGTATTTGATCCCAAGTTTGCTCTTTTTTGAGCAAATCGGAATTTCATGCAGAGTGGCTGAGGGACGAGCCCTAGGACGCCACGGCAACCGGATTGAGATCATATATCTCGACCGCCAGGTGCCAACTCTCGCCCGGTAACGGGGACCATGAGATTCGGGTAAGCGAAATTTGATTCGCATTTCCCGAGCCTCTTTTCCCATCGGAAAAGGGGTTTTGTATTAACTGGGGTAATTTTTACCCGGCTCGTCCCGCAGTCAACAGAAAGAAGTTGCACAATGGAGACGAGCACGTACCAGCTCCGCTGCCGCGAATGCGGCAAAACCTGGGGCAACCAGCCGCGCAGCTACTGCGAAGACTGTTTCTCACCACTCGAAATTACCTACGATTACGATTCGCTGCGCTCCTGCGTTTCGCACGAGTTGTTCGCCTCGCGCGCTCCGAATATCTGGCGCTATCGCGAGTTGCTGCCGCTGCCAGCGGGGTATCTGCCCTCCCTCCCGGTTGGATATACCCCGTTGGTGACCGCGCCGCGGCTGGGCGATCAGATTGGATCGCGGCGGCTCTTCGTCAAGAATGATGCCGTGTGCCTGCCCACGTTGAGTTTCAAGGATCGCGTGGTGGCGGTGGCGCTGGCCAATGCGCGCAGCTTTGGGTTCAAAACGGTGGCTTGTTCGTCGACGGGGAATCTGGCGAACGCGGTGGCGGCGCAGGCGGCTCGCGAAGGTTTCAAGGCATGGATTTTTATTCCCTCCGACCTTGAGCCCGCGAAGATTCTGGGCACGCAGGTATTTGGCGCCGAGCTGGTACGCATCAACGGCAGTTACGACCACGTCAACCGCCTGTGTTCGCAGATTGCCGAGGAGCGTGAGTGGGGATTTGTGAACGTCAATCTTCGTCCCTACTACGCCGAAGGCTCGAAAACAGTGGGCTACGAAATCGCCGAGCAACTAGGCTGGAAGTTGCCCGATAACGTGGTGGTGCCGATGGCCGGCGGATCGCTGATTACGAAGATCAAGAAGGCATTTGATGAGCTGATTCTCCTCGGGCTGGTCGATCCGAAGCCGGTGAAATTCTTTGGCGCGCAAGCGTCCGGGTGCTCGCCGATTTCGACGGCGGTCAAACAGTACTGCGACGAGATTGAACCGCAGCGTCCGAAGACAATTGCGCGCTCGCTGGCGATCGGCAATCCGGCCGATGGACATTACGCGCTGCAAGCCATCGGCAAGAGCGGTGGATGGGCAGAAGACGTTTCCGATCCCGAAGTCGTCCAGT
>JBAVVP010000253.1:0-13148 GCA_049697355.1 Terriglobales bacterium
CGATCACGGAAGCGGCGGCGAACCTGCGGGTTGGCAATGGGCTCGACGAGGGTGTGCAGATGGGTCCGGTGATCACGCGCCAGAGCAAAGAACGAGTACAGAATTTGATTGGCGTCGGCGCGCGGGACGGAGCGAAGGTCGTGATCGACGGGCGCAATCCCAAGATCGCGAAGTATGACGCCGGAAATTTTGTGAAGCCTACCGTGCTCGACGGCGTCCCGGCGAGCAGCGAACTTACGAACACGGAAATTTTTGGTCCGGTGCTTAGCCTCGTTCATGCCAGTGGAATGGACGAAGCCATGGAGATGGTGGCGCGCAGCCCGTTTGGCAATCAGGCGTCGCTGTTCACGGCGAGCGGGTCGGCGGCTCGGCGCTTCCGGTACGAAGCTCCGGCGGGGAATATTGGAATTAACATTGGCGTTGCAGCGCCCATGGCGTACTTCCCGTTCAGTGGGTGGAAGGACAGTTTCTTTGGCATTCTGCATGCCCAGGGACGCGACGCGATCGAGTTCTATACCGAGAAGAAAGTTGTAGTCGAGCGCTGGGCCAAGGAGCACTCGCGCAAGTTCTAGATAGGTTTTACGAAGGAAGGCATAAGGAGTTCTTATAGATGACTACCGCGACCGCCAATCCAACCATGACCGGCCAGGAAATGGTCGAGCTTACCAAGAAACACACGCTGTTTGAGTGGTCGGCGCAATCGAAGGTTGATCCCATCCCGGTGGCGCGGGCCAAGGGCATTTATTTCTGGACTCCGGAAGGGAAGCGCTTTATCGACTTCAACAGCCAGTTGATGTCGGTGAACATTGGACACGGCGATGAGCGCGTCATCCAGGCCATTCGCGAGCAGGCGTCGGTGCTGTGCTATGCCAATCCATTCATGGCGACCGAACCGCGGGCGCGGCTGGGGGCGAAGCTGGCGGAGATCACTCCGGGCGACATTGACACATTCTTTTTTACCAACGGCGGCGCGGAAGCCACCGAGAACGCCATCAAGATCGCGCGCTTCTTTACCGGGCGCCACAAGATTCTGGCGCGTTATCGCTCGTATCACGGGGCCACGGCGGGGGCGATCAGCCTTACGGGCGACCCGCGGCGGTGGGCGGCCGAGCCGGGATTGCCGGGCGTGGTGCACGTGCTTGATCCTTATCACGGCATCGAACGCGGATGGGAGTCGGCGGAAACTTCGCTGGCCATGATCGACGAAACGATTCAACTGGAAGGCCCGCACACCATTGCCGCGTTCATACTGGAGACGGTGACGGGAACCAACGGCATTCTCATTCCGCCGGATGGATACATTGAGGGCGTGAGGAAGTTGTGCGATAAGTATGGGATCCTGATGATCGCCGATGAAGTTATGGCCGGCTTTGGCCGTACTGGCGCGTGGTTCGCGATCGATCGCTGGAAGGTGGTTCCCGACTTGCTTTGCATGGCGAAGGGACTTACTTCCAGTTACATTCCTTTGGGCGCTGTCGGCATGCGGCGGCATATCGCAAAACACTTCGACGACAAGGTGTTCTATGGCGGGCTTACTTACAACAGCCATCCGATGGGATGCGCTACGGCGCTGGCGACCATTCGCGTCTACGAAGAAGATCACTTGGTTGAGAATTCCCGGAAGATGGGCGCGATCATGAAAGACCTCGGCGCCGAGTTACAGAAAAGGCATCCATCGGTGGGAGCGGTGCGTTCGATCGGACTGTTTGGCATCTTCGAACTCATCCGCAGCCGCAAGACAAAACAGCCGATGGCGCCGTTCAACAGCACGTCCGACGAAATGGGTGCGCTTGGGAAGTTCTTCCGTGAGAACGGACTTTACACCCTGGTGCGTTGGAATACGTTCTACACGAACCCGCCGCTGTGCATTGACGAGCAGCAGTTACGGGAGGCGTTTGCGATCATCGACAAAGGGTTGGAGATTACGGATCGGGCGGTCAGAGACTAGTTCGCAGAGTCCGCCGGCAGGTGGGTCACGTGCCCATCCGCCCGCGCGACAGTTCCACCCGCTCTCCTAATCACTTTTCCGCTGCGGTTGCATTTCCTGTTTCTGCCTTGATCAGGGGCGCCGCTAGAGGAGCACCATCCTTGACCAAATCCG
Organism: Terriglobales bacterium; assembly: GCA_049697355.1. GTDB lineage: Bacteria > Acidobacteriota > Terriglobia > Terriglobales > Acidobacteriaceae > Acidiflorens. The sequence goes on from JBAVVP010000253.1 coordinate 2,102, forward strand.
TCTTGATTTCAACCTTCTGATTCGCTAGCGGATTGATCTTCGTTGCAAAAGTTTCGTAGCCGGGAAGGGCGATTCTGATCTGATGAGTTCCCGGAGCGACTAACATCCGTCGGCCCACGCCCTCAAACTCCCCCACGTGGCCCACGAAGAGACCGTCCAAGAAGACTGCCGCTCGCGATGGATTGACCGCGATCTTAACGGTGGCCATCGCATCGGGAATGGGTCCGGTAAGCGCCCTCTGCATGGCCACCCGAACGACCTCGGTCTGTCCCGGCTGGACAACAATCCGTTGTGTGAAATCCTGATAGCCGTCCTGACGCACCGTGATTACGTGTTCGCCAGGCAGAAGAAGAACCTTTTTCGATCCCTTGAGTTCCTTCAGATACCCAACATACCCTCCGTCAACCCAGACCCCGGAAGTTTCTTCGACGTGGGATTTCCCTTCAAATTGAATCTCTCCCATCACATCGTTGGCAGCGTGCATCGGGGTGGGGAGAAGGTATGCAGAAACCAAAAGCAATACCCACAGCAACGGGTTCATTCCTCGGAGTGCTTTCATATTGGCCTCCATTCACCAATCATGGGACCGAGCACTGCATCTACGCGGCTCTTCGCCGAGTATTGAGTGCCTCTAGCGCCACTCTCTGTCTTGGAGTAAAGACCAGAGCCAAAACTGACCCGACCCCCAGGCCAACCAAGAAAAAAGTGACGGCGGAATACAGGTCGTATTCACTTTTCGTTGCACCTTCCATATGCACCTCGCTTCCTTACCCTCTTGCCCAATACGAAGCGGCGAACCCTTAGTGGGTTGCAAGAACCGTTCCACATTACCAACGCCCTTTGTTTTCCTGCCGATACATGACTCCCTCGGATCGCAGGCACGAAACTTCGACCGCCTGAAACGACAAAAGTTCTCGCTGCGGCGATTTCGAGCCAACCCTTTGGCGCGCCCTGATTCGACCTTCGCCGCTCAGCCCCTAAAGGGGCGTTTGATTTCGACGGACTTGCGGTATCGCTAAAGCGATACCCTGATACGAACCTTGAGTTCTTCCGCAACCTCTAAAGCCGCGTTTAAGGCAATGCATTTACCGCAGCGCTGAAGCGCTGCGCCACCCAAAACCAAGAGTGACCTTCGTAACTCTCAGTTGGGCGGTTGAGGGCGGTATTCTAGGTTTGATTCTCCCCCTGTATTTAGCCGGATCCATATTCAGGGTGCGGTGCGGCGGGTCACCGCGAGGCGATTGTAATGGCGACGATATTTGGCCGTTTCGAAATTCAGAGCGAGCTTTCGAAGTCCGACACCGCCTTGATTTACAAGGCGATGGACACGGAAGCGAACCAGGTCGTGGCGCTCAAGACGCAGAGTCTGGAGCCGCTGGGCGAGCGCGCAGAAGCGTTCGTCGAAACGCTGATCGCCGAAGGCGAGAGCACGCGCGAGCTCGTTGGCCAGAACATTGTGCTGCTCTACGGCGCTGGTGAGATGGACGGCCAGTTCTGCGCGGCCATGGAGTACATCCAGGGCAACAGCGTGGCGACCATGCTGGCGCGCAAGGAAGGCTTCTCGATCTGGGATCTGCTCGACATTACGCGGCAGGTCTGCGCGGGTTTGGAGCAGGCTGCCGCGAAGGGCGTCACCCATTGTTCGCTGGAGCCCGCCAAGATCATGGTGCAGTGGGACGGGATGGTCAAAATCCTGGGCTACGGCATCTCGAACATGGGCCTCATCGGAGCGGAATCGGGAAGAGGCTTGGGCCGGCTCATGCCCTACTGTTCTCCCGAACAGATTCGCGGAGAGGCTATCGACCTGCGTTCGAACTTGTTTACGCTGGGGGCAATCCTCTACGAGATGGTGGCTGGGCAGAAGGCTTTCGATGCGGCGGATCCGGTTGCGCTGGTAAGCCGGATTGAGAACGAGATGCCCGCCAGCCCTTCGGCGGTGAATTCCAAGATTCATCCGGCGGTGAGCGCGCTGATTATGAAAGCGCTGGCGAAAAATCCGGCGGAGCGTTATCAAAGCGCGCGCGAACTTTTGGATGACCTGGAGAAGTGCAAGGAAAACGGCAACAAGAAAGCCGCTCCCGATGCCAAAAAAACGGCCTCGGCGCCAAATATTGCCGTGAGTTCCGCGGATCGGCGAGCGGCGGCCAGTAAGTTTGTTTCGGCAGCCCCCAGCACGATCGATCCGCCGGCAAGCGAAACCAAAGCCGCTGCTGCTGCGGCGAGCGGAGGAGGATTCTCGGGCTCGTCCTTTTCGTCCAACTCGAACATTGATTCGAGCTTTGATTCGAAATTTGATTCAAACTCGGCTTCGAACTCGGCTTCGAACTCGGGAGGGCGACCGATTGGCGACTTTGAAATCAGCGCTCCTGAATCCCAAGCCGCATTCATCCCGGTGCAATCGGCGGCGGCGGTGGAGCCAGAAACCGAGCGGCAATCGCCGCGGATCGCGGTTGATCCGATGATGTCCGAACCGGCGGCAGGTTCATCCGGCAAGAGCTTTTCCGACCTGGACGAGTTGCCTCCGCTCAAGGAACCTGTTTTCACGCCGCCAGTGCCCGAGCCGGCCGAGTCGTCGCTCCCGGTGACGCAGATTTCTCCGCGGAAAGAGAAAGAAGAGAAGCCAAAAATCCAGCCGCGGGAAGTCGCGCAAAAGGCAATCAAGGAAATCTCGACGGTTCCGCCGCGGCTGATGATCTATTCGATCCTGGGCGCGGTGGGATTGATTCTCGTGGTGGCCATTGCGATCTGGTTTCATGTCCGCTCGGAGGACGATGGTTCGACGGCAGCTCCGCGGCCAGCGAAAGAGGCGGCATCGACTCCGGCTCAGCCGGCGGTTCCGACTCCGGTTGCGCCGCAAGCGGAGACGCCAGCTCCAGCGGTTGCGCCCCTTGTGGAAGATCGACCGAGCGTGACGATACGGCAAATCGAAAAGCGTGCCCCGAAGAATAGTCGACGGGCTCCCGCGCCGGCCCCAGTCGTGACTCTGGGCGAGGCGCTGATTGACTCCAGTCCACAGGGTGCGCAATTTCAGGTCGATGGAAAAAGCGATCCGTCGTGGATTACGCCTCTTACAGTGGCGAATTTAAGCCCCGGCAAACACATCATCTCCGTGAGCAAATTGGGATATTTGTCCGAGATAAGATCGGTCGACGTTACGGCTGGCGGCACATCTTCAGTGACGCTTCAATTAGCGCCGGTCAATGCGCTGGTGGTGGTCGCGAGCACTCCGCCCGGAGCCCAAGTCGTGCTGGATGGCAAGCCTACGGGACGAGTGACTCCGGCACAGTTCGCGGTGGAAAAAGGAAGCCATACCGTCCTCTTGCGCAAGCCCGGATACCTGGACGAAACGGTCACCGCCGATCTCGGTGCGGGCCAGAATTTCCAGTACTCGCCTGCGCTGAGAGCGCTGGGCAATGCCGAGGATATCCGGACAGTGGGCAAGTTCAAGTTGTTTGGACGGGGCGGTGAGAACGCCGCCGGCATGGGTGTCATCAGCATTCATACCCAGCCAAAAGGCGCGCAGATTGCCATTAACCAGCGTGTCCTGGATAAGTTATCGCCCGTCGATCTCATGTTGGGGCCGGGGAACTACGTGGTGGATGTTACGCTGACGGATTTCAAGACGATCCACAAAGTCGTCAGCGTCGACAAAGGCGGCAAAGTCGCCATCGACGTAATTCTTGAGCGGCAGTGAGAGAAGCAGGTCTTAGGTCTCAGGTCTTAGGTCTCAGGAAAATCAGATAAGGGATTGCGCCGCTGCACATGGTTAGGTTTTGGTTTTCCTAAGACCTAAGACCTAAGACCTAAGACCTGACACCTGACACCTGGGTTTTCTGGCTGCCCGCCGGCCGTCGATAGGTGTAGTCTGGACCGAGCGGCTCCCAGTCGCTTGACACTTCGAGCTGTGCTCCAAATCACTGCTCCCGGTTCCGGGTTGATGCAGGATGGGCTGGGGCAAAAAGGGAGTGACATTGTGTCGTCGCAGCCCACGCCGGGCAAGTTGAGCCTCGAACTGTTGCGGGCTCTTCAGGAGATCAAGTCGGTTCGGATGTTCTCCAAAGGCGCCACGCTGTTTCAGCAGGGATCGGCGGTCACGGGCTTATACCTGGTGGAGAGCGGCGAGGTGCGGGTCCTGCTGTCTACCGGTTCGAGTCAAAGGCAGCTACTGGAGGTCGTCGGTCCCGGAACTGTGCTCGGACTGAGCGAGAGCATGAGCGGCGAAAAGTATCGAGTCACGGCGGAAGCGGGCGAGTACACAGCGGCGGCATTCATCCCGCGCGCGGAGTTTCTGGAGTTTCTACGGGAGCACGCCGAGTATTGCATGCAGGTGGTGCGGCTGTTGAGCGAAGACTTGCACGGCCTTTACCATAAATTCCGCAGCATCACGGCTCATCCGGGGCGCCCGCGGCACCGGCCGCTGGACGAACAGCTGAACTGAATCAGGTGTCAGGTCTTAAGGTCTTAGGAAACCCACACTCCGTCGCCTGAAACCTGACACCTAAGACCTAAGACCTGCCTTTCTAGTTCGTTTTGAAGTTGATGGTGATTTGCGTCTCGATTTCTACGGGCTGGCCATCGAGGTAGTAGGGTTTATATCTCCACTGGCGGACGGCTTCCAGTGCGGCGCGCGCAAGGACCGGGTCTCCGCTGAGCACTTTCAGATTGACCACGCTGCCCTCTTGGTTGATGAAGGCTTGAATTTGCACTGCGCCCTGGGTATGGGCCGCGAGCGCCGCTTGCGGATACTTTGGCTGTACCCGCTTGATCAGAAGGCCTTGGGAAACGCCCTGCGAAATCCGCAGGGTTGCCAGCGCGGGCTTGGGAAGGCTGGGCGATGCCGCCATCAGGCCGTTCAAGCTGCTGTCGTTCGCGGAGGCAACGGCGAGCGGGCCGGGAAGCTGAGGGGCGGGCTCCTCGCCCTGGGTGGTCCCAGCGTTCGACTTTACTCGCAGCGGCGTCGAATCGGGTTTCTTCACTTCTGGCACCGGGTTCGCGGCGATACGAATCACCGGAGGATTGGCCGCTTCGGCCGGTGGTTTGCCGGGCAGTGTCGCAGCCGCCGTTTTTGGAGTTAAGGTTTGAGTTGTGGAGATTGACCGGTCAGGCGCACTCGTCGAAGGCGCCGCCACTGGGGCAGACAATGGCGCCGGAGCCGGGACGGGCTGCGTGGACTGGGGCGCGCTGACGTGCTGCGGTGCGAGGTTTGTGGCGAACTTGCCGAGCTTCCAGCCGAGCGCGGCCAGAGCCACGAGAACCACGGCTGCGATCAGGAATTTCTTGCTGCCGCCCGATCTCCTGGAACCTTCTTCCCCCAATGCGGCAAACGACGGGGCACTGGCGGCACTCGCCGAGGGGAACGGTGAAGCGGCGGTGGGCGAAGGATTGGCAGCCTCGAATTGAACGAACTCTTTCTCTCTCGCTCTTGCCGGCGCGGGCGGAGCCGTTACTTCTCTTGCCGGAGCCGTCGCCGCGGCCGATCCAGTGGCCGACGCCAAAGCGGAACTCAGGCTCTTTGGCGCCAGGTTCGCAGCGGCGATCTTGGCTGCTTCATTTTTGATTGCTTCGCTTTTGCTGGCGCTGTCGCCGGCCAGGTCGGTGGCCGCCACACCCGCGGAAGCTGGTTGCCGCGCTTCCACGGCCGGCTCGGCTGCGATCGCAATCTTGGTTTGCGTCTCGACCGGCGGTATGGGTACAGAAACATCCGCAAGGTCGTCCTCAACTTCCGCCGACGCTGGCGCTGACGCTGTCATTGCGGGGAATTCCGCCGAGCTTGCCGCCGAAAACGCGAGCGGCTTCATCGCCGACAACGGAGCTTCAAATTGAGGAAGGCCGGAATGGCTTGGCGGTGGAGCGATCGTCTCCGCGCTTCGATTCGGGGGTTGGAAGGAACTGGCGGCAAATACGGAAGCCGGTGTTTTTGACGGAGAGGCCGCACCGGCAGCATCGGCATTCTTCCGCAGGAGTCCGCGAGCGACCCGGAGTGTTCCCTTTGCCTGTTCGACGTTGATCGGCTTGGTGAGCACAAGGTTGGCGCCAATACGGTAGGCCTTGGCCACGCCCACTTGTCCTTCAACCACGGCGATCGCCAGCGAGCTTTGATTGGAGCCGGAATTTCTTGCGCTCTTGAAGAGCAGGGAAGCGTTCGCTTCGTTCTCGCAGTCCACGACCACGGCGTCGTAACGCTGCGCCATCAATTTCTTGACCGCGGCAAAGGGCTCTTGCACCGCTTCCACGGCGAAGTCCAGTTCCCCGAACACCTGACTGACAACCCGGGCCAATTTTTCGTCGGGACAGAAGAGCAAAGCTTGGTAACCCATAATGAGGCCATCCTAGGTAATGTTTTGGGTACCAGCAAGTTACCGGGGTAATTGAACGATGGTCGTTGGTCGATCGTCGTTAGTCGTTGGTCGTTAGCGCTCCGGCCTGCGAGCGACTAACGACTAACGACGTTCTGCTATGGCCGCTGAAAATCGACGATTACAATCGTTTGGAAGGGCTGAGCTTTGCCGTCGCGGACGTAGGGGCGATAGCGCCACTGCTTTACGGCTTCGATGGCGGCGGTTGCCAGGTCAGCATTGCCTTCAACCAGTCGCACGCCTTCCACTTTGCCGTTCTGATCCACGACCTCCTTGAGGACTACCGTTCCTTGCGCTTGCCCCCGCGCTTCGACGGGAAAGTTGGGCTGAACGCTGTGAGCCAGCCGCCTTTCCGCGCCCTTGGAGGAGAGAATGATCGCGCTGTTTTCCCCGGGCAGTTGAGCGGCGGATAAGGGGGCAGGGGCAGCGTTCTTCTTGCTGTCGGCGGGCTTGGCGGCCTCAGGCTTGGCGACGACAGGTGCAGGTGTGGTGATGGCCGCAGAAGTTGGCGTCGCAACTTCCGGGCGTGGGGCGGCTACGGGCTGGACGGGAGTTGCAGCGGCTGAGGTTGCGGCTGAAGCTGCTGCGGAAGCGGGGCCCGAGGATTGTCCCTGGTTCGGATCGGCGGCGGATTCCGGGGCTGGCGCAGAGCTTGCGGCTGCAACCGGCTGAACTGAAGGCTTCGCGGGACGCGGCGCCGGCGGCGGGCTCTGCCGTGGGCTGGCGATTCCAACGAGAGCCAGCACACGGTTGATCTGCAGTCGGGCGAGCTGCGGCTGGACGACGGCTCGAAATCCGGGCTGGTATGTCCACGCAGCATAGAAGGCGGCAGCGGCGAGAACGAGTACCAGCAACGCGGCCAGCGGACCGCGTCTATGCGGCTGGGGTTGCTGGTACGACGAAAAGGCCGGAGCCGCAGATTCAGCCGTGTTTTGATGCGGTACCGTTTTGCCGGGTCTCGGACTTTTCAGTTCCGATTCTTCCAGTTCCGCAAGCACTGGGTCTTCGAAAGGTTTTGCCGGGCGCGCGGGTTTTGAATCTGCCGCAACCGCGGGAGCTGACGAGGACTTTGGCAAAGATGGCGGTGGCGCCAAAGAAGGCGTGGACGGCGGATCCAACTTTGGAGCAGTTGGTTGGGCAACAATTTCGTCTTCGTCCACGGCGGAACGCATCTTCGTGGTGAGCGGCGGCGCGGAAAGAGTCGCGGTTGGGGCAGAGGTTGGAGCAACGAAGGGAACAGAAGTTGGATCCGCGACTGGAGCTGGATCGGCAAAGCTCGTCAGTTGCGAAGAAGCTGCGGCGGCTGCCAGCGCGTGTTCTTCAGTCTTGACGGTGCTGGGCATGACAGTGCCGAGCGCGGCAACGCTGGTCGTGACGGCGCTGGTCGTGGCCGAGCTCGCAGACTGCTCAGGCGCAGTCTCGTTTGCCGGAACATCTTTCCGCACACGGCTGACCGCGGTGCGGATGGTGGTGCGGGCCTGGTCTTTCGCGACCGGCTTAGTCAGAATCAGCTCCGCGCCCAGGCGAAAAGCGGTGGGCAGACCGGCGCGGCCATCGACGATGGCGATCGGGACGGGGTTGTTGCCGTTGTCGCCGCGACGGCAAACGTCAAAGATCAGCTTGGCGGCGGGCAGATTTTCGCAATCGACCAACACCAGGTCGAAGCTGTGCGAATTGAGTTTTTGGGCAGCGGACGCTCCGTCGAGGGGACGCTCGCAAGTTACCGACATCTCTTCCAGAACACCCGTGATTGCGCTGACCGCTTGATCGTCGGGTGACAACAGCAGAGCTCGAGGCATAGCTCTTCCATGCTAGGAATCGCTGTGGAAAGCCGCAAGTTACGTGGGTAAGTGGGGCGCTCCCTATAGTTTCAGGGAAGCTGCCGGTTTTTCCCGACGGCCGACTCCGGCGCCGGATAGACAATCGACCCGCGAAGGGCCGACTTGTCCGCGGGCGCAAAATCGGGGAAGGGGAGCTTGTGCTGGTCTCGCCATTGCTGCACCTGCTGCTCGGCGGCGGCCGCTTTCTCCTGGTCGAGGCCGGAATCGCGAGAGAAATATACGCTCTGCGCCGGGTAGGCAAGCGTGCTCCCCGATTTTTCGACGATATCCATGATGCGCAACAACAGGTCTTCGCGGATCGCGGTAAATTCCGAGTAATCGCTGGTGAGGATGTAGCTGAAAATCTCAAGATTCAATGCGTTATTGTCGAAGCTGGCCAGCCGGATGCGCCCGGACTCGGATTCCACCTTCGGGTGCTCATAGAGCATGCGCCGCACTTCCGCCAGCAGGTAGCGCAACTGGTCAGCGGACGTTTCGCGGCTCACTCCGAAGGTCGGACTGAACTGAATCTTGTCGCGGCTCGCGAAGTTCTCGATGTTCATCGTTGCCAGTGCGCCGTTCGGAATCGAAAGCACAGAGCGGTCCAGGGTGCGAATGCGAGTGGAGCGCAGGCTGATGTCTTCGACGGTTCCGGACTTGTTGCCGAAGGCGCAGAAATCGCCGACGCGAATGACTTCATCGGCAAGAACAGAGACTCCGCCGAAGAGATTCTCGAGTGTCTTCTGGGCCGCGAAAGCGATCGCAATGCCGCCGATGCCCAGGCCTGCGAGGACCGTGGTGAGGTTGAAGCCCAGGATGCCGAGCGTCGCCAGAACAGCGACGATCGCCACCAGCGCTGTGATGAGCCGCTCGCCCAGTACCATCAAGGTTCCGGTGCCGGTATGGCCGGTGGTGATGGCGTGGGTCCGAAACCGCTGCATGGTTAGACTGGTGGCGCGCAGCAGAAACCAGAAGAAGCCGATGCTGACGAGAACGCCGATGATCCGGTAGTAATAAAGACGCGGCAGCAGCGGCAGACCGAGATAGGCGGCCATCGCGCGGTGAGCGAGCGCGCTGAAGGAGACCAGCAGCGGCTTGGACATCCGGCTGTACGAATGCAAGTTCGGGCGATTTCTGAACTTGAGCCAAAGCCGGCGTGGAATCGCCAGCAGCAGAACCACCGCCCAGCCGATCGCGAGCGCCACGGGAATCGCGGCGAGAAGCGCCAGCCATTGCCAGAGCGGCATGCCGAGAAATGCGTGCCGTACCAAGCTCGGCGGGAGTTTCGTTTCGACCTGGTGAGCCTCAAGGTCATCATACAAATCGGGAACTTTGCTGAGCGTCTCAGCGGAGAAGAGCCAGACCTTTCCGGAACGTGGATCGCCGGTCCGGACGAGCACGACGGGAACGTCCACATCGCCATAGGAAAGAGTACCGATGGTTTGCCGTTCGGTCGTACCGTACTCGGGACTGCCTTCCGGATTCGTGCTCAGCCGTCTCAGAGTGCCAACGAAGGCGCCGTCCAGCAATGCTTTCAGTTTTTCCGCCAGGTCCGGGCCCTGCGACTGGCGATGCACGGCACTCATCTGCAAGTAATCGGCGGCGGCTTTGTAATTTCCGTTTTGCGCGGCCTGCAGGAATCCAAGCACGGTTCCTGAAGGTGTGTCGCGTCCGAGGGAATCGGCGGAGGTTGGAGCCGGCGCTTGGGCCTGCGCCCCACCCTGCAGCAGACTGGTGACGGATTGAGCCACGGACGACTGGGCCCGCAGCCCCTGCAGAGAAATGGAAACGACAAAAACCAACAGCGCCAGTTTTTTCATCGGGGTCCCAGTGAGTGGAGGGCCGGGCGTCCCCGCCCGGCCGGACGGGCGAGACGCCCGTCGCTCCACCGCTTCTACTTCTTCGGACGATAAATATCGGTGGCCTGTCCGTAGAAAATTTCCGCCGATTCCATCATCGTCTCCGAGAGCGTTGGGTGCGGATGGATGGTCATGCCAACATCGGCCGCCAGGGCGCACATTTCGATGGCCAGCACGCCTTCGGCGATCAATTCGCCCGCGCCCGCGCCCACGATGCCGACACCCAGCACGCGTTCCGTTTTCGGATCGATGAGCAGCTTGGTAAGGCCTTCCGGCCGATCCAGTGTGATGGCGCGCCCGGACGCGGCCCACGGAAACTTGGCGACGGTGATCTCGCGCCCTTGTTCCTTGGCCTGCGTTTCCGTCAGTCCCGCCCACGCAATTTCAGGATCGGTGAACACGACCGCTGGAATCGCGTTCGGCTCGAAAGCAACTTTGTGTCCGGCGATGGCTTCCGCGGCACAGCGTCCCTCGTGCATTGCCTTGTGCGCCAGCATGGGCTCGCCGGCGACGTCGCCAATGGCATAGATCGTGGGGTCCGCGGTCTGGCGCTGTTCGTTGATTTCGATGAATCCCTTCTGGTTGACTTTCACTTTTGTTTTGTCGAGGCCGGGAATCTCGGAATTCGGACGACGCCCCACCGACATGAGCACGCGATCGAACACCTGTTCTTTTTCTTTTACGGTTGGACCGTCGAGGGTTACGCGAATGCCGGTCTTTTCGTCCTTGAGCGATTTGACGGTAGTATTCAGCAGGATCGCGGCGAAAAGTTTTTCCAGGCGCTTGTGCAACGGCAACACCAGGTCGCGGTCGGCGCCGGGCAGCAAGCCGGGCATCATTTCAACGCAGGTCACTTTGGTGCCGAGCGTGGCGTAGACCGAACCCAATTCCAATCCGATGTAGCCGCCACCTATGACTAGCAGCGTTTTCGGAATGTCAGGCAGGTCGAGAGCGCCGGTTGAGTCCATGAGACGCGGGCTGTCGAGCTTGAGGCTGGGGACGACGGTCGGAC
>JBAVVP010000254.1:0-14813 GCA_049697355.1 Terriglobales bacterium
ACTATGCCCCGCTTCGACCGGGCATGGCCAGGTCACCATACACGCCGGAGCCGGGCGCCCCCTACCGCCGCGCCGCAGCCGTTTGCAACTGGGCGACTTTCGCGTGCGGCGACGATTGCTCGTAGCCAGCAATGCCATTGTAAAGCGCCTCGGCGATTTGCTGGCGGTAGCTTTCACTCTGCAGGTTGCGCTCGTCCGTCGGACTGCTGACAAAAGAAATCTCGGTGAGGATCGCGGGCATGGTCGTCCCGGTCAGTACAGCAAAAGTCGAATCCTTGATGCCGCGGTTGCGAATGTCCGGTCCGCTCGCCGACACCTTGGCATAGAGAGCACGCTGCACGCTCGCCGCCAGACGGCGCGACTCCTCAATCTTTTCATGCAATCCTTCGGCCGAGAGCGCTGCCGGCGTCACCTTCGCGGAGCTCCCATGGTCATGCGTGTCAACCTCCCGCGACCCCGGAGCCGAAAACAGGTTCGTGTAATAGGTCTCAACCCCGCGCGCCGTCGCCGAATTGCTGTAGTTGGCGTGAACCGAGACGAACAAATCGGCTTGTGCCTGGTTGGCGAAATCGGCGCGCTGATCGAGAGACAGGTAGGTGTCGCCCGTCCGTGTGAACATTACTTCCGATCCCAACCGCGCTTGCAGCAACTTTCCCAGCCGCTGAGTCACGTCGAGCACCAGGTCTTTTTCCAGCAATCCCTGCCGTCCCACCGTTCCCAAGTCCCACCCGCCGTGCCCGGCGTCCAGCACGATCCGGAATTTCCCCGTCCTCGCCGCGAGAGGCCGGTCGGCGATCTGTACCCCTAACGCCGCTACTGGAGCCGCTTTCACCGCGACCGGGTTCACCGGCGCCAAGGTTTGGTTTGCCGTCATACGACTCTCGAAAACCCGGTTCGCCGCCAGAGTCTTCTCGCTGCCGCGCAGCTCCACCACCAGGCGATAAGGGTTCGACTCCATGCTGACGGAGAAGTTCGATCCGTCTTTGGTGTCGAGTACGATTCGCGTCACGCCGGCGACGGGCTGCGCGATTCGCACACGACTCAGTGAAGCGTCGCCAACGTCCATCGTCTTTCCGTTCAGATCGTGCGACAGTGCCGTATCGTGCAGATCGAAGTAAATCCGCTCCGGCGACATCAGCCGATGCACTTCGTAGGGCACTGGGTCTTCCATGTCGATGACCACCGTGCTTCCCATGGACGATGACCAGTGCCGCACTCCCGTGATTTTCGGCAGCGCCGCCAGTTTGTCTTCCGCCACCGCGGCGAGGGGCGTGGCATCGGACGCGAGCGCCGACGGATTCATCAGATTGTCGGAGAGTACGAGGGACAAGACCTCCGACGGCGGGGCCGGCGGTGCGGTCACCGATCTTCGTGAGGTCGCAGTGTTAGCGGCTTCGTCTTTTGCGGACGTCGTCTTCTCATGAACCTGCATGCCCCACCACGCGCCCGCTGAAAACAACGCGACCACGGCCGCCGCACCCATCACGAATCTCAATCCGGGCCGCGAACTGCCGGGAAGAGAAAGTTCGCGCGGAAACGACAGGATCTCAGGGGGCGCCGGAGGCGCCAGTTCTGTGATCTCGGCTAAGGTCTCAAGCGACTCGTCCGCAACGCCAGACTCGGTCAGCTCGGCCAGGTCCGCGGAAATGGCAGCCGGCAGCGCCAACTGCCCGAGTTCTGGAACTTGTTCTGAAACTGGAAGCTCTGCAGGTGGAGTCTGCGGCGCTGCGGCCGCCGGAGTAAGCTCCGTCACTGCGTCGGTGGTAGAGCTGATTTCAGTAGAAAGTTTTGCGCAGGGCACGGTTCCAGCCGTGCCGTTCCGAGTCTGGGAATATGCTGGCTCCGGCTCCCGAAGGACGGGCACTACGGGTGGAAGGGAATTTGAGAAGTCCGGTTTGCCCTCGACCGCCGCCTCAGCCACCGCCGGCATTGCCGCGGCCGGTTTCGTCCGCAGAACTTCGTCCGCCACATCCGACAGCCAGTGAATGCGCCGATCCTGATCCTCGGGTTTGAGCGCGGAAAGAACCAGTTCCGAGAACAGATCGAAGCAGCGAACGTCATGATCCGTGAAAGCCCGGGCGGTGGTGGAAAACGCCTGCAGCACACCCGTTTGCCCGCCGCGCCCACCGAGCGGAACCAGGACGGTAGAGCGAGCTCCAATCGCGCGCGCGAAGTCCTGTTCGACGCGAGCGTCGGTTTCACAATTGTCGCAACGAAGAATACGTCCCGATTCCAGGCAGTCCCGCAGAAACGCGGATTCGCCGATCCAGTGAACGCCGCGGGCAACGGCGAGCGGGCCGGCTGCGGCCCGGCAGACCATTTCCGGCGCTTCCGTCTTCGATTGCGTTGCCGCCGATCTTCCTGACGACGTTCGTTCCGCGAGCACGACCACGACGCCGTCGGCCCCAGTGATGGCCTGGGCGCGGTCCGTGATCAATTGCAGCACTTCGTCCAGGATGAAGCGTTCGGTCTCAAACAAGTCGCGATCCGAGGCGCGCCCCGCAACCGCGCGCCGCTTCCGTATCTGCTCGTGGAGGTCCGAGAAGGCAAGCAGCGCCCGCAGAGCTTCCTGCCGCGCAATCGATTCAAGAACGCGGTTGCCTTCCTGCAGTGGTGAACCGGGATCGGCCGCCGTCTCTTGTTCCCAGTCAACTCGAGTTGGATTGGCACTCATGCTCGCGCGGTCAGGACAAAAAAAACATTACTTCATCGTGTCTTCATCGTATCCATGGCTCGTGGAATGGCTCATTGCCGGTCTTGGTACGACGGGCTCAACCGGTCCAAGCCATGGGTGTGCGCCCCGCGGCGCTCTCACCCAGGAACGACGGGCACAACTTCAACTCCCAGCGTAATAGTCTTTAGGTGGGTACCGCAATGTCCGTTGGTACACGTCCGATTGCGGCTTTGGTTACCCACCATCCCTTGCCGGAGTCGGCAATGTCTCCAGCTACGACCCTTCAGATTTTGCCCTCAGCCGCGATTCGTCCTATGGTGAAGAAGAAGTGCCAAGAACAAGCGCCCCAAAAAGGCCCGGAGATGTGACGACCGATGTGTGACGACGAATGACACTATTAATGACCGACGCAGTCGAGCGGGAAAGCACCGTAGAACTCAAGAAGTCCACCTGGTGGTGGCCCGGAGTCGTCGCCACCAGCCTGGCTGGAGCTGCCGTGGTGGCCTTCCGAGGCTGCTGGCACCGCCGTATGAGCTGGCCGATCCGAGCGCAGGGATGTTCCTATCAGGTTTGCTTGAGCTGCGGCGCCAAGCGGCTGTTTGACGAGAACCGGTTCCGCGCCTATGGCCCGTTCCGCTATGACCTGGACGAACTCATTGCTTGGGAAAGGTCCGCGAAGCGGAAATCCGATCCCGTGGCGGATGGGCAGCGTCCGGCGTCATAATCCGGCCGCCATCCCACACCCACGCAAGCTTTCGGCCCGTGCACGTTTTTCACTGACGGCTGACGGCTGAGACCTGACAGCTCTTGTACCACTCCACCGTGCGGCGCAGGCCGTCTTCAAAGTCCACCAGAACCTTGTATCCCAAATGCTTTTGCGCCTGCGTGATATCCGCCAGAGAATGTTTAATGTCCCCACTGCGCTCCCGGCCATACTGGACGCTGCCCTTGTAGCCCGTCAGTTCTTTCAATGCGCCGAACGTTTCATTCAGCGTGATCCGTCGGCCCGTGGCGCAGTTAAAAACTCGTCCGGCGCACTCCGCTCCTGGAGCCGAGCAAGCCAGCAGATTCGCCGACACCGCGTTGTCAATGTAAGTGAAATCACGGCTGGTCTCGCCGTCGCCAAAAATCGTGGGCTGTTCCCGAGCGAGCATCTGCATGCTGAATTTCGCGAGCACGCCGGAATAGGGCGAAGAAGGATCTTGCCGCGGCCCAAAGATGTTGAAGTAGCGCAGGCAGACCGTTTCCAGTCCATAGCAGCGGTAGAACGACACCATGTAGAACTCGCTGGCCAGTTTGGCCACGGCGTAGGGCGAGATCGGGTTCGGGGTCATGCCTTCGTGCTTTGGAAGGGTCGGAGTATCCCCATACGCCGAGGATGAGGCGGCATACACGACCCGCTTGACTTTCGCATCGCGCGCCGCCACCAGAACGTTGACCGTGCCGTCGACATTGACGCGGTTGCTGCCCAGAGGATCCAACACCGATTTCGGGACCGACGGAATGGCAGCCTGGTGCAGCACGTAATCGACGTCCGCGCACGCCTTGTGCATGGCATCGAGATCGAGAATGTCGGCTTCGCGAAAGTCGATCCGGTCGAATACTTCGGTTAGGTTCTCGCGTCTGCCGGTGGAGAAGTTGTCGACGCCCCTGACCTCGTCGCCGCGCTCCAACAGGGCGCGCACCAGGGAGGATCCGATGAAGCCGGCAGCGCCGGTCACGAGATACTTGGCCATAGACTATTGATGATAACGGATGGATAGGCTACCGCGCACTGGAGCCGCCGTCACCAGGGTAATGTCGGTTCCGGAGCCCGCCAAACGGCTCGCCTTGCCGCTAAATCCCGGAGGTTGAGAATTCAGGGCCGGCGAGCCCGTTTGGCGATCTGGCAAAACTCGGCGCGCGAGAGCAGCTGATTGTTTTGAAAGAAGCCCACAATCTCACCAAGAATGGCTCTGGGGTCGGCCGATCCCAGGGCTTCCTTCAGGTTGCTTTCGTCCGCCGACTTGGCTGTGTAGATCGTGCTGCGTCCAGAAAGTGCGGTGAGCAGTTGCTTCAGTTGCATCTGTTCGCAGGGTTCGATCTCCGCAAAGCATATGCCCATGCCGAGTGATGGGTAGGTGGCGCGCACCCTGCCCAGGGTATGAATCCGGATGCCGAACGATTTCATTACCAGATCCACTTTCGTATCGATGGGAAACGTGGCGTTCATTTCCACGTAGCACCCGTGCAGGCTGATGTCGGTGAGAGTTCCCCACATGCGCACGTCGCTGTCCTGGACTCGAAACTCCACACTGCCCGAACAACGGAGCCTGGGGCTTTGTCGCCGATCTTTGAACCCGGGACCCATCGTCGCAACTCCAGTTTTGCCGTCGCCTCGCGCCGCCGCACCGGAGGGCAAGCCTTCCGCGACGGTCCCTTTTAGCCGGCGAAGATAATTCACCGCGTCGTCGGTCTTACTCAAGTCTGGCGACAGGCCAGGTTGTTCAGGAGAGAGATGCGGATCCACAACGCCTCCGGCATGGTGCTGCTCATGGGTTGGATCGGACGATTTGCAGGAAAACTTTAGAACGCCGAGGATTGCGGGAACGACGCGAGAATCCGGCTCCACAGCTCTTCTTTCCCGGCTCCGGTTTTGGCCGAAAACGCCACCATCGGCACTCCAGCATAGGCTTTGCCGAGCCTGTCCATCGCTTGTCGTAACTGGTTACCCGACAGCCGGTCGCACTTGGTGGCCACGATGATATGGGGCCGTCCTTTGGACGCCAGGAATTCCAGCAACTGGCCATCGCTTTCCTGGGGTGCAATGTTCGAATCGACCAGCGCCAGGCACAGCGCCAGGCTCGGGCGTTGGTGGAGATAGGGATCCACAAACCGCGCCCAGTCGTCGGAGATTTCGCGCGAGACCTTGGCGTAGCCGTATCCCGGCAGGTCGGTGAAAAGCAACTCGGGCTTCGGTTGTCCCGCTCTGCGGACTTCATAAAAGTTAATACTGCGCGTGCGTCCGGGAGTGTTACTGGTGCGGGCCAGTTTCTTGCCGACCAGGGCATTGATCACGCTCGATTTGCCAACGTTGGATCGTCCGAGAAAAGCGATCTCCGGCAGGCTGGGGGGAGGGAAGTGCGTCAAGTCGCTCGCCGACAGCATGAATCGCGCCAAAATCCGCATGCAGACAGTGTCTAGTGTTTGGGTCGAGCGTGGCAAGTGCCCATGGGAAAAATAAGTTCGCTAAAGTCCGAGAGGACGCTTGGGCTCGACGTCCTGTTCCTTGATCGGACGCAGCTTGTGCCAGAGCGCGAGGCCGCCGGCGATGACGAGGCCAATGAGAACGCTGATCAGGAAAAACCAGCGGTACGCAGGCAGCGCGATCAGCAGGATGGCAACGACAACGATGGCCACGATGAGACCTGCCGAACCCTTCAGGCTGAATCCAGAGCGGCCCGATTCCGGCTCCATGCGCTTATTTTAGCGCCGCTTTCAGGGTTCGCATCGAGAATGACACTGCAATTCCAGGGTTGTGTAAAAGGGGGACGACTGCTTTCGACCCCCTTGCGACGGTCTTTTAAACTCAAAGACTTAGCGGGGGGTCTTTGGCCGGGTCTTTGATGAATAAGGAGTTACGGGTAAAGTATTTTCGAATCAAAGACTTAGGGGAAAAGATGGCATGCGGTACACATAAACATTAGAAGTATACACATTACATCTTGGGGATGAAGAGGCGGCCGATGCGAACCTGAAGCACTGCGCCGCCCAAATCAAGCCAGTCAAGCAGTCGCTGGGGATCACTGGCTCCGTTTCAGGATACGCCGTATATTTCTTTTCCCGTGGAGAACGGCGACAACCTGAATGGGAGATGTCTCGGGTCGGTAAACAACGGTGTAGTTGGGATATTGGGTGAGCGTCCAGAAACGCAGCGAGCGGCTGGTGAGGTCGGAACGGGAATGGCCGCGCATGGGAGCCTCGGCGACAAACGCACAGGCATCATAGATCGCTTGTTCGACACTGTTGGCGGTTTCTTCGGTGCTGTTGTCGGCGATGTAGGACCAGATGTCGAAAATATCGGCTTTGGCGAGGGGCGTGAGAGCGTAGACGCTCATTGTTTAGACCCGGCTTAGACGCGCGGTTTGGACGCACGCTCTTGATGCCAGTTGTCTTTCATCGTCTGAATTTCACGGCGGGCCTGAGCGCCGTCAATCAGCTCGCCGCGCTGAGCCTGCAAAAACCCCTCTTCGATATGGGCCGTCAACGCCCGCCGTTCTTCGTCGGTCCAGCTTTCCTCGGCGTCTTGGGCTTCAAGGGCACGTCGGAAGACATCTTCGACGCTGGAATACCCGCCGCTGGAAAGGCGTTTGTTGACTAGCGATTCAAGGTCGGGGGGTAGGTTGACCTGCATGGGCGGTTCTCCCTTCTCGCTTCCAGTCTACTGCCGAGCCGTGGGGATCTCCGGTGCCGGCGGAGTCACGATGGGAGCCATCGTTGTTTCGGCCTCGGATGGCATGGTCGGCAGCGGGCCTTCGAGCGCGACGGCTAGCACTTGGTCCATGTTGTCGACGAAGTGCAATTTCATCGCGGTACGGAGGTTCTCCGGGACCTCGGCTACATCTTTTTCGTTCTCCTGCGGCAGAATCACTTCGAATAATCCGGCGCGATGAGCAGCGAGCAGTTTTTCCTTCAGTCCGCCGATGGGAAGGACTTTTCCGCGCAGCGTGATCTCACCGGTCATGGCGATATCGCGGCGCACTGGAATCTTGCTGAGCGCGCTGGCCAGAGCCGTAGCGATGGTGATGCCGGCGGAGGGGCCATCTTTGGGGATCGCTCCTTCAGGAACGTGCACATGAATGTCGAGGTTCCGGTAGAAGTCGCGGGGCAGTCCCAGCCGCGCGGCTCGCGAGCGAATGTAGGACATGGCCGCCTGCGCCGACTCCTGCATCACGTCGCCCAGTTGGCCAGTTAACGTGAGCTTGCCTTTGCCGTCCACGGCCGAGGCCTCGGTGCTTAGAATCGAGCCGCCCACTTCGGTCCAGGCCAGGCCCGTCACCAGGCCTACTTCGCTCTTTTCGTGCGCGAGGGTGTCGCGGAACTTCAGCACGCCGAGGTAGTCGCCAATGTTTTCCGGTTGGATCGCGGCGGTGAAATCCGCGCCTTCTTTTACCACCTTGCGCGCGACTTTGCGGCAGATGTTGCCGATTTCGCGCTCCAGGTTGCGCACCCCGGCTTCGCGAGTGTAGCCACGAATGATCTTCCGGATGGTGTCGTCGGAGAATTGCACGTTCTTTTCCGTCAGGCCCGCTTGCGCCATCTGCTTCTTGACCAGGAACTGCTTCGCGATTTCGACTTTTTCCGGTTCCGTGTAACCATGCAGGCGCAGCACTTCCATGCGGTCCTGCAACGCAGGCGGAACGGTGTGAATTACATTCGCGGTGGCGATGAAGAAGACTTGGGACAAGTCATACTCGACGTCGAGGTAGTGGTCGACGAACATGAAGTTCTGTTCCGGATCGAGCACTTCGAGCAGCGCCGCCGAGGGATCGCCGCGGAAGTCCATCGACATTTTGTCGACTTCGTCGAGCATGAAGACCGGATTCTTGGTGCCGGCCTTTTTCATCATCTGAATGATCTGGCCGGGAAGGGCGCCGATGTAAGTGCGGCGATGGCCGCGGATTTCCGCTTCGTCGCGCACACCGCCCAGCGACATGCGCACAAACTTGCGGCCAGTCGCCTTGGCGATCGACATGCCGAGCGAAGTCTTGCCCACGCCGGGGGGGCCGACGAAACAAAGGATCGAGCCCTTGGGATTTTTCACCAACTGGCGGACAGCGAGAAATTCCAGGATGCGCTCCTTGATTTTCTCCAGACCATAATGATCTTCGTTCAGAGTCTTTTCGGCGCGCGTGATGTTGCGGATTTCCTTCTACCGCTTCTTCCATGGCACCGCCAGCAGCCAGTCGAGATAGTTGCGGGAAACGGTTGACTCCGCCGACATGGGCGGCATGGCTTCCAGTTTTTTCAGTTCCTGGATCGCCTTCTCGCGAACTTCCGCCGGCATGCCTGCGGATTCAACTTTCTTTTTCAGTTCGTCGAATTCGCTTTTTTCGCCGCGTCCCAGCTCTTTCTGGATGGCCTTGATCTTCTCGTTGAGGTAATACTCTTTCTGCGCTTTTTCCATCTGCCGCTTGACGCGCGACTGGATGGTACGGTCCATGTTGAGCTTTTCGATTTCCACGTCGAGCACGTCGCCGATTCGGCTCAATCGTTCCGCGGGATCGAAAATCTCGAGCAGGCTCTGCTTTTCTTCGATGGCCAGTTGCAGGTTGGCGGCGATGGTGTCGGTCAGTTTGGCTGGATCTTCCATGCGCACGGCCGCGATCATGGTTTCGTAGTTGAGCGACTGGCACAGCTTTACATATTGCTCGAACAAGCCGGTGACGCGCTGCATGCCCGCTTCAATCGGCGCCGTCGTCTCGGTGGCGTAGCGGGCGACTCGGACTGTGGCCTGCAAGTAGCCTTCGGTTTCGACCACCTGCAGGATCTTGCCGCGCTCGATGCCTTCAACCAAGACTTTAATATTTCCGTCTGGCAGCTTCAGGCTCTGCACGATATTGACGATGGTGCCGACCTGGAAAATGTCCCCGGCCTTGGGCTCGTCGATCGAGGCGTCGTGCTGAGTGGCAAGAAAGATCTTCTTATCGCTGGCCAGAGCTTCCTCGAGCGCGCGCACGCTCGACTCCCGGCCCACCACGAACGGCGTCATCATGTAGGGGAAGATGACCACGTCCCGAATGGGCATCATGGGCAATTTCTTGCTCTCGAACTTTTCCTTAGGGTTCGACAACTCGGTCTCCCGTCTCTGGTCCCGGTTTAGCTGGTCTTCAGTCCCACCCAATCGTCGCAAAAGGCGCGACGATTGGATGGGGCACCCACGTTCGTTCTTAGCTTGCCGCTTTCTCGATCATGGACAGCGAGACGTTCCGCTTCTCCACCATCTCGCGAGTCACTTCAAATTCCTTGACTTTCTTCTGGCTGGGCAGACTATACATCAGTTCGAGCATGAGTTCTTCCAAAATCATGCGCAAGCCGCGAGCGCCCACTTTGCGCGCCATGGCCTGGCGGGCAATGGCGCGGTTGGCGTCGTCGCTGAACTTCAGCCGCACATTCTCAAACTCGAACAGGCGCTGGTACTGCTTCACGATGGCGTTTTTCGGGCGCGTCAGAATTTCCACCAGCGCGTTTTCGTCCAGTTGTTGCAATACGCCCATCACTGGGAGGCGGCCGACAAATTCGGGGATCAGCCCAAACTTGATCAAATCTTCCGGCTGCGCTTCCGACACGAGCTCAAAGCTGCGTAGCGCGGCCAGGCCCGCCTCGGTTTCCGTATCTTCACCTAGGCGGAAGCCTAGAGCCTTCTTGCCAATGCGGCGACCGATGATTTTCTCCAGGCCCACAAAGGCGCCGCCGCAGATGAAGAGGATGTTGGTGGTATCGACCGGAGTGAATTCCTGGTGCGGATGCTTGCGCCCACCCTGCGGCGGAACGTTCGCGATCGTGCCTTCCAGAATCTTGAGCAGCGCCTGCTGTACGCCCTCGCCCGACACGTCGCGCGTGATTGAGGGATTCTCGTCCTTGCGTCCGATCTTGTCGATTTCGTCGATATAGATGATGCCAGTCTGGGTCCGGCTGACGTCGCCTTCGGCCGATTGCAGAAGCTTCAGGATGATGTTCTCGACGTCCTCGCCCACGTAGCCGGCCTCGGTCAGCGTGGTCGCGTCCACGATGGCGAAGGGCACATCGAGCATGCGGGCGAGCGTTTGCGCCAGCAGCGTTTTGCCCGTGCCGGTCGGGCCGATCAGCAGGATGTTCGACTTGGTCAGTTCCACGCCGTCGCCGGTGCGCTGGCGGTTCATGTAGATACGCTTGTAGTGGTTATAGACGGCGACGGCCAGTTTCTTCTTGGTCTGCTCTTGTCCGATGACGTACTCGTCGAGGAAGGTCTTGACTTCCTGCGGCTTCGGCAACTGGTTCGGAACCGCGGCCGCCGGCGTCGCGGTGCGGTCGTCTTCGAGAATCGAGTTGCAGACCGCGACGCACTCGTCGCAGATGTAGGCGCGGGGATAGTCGCTCGGCGACGAGATTAGTTTGGCCACCGCGTCCTGTGCCTTGTGGCAGAACGAACAGCGCAGCATCTCATCCGATCCCGATTTGGTCTTCACCGGCCTGACTCCTTAATTGGTACCGCCCTATCACCTGACCCACCCTAACGTCGCAAAAAACGCGACGTTGGGATGGGGCACCCGCCGTCTACACTGCTTCACGAACTGCCGATCATACCCTCTATCTGGTCTTATAGATGATATCGTCGATGATTCCGTATTCCTTCGCTTGCTGCGAATTCATGATGAAGTCGCGTTCCACGTCCTTTTCCACTTTATCCAGCTTCTGGCCGCTGTGCTTGGCCAGTAACTGATTAGTAATCTCGCGCATGCGCAAAATCTCGCGGGCATGAATGTCAATATCGGTCGCCTGCCCGGAGAGCCCGCCCATCGAAGGCTGGTGAATCAGGATGCGGGAATTGGGCAGCGCCAAGCGTTTCTTGGCCTGGCCGGCGGAAAGCAGCAGCGCCGCCATCGACGCCGCCTGGCCGATGCAGATGGTGGTCACGTCGTTCTTCACGTACTGCATGGTGTCGTAGATCGCCATGCCGGCCGTGATCGACCCGCCCGGCGAGTTGATGTAGAGCTGGATGTCTTTCTCCGGGTCTTCCTGGGCCAGGAACAGCATCTGGGCGATCACCAGGTTGGCGATATTGTCGTCAATCGGCGTGCCAATAAAGATGATGTTGTCGCGGAGCAGCCGGGAATAAATGTCATAGGCCCGTTCGCCGCGGCCCGTCGACTCGATTACCATCGGTACCAGCATCATTCACCCTTTCCACACTCCTGCCCCAAGGTCGCTCTCGCCGGCACTGGGGAGGATCGAAATGGTCCGCATCATACGTATCATTATGCGGACTGGTGATACAGAAATTCGAGGGTCTTCTCGTTGCGGATTCGTGTTCGTATCCTATCGAGGCCCCCATCCCGTGTCAAACGAGCGCGCACGGCTTCGGACGTCTGTTTGGATTGCCGTGCCAGCGATTCCAGTTCCCGATCGAACTCTTCCTCGCCGACCTGAATGTTCTCTTCCTCCGCCACCCTTTCGAGCAGCAGTGCGGCCTTTACATCGTGAATCGCCTGCTCGCGTTGCGCCCCGCGCAGACGGCTCAAATCCAGTTTTTTCATCTGCTCGGCGGTCAATCCCTGCGCCGCCAGCGCCCGCAGTCCCCGCTCGATGCGAATGTCAATCTGCTGTTCGATCAGCGAATCGGGAACCTCAAAATCATTGCGCTGAATCAGTTCACCTACCAACTTTTCTTTGGCGGAGTGTTCGGCTTCGTGCTTGCGCTCGGATTCCATCTGCTCGCGAACTGCCTTGCGCAGATCGTCGACCGTCTGGAACTCGCCCAGTTGCTTGGCAAACTCGTCGTTCAACTCGGGCATACTCTTCTGTTTGATCGATTGCACCTTGACGGTGTAGGCAAACGTCTTGCCCGCCAGGCGCTTGTCTTGCGTGTCATCCGGATAGTTCACGTCGAACGTCCGCTTGTCTCCAGCGCTCGAACCGCGCAGGTGTTCGGTGAATTCGGGCATGGTGTTCTTGCCTGCGATTTCGACCAGCACTTCATCCATGTGTACGGGCTGGCCTTCGCCGGGCTTGGTCTCGGCCTTGGGGTTGCCATCGAGCGAGACCTGGGCGAAATCGCCATCGGCCAGGACGCGGCCCTCCACCGGATTGAAACTGGCATGACGCTCGCGCAGATCGGCGAGGGCCTGCTCGACATCCGCCTCGGAGACGGCGATTTCCGGTTTATCGGCGCGCAGCTCTTTGTAGCCTTCCAGCTTGATATCCGGCAGCACCTCGAAGGCGGCTTTGAAGCGCAGCGGCTCGCCATCGTGGAGGTGTAGGTCGGTTACCCGAGGCTGCGAGACGGGATGCAGGCTCAGCCTCTCCGCCTCCTGCCGGAAGAAGCGGGGAACCAGGGCCTCGACCATGTCGGTCTTGATTTCTTCCGAGAAACGCTGGCGAATAATCGACGCCGGAACGTGGCCGCGCCGGAAGCCGGGAATGCGCGCCACCTTCTGATATTTCTGGATCAGGGTATCGGTCTGACGGTTAACCTCGGCGACCGGAACCTCAACCTGAATCTCGCGTTTGGTGGTGCTTTCGTTGCCAGCACTTTCTTTGGTTTCAGTGGGGCTCACAAATGCCTTTCCAATGCAGCAGCGGCAGCCGAGTCGGCAGGAAATTGCCCGGCAGCGACGCCTAATGATGCTGTTTGAGTGTAAAGACTTCCGAAGAGCAACGTCAAACAGCGGAGGGGGCTGTCCTGAGGAAGGGTTCTTTCCGGCGAAGGGGCCGAGCCTAACGGTTGGGAAGAGTCGCGATCCCGGTCAAATCCAAGAGATTGCGATCCGCCGTGACCAACGTTAGCCCGAGCACCTTGGCCGTTGCCGCCAAAAAGCGATCCGCCGGATCGGCATGGGGAAGGGCAAGCGCCAATCCTTCCATAACAATCTCGCTGGTCAGCGGCGCTTCGCGCAGTTGTTCGGTGAATCGCTTAGCCCAGCCATAAGGGTTCTCGACACGTACGCGGCCTTTCTGCATCAGGGCAAGGGCCTCCCAAACACTCACGGGCGAGAGCCATAGTTCGTTGGCGGTATTCGAGAGCTCGGCCGTAACCCGCCGTCCCAGTTTCTTCGGTTCCAATTGGCTCCACAGCCAGATATGGGTGTCCAGAAGAAGATTCACCGGCGGTAAACCTCCATCTCGCCAAAATCGATGACCGGCGATACGATGTCTCCGACGATCTTTCCCGTTCCCAAGCCGGCGCCCACAAACTTGCGGGTGCGGTTCGGGCCGGCCGCAATCACTTCGGCCACGGGTTTTCCGTGACGCGTGATGCGGATGGGCTGCCGTGTCTTCTGGACCTCGGCAATCAAGCCCAGACATTTGGCCTTAAATTCTGAAATGGAAATTTCGTTCATGGCGTTCCCCCCACCAGCACGCCGATCGTATTCTTATATGACCATAATATTAACCATAGTCATGGAACTAGTCAAGAACGCTGCCTTGCGGGGCGCTGAGGATTTTGTAATCTGGTCAATCGGGTAATTTTGTAATTTCAGTCCAGTTGGTTTCAAATTACAAAATTACCCGATTGCCAAATTACCCAATGGCCGCCCCGAGCTGGCTTAGAGTCCTGAACGCCGAAGTCGTCGCCTGCACGCGCTGTCCTCGGCTGGTCGTCTATCGCGAGCAGATCGC
Organism: Terriglobales bacterium; assembly: GCA_049697355.1. Lineage (GTDB taxonomy): Bacteria > Acidobacteriota > Terriglobia > Terriglobales > Acidobacteriaceae > Acidiflorens. The sequence goes on from JBAVVP010000254.1 coordinate 14,033, forward strand.
CCGCGAGAAGCGGCGGGCGTATCGCGACTGCGAATATTGGGGCAAGCCTGTTCCCGGCTTTGGCGATCCCCATGCCCGCGTGCTCGTGATCGGACTTGCTCCCGGGGCCCACGGGTCCAATCGCACCGGACGCATGTTTACCGGAGACTCTTCCGGCAACTTCCTGTACCCGGTGCTGCACGAAACCGGGTTCGCCCTTCTGCCCACGGCGACCGCCCGCGACGATGGGCAAGCGCTCACGGGCCTATATATCACCGCCGCAGCCCGCTGCGCGCCGCCGGATAACAAACCCCTGCCCGAGGAACTGGCACTTTGCGCACCGTTTCTGGAACGCGAACTGGAAGGGCTCAAAGATGTGCGCGTCGTCGTCGCTCTGGGAAGAATCGGATTCGAAGCCTATCTCAACTCCTTGATGCGGAGAAAGCTGATTTCGAGCAAGCGCGGGTATGAATTCCACCACGGCGCCGAATACGTTCTGCCCGATGGACGCGTCCTCTTGGCTTCTTACCACCCCTCGAATCAGAACACGCAGACGGGCAAGCTGACCAAAGAGATGTTCCGAAAGATTTTCAAGCGAGCGCGCGAACTGGCCGATGAATCCAGCAGGCGTATCCTGCGGTAACGGACACCGCTGGGCCGGCATGGGGGAACCGTCGCTCCGGGATGCGCCGCCATTTTCTGCGCCGCGACAGAGGACTCACGCAAGGACAGCCCTCGGAGTGGGTTGTGTAGCGCGGACACTCTTGTCCGCGAAAGCGTGCAGCGCATGGAACGTCCGAGG
>JBAVVP010000255.1:0-18470 GCA_049697355.1 Terriglobales bacterium
GATGGAGCGACGGGCGTCTCGCCCGTCCAGCCGGGCGGGGACGCCCGGCGCTCCACTTACTCGCGCGAGTACTCCACGTGCACATCTGCGTCGGCAGTATCCGGGGCGGCGGTTAGCACCTTGGTCCCGTACTCGAAACCCCGATCGAAAGCCTTCACGTTCAGCTCAACGAAGCTGGGCGGGACCGAATCGGCGACGGCTTTTCGGACGGCGTCGGCCTCGAGCAGATGCGTGACGGCGGTGAAAAATCCTACCATCACCGAATTCAGCACCATGCGCTTTCCCAGTTCTTCGGCGATACGGGTTGCGGGAATGCTGTAGACCAGGACGTCTTTGCTGAGATCGCCAACGCGCACCAGATCCTGCTCCACGATCAGGATGCCGCCATCCTTCAACTCGGGAGCGAAGCGCACATAGGCTTCTTGCGACATTACGACCATGATGTCCGGCCGGGCAACGTACGGGTATAACACCGGCGTATCGGAAACGATCAGTTGCGCGCTGCAGGCGCCGCCCCGGGCTTCGGGGCCGAAGTTCTGCGTCATGGTGGCATAGGCGCCTTGAAAAATCGAGGCGGCTTTGCCGAGGACTATGGCCGAGAGAATGACTCCCTGACCGCCAAAACCCGCGATACGAATTTCCGTTAGCTGCAGTCGCATACCATCTCCGGTTCTACGGGGGGTTGTTCTACGTATTTTGCACCGAGCGATTCGGTGTATTGCGCTTTCATCAGGTCGAGGTAATCGGGGCGGTCGCGGTCGACGAACTTACCTACGGCGATTTCCCCGGTCAAGGTGAGGCCGACTTCACTGGTGGGCGCGCCGTTCTTGACCTTGCTCTTCTCCTTATAGAACTTCATGGCGTCGAGGCCGTCGCCCATCTTGTTGCGGCGCTGATAGAGCGTGGGGCAGGGCGATATCACTTCGATAAACGAAAAGCCTTTCTTCTTGAAGGCTTCGCTGATGGAGCGCGCGAGTTGGCGAACGTGGAATGTGGTCCAGCGCGCGACATAGACCGCACCGGCCGCTTCGACCAGGTGGGGCAAGTTGAAGGACGGCTCGAAAGTGCCGTAAGGATTGGTGGAAGTCGTCGCGTGTCCGGGAGTGGTGGGCGCGGTCTGGCCTCCGGTCATGGCGTAGAGCAGGTTATTTACACAGATGACCTTGAGGTCGATGTTGCGGCGCGCGGCGTGGATCAGGTGATTGCCGCCGATGGCGGAAAGATCGCCGTCTCCGGAATAGACGACCACGTTCAGTTTGGGGTTTGCCAGTTTGAGACCGGTGGCAAACGGAATGGCGCGGCCGTGCGTGGTATGGAAAGAATCGAGTTTGACATAGCCGGCGACGCGTCCAGTACAGCCGATGCCGGAGACCAGGGCGAGCGACTGCAAATCGATTTTCGATTCGATGAGGGCGCGCGCGAAAGAGTTCACGGTGGTGCCGATGCCGCATCCGGGGCACCAGATGTGAGGCATGCGATCGCTGCGCAGGAATTGTTCGACTGGATTACCGGCTAGGTCGACGACGTCGTTCTTGGTGAGATCCTTTTTACCAAGATCGGTGATCAGGCTGTCTGGCATCGGCTTGCCTCCACGATTACCTTGAGGATGTTTTCGGGGTTGTGCACTCCGCCGCCGGCGTGCGACACCGCGAACGTCTTAGCTTTGCCCGCGGCGGCGCGCTCCACTTCCCGCACCATCTGGCCCAGGTTGAGTTCAGGAACGACGAATGCTTTCACCTTGGCTGCGATCTCGCGAATCTTTTTATCGGGAAACGGCCAGGCAGTAATCAGGCGCAACTTGCCGACCCGCATGCCCTTCTTGCGAGCCGCTTCGATGGCGCGTTGCGCCACTCGGGAAGTGATTCCGTAGGAGACGACCACGACATCGGCGCCTTCCAGTTGCTCCTCCTCGAACATGGCAATGCGGTCGGCTGCGTCGAGAATCTTGCTCTGCAAGCGGCGAACCAGTTTGTCCTGCATGGGAGGAGTCATGTTGGGATAGCCGCGTTCGTCGTGGGTCAAGCCGGTAATGTGAAACTTGTAGCCTTCGCCGGCGTGCGCCATTTCCGGAACCTGGTCGCCGTTGGTTCCGTAGGGGAGGTAGTCGTCGACCGACTTGCGGGTATGGCGGCGCGGTACCACGTCGATCTGGTCGGCGGGAGGAATCACGACCTTCTCGGTCATGTGCCCCACGCATTCGTCCATCATGAACATCACGGGCACGCGGAACTCTTCGGCCAGGTTGAAGGCTTTGATGGTGAGATCGAAACACTCCTGCGGAGAATTCGGACAGAGAGCGATGATTTCGTAGTCGCCATGCGAGCCCCAGCGCGCCTGCTGCATGTCGGCTTGCGCAGGCAGCGTGGGCAGGCCGGTGGACGGGCCACCGCGCTGCACATCCACGAACACGCACGGGGTTTCGGTCATGGCGGCGTAGCCGATGTGCTCCATCATGAGCGAGAAGCCGGGGCCGGAAGTCACGGTAAAAGCCTTGGCTCCGCCCCAGACCGCGCCTTGCAGGGTGATCGAAGCCGCCAGTTCGTCTTCCATCTGGATAAACGTTCCGCCCACGGTTGGGACCCGAGCGGCGAAACGCTCGACGACTTCGGTGGAAGGGGTGATGGGATACCCGGAGGCGAAGCGGCTGCCGGCGGCCAGGGCGCCTTCGCAGCAGGCGTGGTCGCCATCCATAAAGTGCACGCCGGTGAGCACGCCGCGCGGATCCGCCTTTTGGGTCTTTTGAAGTTCAGCCTTCATTTGTCACCTCCGCCAGCCGCAATCTTGGTTGCGTAAATGGCGAAATCGGGACAGTACATTCCGCACAAGTCGCACCCGCTGCATTTGTCCGGAAGCACGACGTGGGGTGGATGGTAGCCCTTGGAATTGAAAGCGGAGGAGAGCGCCAGCACCTTGGTGGGACAAAACTCCACACAGAATCCGCAGGCCTTGCAGCGCTCGACGACTATGGAAACACGCCCTTTTGCCATGGAAACTCCAGGTTCAAGTGGTAGAAGCTTCCCCGAAACCTAAAACGATTATGCTTTGAAGCCTTGCAACCTGTTGTGACAGCCGTCACCGATATAAGTGAAGTCGCGCACACCGGGTTTCGTCGTGATACTAAACACACCCCTTTATGCCTTTAATCACAGCCATGGCCAAAGTGGAAGCCGACAATTAAGAGTTGGTTGAGTTCCGGCTGTTCACAAAAGGGGGCTGTCATGTTTGAATCCGAAGTTGAGATGGAACGACGCTCATCGTTTTTGCCGATGGTACTGATGGTGTGCCTGGTAGCCCTGATCGCGGGCACCATAGGCTACGTGGTGTTTCAAGTCCGGTCGCGAACACCTTTGAACGCGGCGCAAGCCACCCCGATCGTGGCCGCGGCGATCCATGGTCTGGGGCCGGCGGTCCTCCACTTCCAAACCGGCGTGGTGAAATGCACCGCCGATGAAACCAAGCCGGACCTGAATTACCGCTTACTGGAAAAAGCCGGGATTGTGAAATTGGGCAAGCCGGCGAAAGGCACCGTGAAAGTCGCGCTCACGCCCGAAGGAGAACGTCTGCTGAACGGTCAGGCGGGCTCGACCGACAAAGATGGCAATGTCTCGTACCAGGCTCCGCTGGCCGAACGGCAACTGCTGGGCGTCACCGGCGTAGAAATGACTGGAGACGACCAGGCGCGAGTGACCTACACTTGGAAATGGGTGCCCGAGGCCTTGGGTGACTCGTTTGACGCGGGGGGTCCGCTGGTAAAAAGCTTCAATATGTGGGAGCGGCAAACGCTGATCAGTAAGTATCAAGTCGACTTCTATCATGGAGACGCGACGACATCCACGCTGAGTCTGGTGCGTCAGAATCGAGAATGGAAGCTACCCACGCGATAACTCGCGGCGAACCAGACGCTGGACACGGCAGGGGTTATCGAGTTACTGCGTGCGCTTAGATTTTTGGAAAGAGAGCTTTGGCGTAAGAAAAGGTGTGGCCTAACTTAGGAGGCAACATAATGTCCATGATGTCCATTAAGAACATAATTGTGGTGGTTACGGCCCTGTTCGTATTCACCTGCACAGTCGCCGCGCAGGAGAACACGCAGGCCCCACCGGCGAAGGTCATCCAACATGTCCCTGTCAAAGCCGTATCGCCCGCGTCGGGCAAGGACATGTACATGTCCTATTGCGCCGTTTGCCATGGAACGGACGGTAAAGGCGGCGGACCCGCAGCCAGCGCGCTGAAGATTCCACCCACCGACCTTACCCTGTTGACCAAGACCAACGGAGGCAAGTATCCCGCGCTGAAAGTCACATCCACCATTCGCGGCGAAACTGCTCTTCCCTCCAACGGATCCAAGGATATGCCGGTGTGGGGAACCTTGTTTTGGAGTATGAGCAGCGGACACCAAAGTGAGGTGCAGCAACGCGTGGTGAACCTGACTCGTTACATCGAAACGATGCAAGCAAAGTAGCGGGTTTGCCCGGACTTCGCTGGGGTGTGAGAGGCGGTGGGGCGCAAGGGCCGACTTGTGCCCCTTCTTTATTTGTCGTAGTAAGTCACTGGTAACCCCTAGATTGTCGATCATCTTTAGCGGGGATTGGGATCTTCCAGTCGGCGGGAAAATACCTGATGTGAGGGGGATCACAACAGCGTGTGCCCCGCCGCACAGCCAAGGGTTCCCGCCTCGATGGACACTGACCTGTGACGAGGCCGACTCTACGGGCTCGTGGACTGCGCAAGATGCGACCCACGCACGCGAGCCGGCCCGAGGTGGTTACAGGAGGCTGGTCCAATGATTTCACCCTATGGCATGGAAATTGTCGAAAGCTGCCTTACTTGCAAACTGCGCGAAGATCGCAGCTTCTGCGATCTGCCTCCGACCGCGCTGCAAGCGTTTGAAAGCATCAAGTACGCGACCGCGTATCCGCAGAAGGCGGTGCTGTTTGTGGAAGGACAGTTGCCGCGCGGCATTTTTGTCCTCTGCAAAGGCCGGGTCAAGCTCTCCATCAATTCCCCGAGCGGCAGAACGGTGATTGTGAAGCTGGTCGAACCAGGAGAGGTACTGGGGATGAGCGCCACGATTTCCGGCAAACCTTACCAGGTGACGGCGGAAACCATCGATCCCTGCCAGGTCAACTTCGTCAAGCGCGATGACTTTCTGCGCTTTCTGAAAGACGATGTGGAGGCGTGCTTCAAAGTGGCCGAGCAGTTGAGCGAAAAATATCACAACGCCTGCAAGGAAGCAGGCTCGCTGGGCTTGTCGCATTCCGCCGCCGAGAAACTGGCGAAGTTACTTCTGGAATGGAGCCTCAAGAACGGAGAATCCCACAAAGCCGAGCCCCGGTTGAAGCTGAGACTCACGCACGAGGAAATCGCGCAGATGATCGGAACTTCGCGCGAGACGGTGACGCGGCTGTTCGCGGAGATGAAGAAGCGTCAGATCGTACGCTCGAATGGTTCGACGCTGGTGATTCGGAACACGGCGGCGCTGCGCGGCATTGCGAACCACAACTGAGAGCAGCTTTCAGCCGTCAGCTGTCAGCCATCAGTGAAACCATTTCGACACCGGCGGAATGGGTGCCTGCAGCCCTTCGGAAATTTCAAAACCCTCCCCATCCCCAACATTCAACAAGGCTTGCGGCTCGTGACTGAAATCACAATTCCCAGTGATGATTGTCACCGCCGGAGGGGGCCTTCTCTCCTATTGTTGCCCCTAGGGTGGGAACGAGACTAGGTTCGCGTGGGGAGGAATTCTACATGGCTTCAACGAACGGCAACGCGCGGCATTCCAATTCAATACCAGCCAATTCAATGCCCGTCCATGCAATGGCCGCGAGCAAGAACAAGCCGCGATTGATCTTCTGGGAGCTGACCAAAGGGTGCAACCTGCGCTGTATCCATTGCCGGGCCACGGCGACGGAATTGAGTTCACCCTCCGACCTCTCCACCCAGACCGCCCGCGAGATCATCGATCAGATTGCGGCGGTGTCCACTCCCATCCTGGTGCTGAGTGGTGGCGAACCGCTGTTTCGTTCGGATATTTTCCAGTTGGCGCGCTACGGCACGGATAAGGGCCTGCGCGTGGCGCTGGCCACCAATGGCACGCTCGTGACCAAGCATGTCGCGCGCATGATCGTCGATAGCGGAGTGCGGCGCGTTGCCATCAGCCTGGACGGCGCCGACGCGCTCACTCACGATACTTTCCGCGGCATTCCCGGAGCCTTCGATGCCGCCATCGCCGGTTTCCGGAATCTGAAGAATCTCGGCATGTCGGTGCAGATCAACACCACCATCGCCCGCCACGATGCCCACCAGCTTCCGCAGGTGCTCGAACTGGCGAAGGCGCTCGGAGCCGACGCGCTGCACACCTTCCTGCTGGTGCCGGTAGGGTGCGGCGTGGATATCGCCGAGCAACAAATGGTTCCCCCGGAAGAGTACGAGCGCATGTTGAACTGGTTCTATGATCGCTCGCTCGAAGGCGGCATCGAGCTGAAGGCAACCTGCGCACCTCACTACTTTCGCGTGGCCCGGCAGCGGCGCGCAGCAGAGCACCGCTCCGCCGCAGCAGCAGAGGCCGCTCACGCTGCGCCGCCGCTGCCTCAAACGGCGCAGGGTTCGCCCGCGATCGGACCCACCGAGATGGCGATGCCCGGATCGACCGGCATCGAGTTGAAGCCGCAAGGCGTGGGACGCCCCGTGGGGCATCCCGGTAGTCATCCCTCCGACATGAACGCCATGACCAAGGGCTGCCTGGCCGGAACCGCCGTGTGTTTCATTTCTCATCAGGGCGAGGTCTATCCCTGCGGATATTTGCCCGCCTTGGCGGGGGATCTGAAAAAGCAGTCGTTCGCCGACATCTGGGAGAGTTCGGTGGTTTTCAACGAACTGCGCGACACCAACAACCTGCAAGGAAAATGCGGCTGCTGCGAGTTCCGCAACATTTGCATGGGTTGCCGCGCCCGCGCTTTTGCCGCCACCGGCAACTATCTCGACGAGGAGCCGTTCTGCGTCTACGAGCCAAAGGCAAAGAGCTTGAAAAAAGAGAAAGATGCTACGCCAGCGGAAGTCGCGCGTTAAAGATGGCGTAGTACAAATGCCTTTGATTTTCGATGACCCGATGGTCAGATGGCCTGATTTGTGTCTCGACAGGTCTTAAGGGCTAAAAGACACCAACCCAGCGTGATATCCCGCAACCTAGATGTGTCGACTCCAGTTCCCTTCTAGTTACGACTCCGCTAACTAACTGAAACCAAGGCAGATCGCCGTTCGGTAGCGGACCCCTCTTTGGCACGCCGGGTGCTTTTCCCATGTGGACGAGTTGTCTTGCTGGAGGCGAAAAGACGTGGAACCCACTCTCATGGTCGTTGGGCTGAACTATCGGACAGCTCCTATGGCAGTGCGGGAACACTTTTGGATCCCCGAGAACCGGCGCTACGAAGCCCTGGTGCACCTGTCGAGGGCGGAAGGCATTGAAGAAGCCATTGTAATGGCGACCTGCAACCGCACCGAGTTTTGGCTGTGGGCCAACGAGGTCACACTGGCCGAGAACTCAGTGATGCGGCTGCTGGGCGCGGAATACGCACTCAAGCTGTGCGAGTGGAAGCACTTTTACCGTTTGCTGGATGAAGCCGCCCTCCTCCATATTTTCCGGGTCGCGTCCAGCCTCGATTCCATGGTGGTGGGCGAACCCCAGGTCGTGGCCCAGGTGCAAGAGGCGTGGAAGCAGGCGCAGAAGATTGGGGCCACCGGCCGATTCCTCGATGCCGTGTTGGAGAAGGCACTCGCCGTTTCCAAGCGCGTGCATAGCGAAACGGCAATTGGCGGCGCGGCGGTTTCGATTCCTTTTGCCGCGGTGGAACTCGCACGCCAGAATTTTGGCACCTTGGAAAACAAGAAAGTGATTCTGCTCGGTGCGGGCAAGACGAGCCAGATTCTAGCCGGTGGGTTGCTCAACGACGGGGCCAACTCCATCGGCGTAAGCGTCACCGTCATCAATCGCACGCTCAAGCGCGCGGCGGAACTGGCGGCGAAAATCGGCGGGGTTGCGGTTCCGTTTGAGGAGCGCCGGCAGCCCATGGCGGAGGCCGACATCATCTTCAGTTCGACTTCCTCTGCGCACACGATTGTGAGCCGTGAGGAGCTCGAGAGCTTGATTCGTGAACGTACGACTCACGACCGCGGGTGTGGACAGAAAGACCATCCCCTGGTGATCGTCGACCTCGCGATGCCGCGCGATATTGACCCCGAAGTGCGCCACGTGAAGGGCGTCTTCTTCTACGACCTTGACGACCTGGAAAACGTGGAGGACCAGCACCGGGACCAGCGCCGGGCCGCCGAGGCTGAGGCGCAGAAGATTCTGCTGTCGGAGGCGCAAGGGTTCCGCCGCAAGCTGGTGGCGGAGCGGGTGGTTCCGACCATCGTAGCGCTGCGCCTGCGGCTGGATGAGATTTGCCGGCAGGAATTGGACGCCTTCCGGCAAGAGAACGGGCCTTTCTCCAAGGATCAGGACGAAATGCTAAATGCCATCATGTCCCGAATGACGCAGAAGATCGCAGGCTCCCTGGCCCGCGAACTCCGGGAATTCCCCGAGAAGGTGGCGCAGGAACAGATGACCAGTGCATTGCGGAGGCTGTTCCACCTGCAAACCTCCGAAGCGGCGATTGCCGGCAGCAAACCGGCGTAGAGAACCTCCCGAATCCCGCGGCCTAAGCGTGACTCTCATCTTGGTTCACAAATCGGGCTCACAAATCGCGGTGTGGATTGTCTCGCGTGCGAACCGGGCCTAGCAGCCTGTGGCGAAACTGCGGCGCCCAAAACCAGCGCCTAAAGGCGAATTCACAATACGGCACTTACGGTATGCCTGAAGGCATACCCTGATACAAGTCTTACTTGCAACACGGGCTGCTAGCGGATGGGAAGCGCATAAATAAGCCCGCCCTGGGTCCAGAGATTATTAGCGCCGCGGGGCAGCTTCATCACCGAGCCTGAACCGAGGTCGCGCTCGAACATCTCGCCATAGTTACCCACGGCTTCGATGACTCGGGCAGCCCAAGCATCGTCGAGTCCAACCAATTGGCCGTAGCCGCGGTGGACGCCGAGCAGGCGCCGGATCACTTCATCTTTGCTCTTCTTCATCTCCTCTAAGTTCGCCTGCGTTACTCCGCTTTCTTCGGCTTGGATCAGAACCTCGACCGTCCAGTTGACAATCGTGGCCCATTGCGCGTCGTCGAGGGTGTAGGCCGGCGCCAATGGGTCTTTGGCGATCACGTCCGGCAGGATTTCAAAATCCTTGGCTACTCCCTTAAAGCCGAGCCGCTCGTAGGCTAGTTGCGAGACGTCGGCGGTGACGGCGGCACAGTTGCGGGTGACGAGTGCCGCTTCCATTTCGCCTTCTTCCTGAAAGGGAAAGGGCAGAAATTTGATCTTCTCGCGCTGCATGTAACTTGTAAGCTGTGCCTCGATCTCGAAGCCGCTGATGAAACACACTTTCTTGCCGGCAAGATCTTTTGGGGAAGCGATTCCCATGGTCTTATTCACAAAAAAGGCCTGGTAGTCATAAAAGACGGGCCGCGCAAAGCCAAAGCCCGTATTGGCGGTATTGATGTAATTGGGAGATCCCGTGGCGAGCAGCGCGATCTCGCCGGACTTGAGGGCTTTCAGGGCATCCTGCTCGTCGCGGAACGACTTGACGGTGAACTTGGCGTTTGGACCGAGCACAGCGACGGCCACTGCCTTACAGATATCCACGTCGAAGACGATGTGATTCCCGCGCGCGTCTTGAGTGGAATACTCAGGTTCTTCGATGTTGACACCGCAGGTTAGTGAACCGGAGTTTTTGATTCGATCGAGTGTAGCCCCGGCGTGGGCGGTAGCGGTGGCTCCGACTATCAGCCATGCCATTGAAAATAGAAGCGCGGAAACTCTGCTCATCTGAGTCTCATTTCTCCATGTACGTAACACCATGCGTGAAAAATCCGGCGACCAGAAAGAATCCGGTCGCCGGAGTAAGTAGCGTAGCACTTAGTTCGAGGGCCAGCCCCCCTGGTACGGAACCCCCGGGTTGGTGCTGGGACGGGGATTAACATCCTGTGGGGCCGGATCCTTCACTCCGCCTTGGATGACATCGGTCGGAACGATCTGCAGGACGCGGCAACCTTGCCCACCGTAGTGCGGCAGGCTGAATTCCGACTGCGGAATGGTCGCGTACTCAGCCGGCAACGCCGGTGTTTGACCGCTTAAGCGGCCGTTGTCAAACCCAGTAAAGAGGTCGCCGACGCCAGGGGTAGCAGCGTCCGACGGCCCCAGGTACTTCTGACCGTAGGTCTTCAGGCCGAGAGCGCGAGCCGAGGATTCTTCGGGAAGGAAGCCCAGCCGATTCAGCTTGAAGAGCTCGTCAATGAATTTGATGACCGAACCATGCTCGGTGGCTTCATGGGAGATTCCATGGACGACGCCGAACGGCGAGATCACGATCGTGGGAATGCGTGGACCCTGACTGAGAGCGTTATTGAGGGGATCCCACGAACGAATCTTCGGTTGCGTGTGATCGTAGAGGCCATCGCTCTCATCGTAAGTGATGATGATGGCACTCTGCGGCCAATACGGGCTGTTGGCGATCGCGTTGATCGTGTCGCCCAGAAGGGCTTCGCTGATCTGCGCGTCGGAATAGCCAGGGTGGTCGTCGTTGCCCGCGTAAGCCGCCTTGACCGCTGGGCTGGGGGAGCGGGGAATCAGTCCATCGAGGTTGCCGTATCCGCCGCGGACGTAATAGACTCCGCCGGTTCCAGTACCGGGCAGGGCGGTCGCGCTCAGGGCGGTGAAAAAATCGCCGAGGCCCTTCATGTGCGCCGCGACTTCGTTCGGGTTGTTAGATTCATAGCCGAAGTACTGCGGGGCATCGTGATGGGCAATATAGGTGGAATGCGAGGCTGTACCGCCCGTGTCGGTCGGCTCGAGATCGTAGCCTTCTTCGTACCAAGCCCAACTCACCGGTCCGTTCGGGCTGAGGGCGATCTTCTTGATGTCCTTTTGCACATCGAGAAGGTCGAAGGCGGGATTCAGATCGCTCGCCGTAAGGCTTTCAATCTGGTTGCCCATAAACGTAAGCGCCAGACTGGCATAGGTCTGGTTGGAAGCCGGGTTGGCGCTAGGAGCGCCGCCGCTTTCGGTAGGCTGCCGATTGGTTACGGTCGGGTCCAAAGCAGATCCCCAGTAGGGCTGGGGATCGCCGGTAACCGGTAGTTGCGCGTTGGTGGTGTTGATATTGCTGCCCAACCCGGGATGTTTGATCCACTGCGTCACGCCCGACTGGCCAGCGAGCATGGCGAGCGCGTTTGGCGTCGAAGGCCCGATCACGGTGTCAAAGAAGTTATCGAATAGCGTGAAGCGATCGGCGTAGTTCCACAGAAATGGAACGGTATTGCAGTCAATGTGGCTGACGACCAGTTCGCCCTTTTGTACCTGCTGTTCGGTCGGCGCCGGTCCGCTGTAGCTGCACGACCCACTACTGCAGGTCAGGGTTCCGGACAGGCCTTCCTCGGTAAAGGCATAGCGATCGTTCTGGGCGACGTTGCTGCTATTCAGATCAAGCTTGGCGTCGCTGGCGGTGTGACCGTGATTGACCGAGTCCGTGTCCTCCGGATAGAGGTTCACCGTGTGGCCGTTAACGTCGGTGATCGACTGTGGCATCAGGAACGGGGAAATCATGCCGACTGAACCGTCCGTCTTTACGATCGGCTGGACAAAGCCAGGAGTGCTGCCGGCAGGCTGGGAAAACAGTCCCCTTGCCCCAGGGTAGGTGCCGAAGTGGAAATCAAAGGACCGATTCTCTTGGAACAGCACGAAGACGTACTTGATGTTCTTTTGCAGCAGCGCGAGTTTCTGAGCATGGGTGAGGATCGGCTCGCTCGTGAGGCTACGCGTGTAGCGGGCGACTGCAGCGCTGGAGCGCGGTGCGATTTCGACAACTTTCTTCTGGTCGCGAGCCCCGTCACTCTTGGGGTCTTCCGCCAGTGCGGGAAATGGCTGCATCATCAGCGCAGCCGCCAACAGCGAAGCCCAACTGGCCTTCGCCCATTCCTTGGTATGCATATTCTGTTCCTCCCTATGGATGGAAAGTCTTGCGTTTGTGCGGATTTCGCCGGTGTTGCCCGTCGCTTGCATAGCGTGGCGGTTCGGCGAAACATTTTCGCGTCCATTGGAATAGAAGGATGTGAATGGAGCTTTGAGCTGGTGTGAACAGTTGATGAAAATCTTGTGAGAACAGATCACCGCGCCGTGAGCGATATCACTAGGGAATGCGGGGTGAATTGCGAATCCGCTTCAAGCGCGCCGCTTATTGATCCTCAGCCGCGCCAGTCTGCGCCCCTTCTTCATCTCCGCGGATCAGTCCAAATTTCTTCAGCTTGTAGCGCAGGGCGTCGCGGCTGATGTCGAGCAGCTTGGCGGCGTGGGTCTGGTTGCCGTTCGATTGGCGCATGGCTAGCTCCACCATGGCGTGTTCCACTTCCTCAAGCGAGGTTCCACCTTCCGGGATGTACAGCCGCGGCAGAGTGCGGCCGTTGGGCAACGTCTGTCCACCGTCTGCGGATGAAGTCCGTTCGAAGACAGTCCGGCCGCCCGATTCGCCCACCGAAAACGGCAGATACACCGGCCGCAGGAACGGCTCGTCTTCGAGGATCATGCCCCGTTCGATGGTGTTCTTCAGCTCGCGAACATTGCCCGGCCAGTTGTGGCTGAAAATCAGGCGGCGCGTGTCGTCGGTAATGCCACGAATCGACTTCTTGAATCTGCGGTTGTAGCGCTCGATGAAGAAGTCCACCAACGGCATGATGTCTTCTTTCCGGTCGCGCAGCGGCGGGATAAAGATGGCAATAATCGCTAACCGGTAATAGAGATCCTGACGAAACTGGCCATCGCGCACCGCCTTTTCCAGATCGCGGTTCGAAGCCGCGATCACCCGCACATCCACCTGCATATCGCGGATGCCTCCCACGCGCCGGATAACCTGGTCTTCCAGCACGCGCAAGAGTTTCGCCTGCAGCAGGGGAGAGAGTTCGCCGATTTCATCGAGAAACAGCGTGCCGCCGTCGGCCGCCTCGAACAGGCCCTTCTTCATCTGCTTGGCGTCAGTGAACGCGCCTTTTTCGTGGCCGAAGAGTTCGGCTTCCATCAGCGTCTCGGGGATGGCGGAACAGTTGATGGCGACGAAAGGTCTCTCCTGGCGCGAACTTTCGTAGTGGATGGCTTTGGCGATGAGGTCCTTACCGGTACCGCTTTCGCCTTGAATCAAAACGGTGGTGGCCTCGCTGGCCGCAACCTTGCGGACGAAGTTCATGAGCTCGGTCATCTTGGGTGAGACGCTCACCACGTTGGAATAACCGGAGGTGCGGCGCACCTCGCTGCGCAGGGTCTGGACTTCGGTGCGCAGGCTGGTGGCCTCAAGCGCATTCTTGACGGCCACGTGCAGCTCGTCGAAATCGATCGGCTTGCCGATGAAATCGTAAGCTCCAAGCTTGAGCGCCGCTTTCACATCGTCGAGCTGCGGATCGGCGGTGATCATGATGACGGCCCGGGCGTCGCCATTCTTCTTAAGTTGATCGAGCACCTCAATGCCGGTGAGGTCGGGCATGCGAACGTCGAGCAGAACGAGGTCGGGCGACTCGCGCTGGGCCAGTTTGAGACTCGCTTCCCCGCCATCGGCCTCGACCACCTGGTAGCCCCACTCTTCACACTTCTGGCGCAACGACCAGCGCACCAGGCGCTCATCGTCCACAATCATGATCTTGTTTACGGGCATTGATGTTTAATTACTTTACTACGAAATGAAAGGGGAGGGGACCAGCCGCATAATCGCCTGCGCAGCGCGTGCTGGCAGCAAAACTCCGGCTGGAAAGCAACGGATGCAGTGAGACCGGGCGTTTCTCTGGACGCTTTGCTGAAAATATGATAATCTGATTTTGTGAAAGAGAAAGAGAACTTCATCAGCGTCACGGAGGCGGCGCGCAATTTCGCCGATTGCGTCAACCGCGCTCACTATCAAGGCCTCACCTTTGTACTCCTCAAGAATGGCACTCCTTTTGCTCGATTGGTGCCCGACAATGCGAGAATCTGCTCCGGGGGCGACCTCGCTGAGGTCCTGGCCAAAGCCGAATTGCCGGAGGAGACGGCCAGAGCATGGCGCCGCGACCTTCAAATGGCGCGCCAAAATCTCAATCGCCCGGCGGACAAATGGCGATAATTCTCGATGCCGATGTCATCATTCGCGGAGAAAAGGGTGTCTTCGATCTGGGGCGCTGGGTGGCATCGCTTCCCAACGATCACTTTGAAGTCGCCGCCATCACCATCGCCGAGCTCTGGCACGGGGTGGAACGCGCTGTTGAACCACAAAAGTCCAAACGTCGAAAATATCTTGAGAGTGTGGTAGCCGCGTTGCCCATTGTTCCCTACACCGAACAAACCGCTTATGAACATGCGCGCATTTGGGCGGAATTGCAGTCGGCAGGCAAGGTGATCGGCTCTTACGACCTAATCGTGGCGGCCACTGCGTTGGAGCGCGGCAGCCAGGTGGCCACGTTCAACAAACGACATTTCGCATTGGTCAAGGGACTTCACATCCTCGAGCCGCGATGAGTTGGACCGCTTGGCCATGGAGCAGGTCTTTCATCGGCACACTCGGCTAGCTAGGGGACTGCGTCCTCATCCGCGGGCAATTGAAACGGCAACAACACCTCAAACTGGCTTCCTTTTCCCACCACGCTCGTCACTTCGATGCGGCCATGATGTTCTTCCACGATACGGCGAGCCAGGGAGAGACCGAGACCGGTGCCATTGCCCTTGGTGGTGAAAAACGGCCGGAAAATGTTTGGCAGGTTCTGAGGAGAAATCCCACGCCCGGAATCGCTGACCCGCACGCTGGCGGAGCCGTCCCGCGAACCGACCCGGACCCGCACCACGCCCGCCCCCTCGATGGCTTGCACTGCGTTCAGGAGCAGATTGAGAAGCACCTGATGGATCTGATCGGCGTCGTGCTCGACTTCCGGCAGATCGGGCGCCCGCTCGATCTCGATCTTGATGGGCCGGGAGAGCACTTGCTGGCGAACCAGCATGACGGTATGTTCCACGGTGGTGTTGAGGTCGCCCCGCGAAATATGCGGCGGATGAGGGCGCGCGGTTTCCAGAAGATCGGTCAGAATGCGGTCGATCTGCGCGATTTCCAGGCGAACATCCTTCACCACCGCCTGCGCCGGACTGGTGGAAGGCAGATCGCGGCCGATGATTTCGATGACTCCGGCGATGCCCGCGAGCGGGTTGCGAATCTCGTGGGCCAAGCCGGCGGCCATCTCGCCGAGCGTGGCCAGGTGCTCGGCGCGTGAAATTTGTGTGTGATGCAGGCGCTCGATTTCTTCCCGGCTCTCGCGCAACTGTTCCATCATGTGGTTGAAGTTGCGGCCGAGATCTCCGATTTCGTCGTTGCGCCGTGAAAAGCTGACCGCGACATCCAGGTCGCCTTCGCTGACCAGCCCGATTTTCTCCTGCAATTCGACCATGGGCCGCTGAATCAGATAGGCAAGCGCGACGAGAGAAACGGCGCAGATGACCACCGCTCCCGCTCCCGCGACGATCAGCACCGCGTGGCGCTCCGGGTCACGCAAAGATACGGTGGCCAGCGTGAACAGCAACAGCCCCGCCAGCAGTACGAGCCCGACCGGCAGAATTGCCTTGAGCTGCCAATTAAAGCGCATGGAACGCAAGCGGAAGTCCTCCCTCTGCGACAAAGCTTGGGACGGCGAACCCGCCGCCGGCGAACCTTCCGACGAGAAGGGCTCACTGCCACCAGACACCGCTAAGTTCGATGCGGATTGGGGAGAGCTAAGCATAAGCATGCAATCCGGGGAGCAGGTAAGTCACCCCGAAGAATGTGAACATCACCACCGCAAAGCCGGCGATGGCGAAGTAAGCGGCGCGACGGCCGCGCCATCCGCGCGTGATGCGCATGTGCAAGTAAAGGGCGTACACCAGCCAGGTGATCGCCGCCCAGGTCTCCTTCGGATCCCAACTCCAATACGAGCCCCAGGTTTGGTTGGCCCAGTAGGCTCCGGCGGCGATCATCAGGGTTAATAGGGGGAAGGCCAGGCAAATCGTTTTGTAGGTGATGCGGTCGAGGTTGTCGGCGCTGGGCAGCAAACGCTCCAGATCGGTACGCCGCCACAGCAGCAGCAGATACAGCAGCGAGATGAATACGCCGCCCACCAAACCCGACAGTATGAAGGGGGAGGCGGCGAGACTTGTCGGGAATAATCCGTCGGCGTCGAGCGACGGATATTGCCCATCGCTGGCGCGTACCAGAAACATCACCAGGGCCATCACCTGGAGAAGAATGCTGAGGAATACGGCGCGATTGGCGAACGTCAGGAAGCTATCGCTGTTCGTCTTCTTCCAACGCGAAAGCCCATAGAGCACCAGCGGCGATGCGACCACCAGAAGAGTCAGCGTTATGAGCCAGCCGAGGTCTGGAATGGTGACGAACAAGCGCACGCCCCTGGAAAGAAATGCTTCGGACTTCGTTTCCGGGTTCCACGCCACCAGACTCAGCCCGCCCCCCTTCTCGAAACGGGTGAGGATAACGCTCGCGTAAATCGCCAGGGTGCTGGCACTGGTCACGGCGAGAAAGGTCTCGGTCTTCATCTTGTCCTGGATCAGGAACATCGCGGCCAGCGCGAAGCTGAGCGCACACGCTGCATAGGCCAACATGGCGAGTGTGACGTGCACGTGCAGCCAGGTCGATTGCAGCGCGGGAACCAGTGGATGCACATCGGTGCGCAGCAATTGCATCAGCACCACGCCCACGATTGCCACCGGCATGGTGACCGTGCCAATGACCTTCACCCCATACTTCTTTTCGGCGATCAGCGTGAGCACGGCTAGCGTCCATACGAAGCTGAGCAACATTTCGTAGACGCTGGCAAATGGCGGGTGCCCGGCTTCATACCAGCGGTGGGCGACGGCGGCAGTGTTGGCCGCTAAGCCCAGCCAGGTGGCAAACGACGCGGACTTCACGTACGACTCGGTGCCGGTGACTCCAAATCCCAGATACAGCGCAGCGGCGCCGGAGTAGAAAATCAGTGTGGCGAAGAGCAGATTCGTCTCGCTCAACAGGGTGCCGCTTTTGACCACGTTCAGAAATGCCATGAACAGCAGGAACGCGATGGCCAATCCGACCATGACGATCAGCGTCATGCCGCTTGCCGGTTGCTGCGGTTCTGCTTTTGCTGGTGCCATTAACATCCTCCCAATGAGTCCGTTCAGTTCAGGTCGCGGCCGCCCTCAGCGGCTAAATCGGTATCCGGCGCCCAGCCCCTAAAGGGGCGCCTGATTTGAAAAACTTACGGTATCGCGAAAGCGATACCCTGATACGAAGCCTGAGCCTTTCCGCCGCCTGTGAAGCCCCGTCCCCCCACGACAAAGTCAAACCCGGAGTTTTTCCGTAGCCGGGGTCGTGACCTGCTTGCTGGCAGAGGTTATTGGAATGGTTTTCAGTTCTGCTTCCACCAACCCCACCAAATCGTTGAAGCGCTGCTCAAATGCGTCCCGGTTGCGGTTCGCGCTTCCCCCAATCCACAGCCGGGTCTTGCCCGTCTTCGGATCCCGAACCGGTACCGCCCAAAACCGCATGTGCACCACGTAAAACACGAATGACAGTCCCACGGCCATGAGCACGACGCCCGACCACACTCCCCACTGTCCCGGTTCGTGCGAGACCTGCAATCCCGTGAAGTGTTGCATCTTCAGGTTGGTGACCTGGAGTTGGTAAGGCGCCTTCGAGTTGTCGGCGACCTCGTCCATCGGCGGGAACCAGACGTCGAAGTCCTTCCCCGCGGCCTTTGTCCCAGAGACTTTCGAAGTCACCACCAGGTGGACAGCCGGATTTTCGAAGTCGTTCGATTTCCGGTACACCTGGCCGTCACGCACTGCGTAGTCGGGAAAGAATTCGGCGAAACGCAAGGTCGTATCGGCATTGAGTGCGATGGTCTCATTCAGCGCCAGGCCGATTTCCTTCTTCTCGCCGGAGCCGGGGTTCGAAAAATGGTCCGATAAATGGCTCGGAGCTGCCGTCAGCATCAGCTTGTTGACCTTGCCGTTCGCTCCGTAACTCGACTGGTAGAAGCGGACGCCGCTGTAGAGAAGCGGATCGTTGACCACAATTTCTTTCGTCCGCACATCCCGCCCGTCTTCGACCACGGCGAGCTTCGACCACCACTTTTTCGGAGTGCCGTCCTTGTAGTTCTCCTGCCCGGCGGAATCGCAGCGAATGGCAAATGGGAGCGTGCGCGTGTTGCCGTCGCGCAATTCCACGCGGTTGGTAGTCTGCCCCTCATTCAGATTGAGCGTGCCACGCCATCCCCAAATGCCGTCCACCACCGTGCCCAGGAAAATGAGCAAGAGGCTGGCGTGGACGATGTACACGGCGAGTTCGGAAA
>JBAVVP010000256.1:0-5484 GCA_049697355.1 Terriglobales bacterium
CGGCTATCGTGATGCCAGTTGCCCTTCTAACCGGGAGGGTTTATGAGGACGGCCTTGGGGGGCTCCGGGCTGTCCTTTTTACTTTTCGACGACTCTTCCGCGTCATCTCCCGAATCAGCGCAGACTCATAGATTAAACTTTGGGGCGAGATGTTGAGGCGAAATAGGCGAAATCGTAATTCGGCACGCTGGACTGTACGGGCATTGCTGGCCCTGTTCTGGCTGACGATCACGTCGGCCTGCATCATGCAGGCTTACGGGCAGCAACCCAGTACAACTTTGCGCGAGGGCGATGCTCCGCCGGTGAATGCAGACGATTCCCCCGGCCCGCTCAGCGACGCCATTGCCGATCCCGAAACGATGCTCCCCCATTTCACGAACTCGCGCTTCTGGCTCTCGGGGCAGATGAACTTCATCTTCCAAACGCATCCCGACTTTCACGCCGACTACAGTGGGCCGAATAGCCTCAGTCCGCATTATGACAAAGCCACGTCACGCGTCATGACGCTCTACACCGGCGTGCGGCTCAACCATTCCACCGAGCTTCTGGTGGACATCGAAGAGGCCGGCGGCGAGGCTCTCAGCACTGGCCTCGGCCTGGCCGGAAACACGAATCTGGATATCGTGCGCAATCCGTCGTTGAGCAAAGCACCGTACCTGGGGCGCGGCATGATCCACAAGGTGTTCGCGTTGAGCAAGGACAAGGTTGAGAACGAGCGTAGCTACCTGTCGTTGTTTGATGAGCTGCCGCGACGCCGACTGGAGATTCGCTTCGGCAAGTTCAGCATGCCGGATTTCCTGGACGTGAACTCAGTCGGCTCCGATACGCATTTTCAATTCAGCAACTGGTCGGTGGACAACAACGGCGCCTGGGACTACGCCGCCGACACGCGCGGCTATACCGTGGGTGTGGTGGCGGACTACGAGGACCGCAACTGGGGGCTTCGCTTCGCCGAGGCGCTCATGCCGAAGGTCGCGAACGGAATCGATCTGGTGTGGCGGCCGTGGCAGGTTCATGCGGAGAATTGGGAATACGAGCTGCGCCATGGAATCATACCGAAGAAGACCGGAGTCATCCGCCTGCTTGCGTACACGAACTACGCCAATATGGGCGTCTATCGCGATGCGGTTGCCCAGTTCAAGGAAGGCCTGGTTCCGGTCCCTGATATCACACACCACCCCTGGCACGTCACGCGCAAGTATGGCTTCGGCGTGAACGTAGAGCAGAATCTCACCCGAAACTTCACGGCCTATGCCCGCTGGGGATGGGACGACGGGAGAACCGAATCCTTTGCCTACACCGAAATCGATTCGACATTCAATGAGGGCGTAGGGGTGAATGGCGCGCTATGGCATCGCAAGCAGGACCGCGCCGGCTGTGCCTTCGTGTCGAACGGGATCAAGAAAGATCACCAGATCTATCTCGCGGACGGCGGGTCCGGCTTCCTGCTTGGTGATGGCGGGCTGAACTACGGGCGGGAGAATATTCTCGAATCGTATTACACGGCCCACATTTGGCGCGGAATCTACATTGCCCCCGGAGTGCAGCACATCAACAACCCCGGCTACAACCGAGACCGCGGGCCGGTCGTGGTGCCGACTCTGCGGGCTCATGTGGAATTCTGAAAGTTCGCTGAAAAATCCTATTTGGAATCCAGAGCCCCGCGCTCCTTCAAATCTGAATTCCGGCTTCTTGCTCTTGTAAGCTGCGGATGGCCCAGGCCATGCGCGGGGTGTTGTGGGCGATTCCGAAGCGGCCTTGAGCGTCCAGCAGAATGATGCCTCCGTGGCCGTTGAGGCGCTGCTTCAGATAGTTCATGGCTTCTTTCGCAACCCACTCGGGTAAACTGCCGGATGCGACGCGGTCCGCCGCCCACTTCGCCAGCACCAGCTTCATGATCGGTTCTCCCCATCCGGTGGTGGAAGCGGCCGCGCTGGCGTTATCCGCGTAGCAGCCGCAACCGATCAGCGAAGAGTCGCCGAGGCGGCCGGGAGCCTTGTTGAGCGTGCCACCGGTCGAAGTCGAAGCGGCGATATTGCCGTCGCGGTCGAGAGCCACGGCTCCGACTGTGTCGTGCGAAATTTGGGGCGCGAACAGGTCGTTGCCGTGGGTTGACTCCTGCGCCTGGTATTCCCGCAGGCGCTCGACTTCGCGAGGGATCACGAGGTCTTCGTTGCGGCAAAGAGCGATGCCTTGTTCGGCGGCAAAGCGCTCGGCGCCTTCGCCGACAAAGTAAACGTGCGGGCTGTCGCTGAGAATCTTCCGGGCGGCGCGAACCGGGTTGCGCAGACGTTCGACGCAACCCACTCCTCCGCCGCGGAGGGTCGAGCCATCCATGATGAAGGCGTCGAGCTGCACCTTGCCGTCGCGGTTCAGGAAGCTGCCGCGGCCAGCGTCGAAGGTTTCGTCGTCCTCGAGTACGACCACGGCTTCTTCGACCGCGTCGAGAGCGGAGCCGCCGCGTTCGAGCGCGCGCCATCCTGCCGCGGAAGCGTTGCGCACGCCGATGAGGTGCGCCTCGACCATGTCGTCGGGAATGGCCCAGGCACCGCCGTGTACGACCAGAACAGGATTGGTTGGCGCGTTGGTTGGCACTCTCAGTCCTTTGGGG
Source organism: Terriglobales bacterium (assembly GCA_049697355.1). Taxonomy (GTDB): domain Bacteria; phylum Acidobacteriota; class Terriglobia; order Terriglobales; family Acidobacteriaceae; genus Acidiflorens. The sequence goes on from JBAVVP010000256.1 coordinate 2,612, forward strand.
AAAGTTGAGGTATTAGTGTAGCGTCCCGCAGAGTCATGGCACTAGTACTGTGACCGCATGAACGTGTGCGAACCCGTATGAGGGACGGGAAGGGGAAGGTAGGGGTCCTTCGACTCCGCACGATCATCGCTTCGCGATGATCATGCTGCGTTCAGGATGACAGTTCGCTCTTTGATGCGGTCAGGGTACTAGTCCACACTGCCGCGACCGCGTGATGGTTGCTGCGTCCGCTCCATCGCAGGACACATCACGCGGCCGCGGGACTTCTTCTACAATGGAGTGCGACTTCGTTTGAATCCTCGCCATAGGAGATTGGAATGCAACGCATAGCGAGTGCGGTGTGGAAGGGCGGTCTTAAAGACGGGAAAGGGACAGTTTCGTCCACCAGCGGCGTGCTTTCGAATACGCCCTATTCGTTTACCACGCGGTTTGAAAATACTCCGGGGACGAATCCGGAAGAACTGATAGCGGCGGCGCATGCGGCGTGCTTTTCGATGGCACTGTCGGCGCAACTGGGAGCCGCGAACCTGACGCCGGAGAGCATTAACACCGCGGCGACGTTGACGATGGAAAAGCTCGAAGCGGGATGGACGATCACGGCGGTGCATCTGGATGTGGTTGCGAAAGTTCCGGGCGCGAGCGCAGACGCGTTTAGCACAGCGGCACAGAATGCGAAGGCGGGATGTCCTGTCTCGAAGGTGCTCAACGCGAAGATCACGATGGACGCGAAGCTGGGATAGAAGTGGCTCAAGATGGCGGAAGAGGCGGACGTTTTTGTCCGCCTTTTTTGTTACGGGCTTGTGGCTGGGATGTGGAGGCTGTCTGACCTGCGGTTTTGTGCCGAAACCGCGCGCGGGCGGACGAATGCGTCCGCCGCTACGTTGAGGCGGGCCGAGCTGTGCACTCGGCTTGGACAGGCGGGGCAAGGCCCCGCCACCACACAACTCAACGTCTCCTGTCGCTACGCGATAACATCTATTCATGCCGAAGAAATCTGCCGCCTCCGCCCGACATGCGGAACCTTCCGTAAAACTGACGCTGCGCGGAGCCACACGCCTCGAAGGCCGCCACCCTTGGGTTTACCGCTCGGACATTGTCGGAGCGAATGACATCCCATCCGGCGCGCTGGTCCGCGTTCACGATCCCCGGGGGAAATTCCTCGGCACCGCGCTCTACAGTTCTTCGTCGCAAATCGCCATCCGCATGATCTCTCACGGCTCGGTCGACGATCTGCCGGCTTTGGTCGCCGAGCGGATTCGCGCCGCCATCGCCTACCGGAAGGAACTCGTCCGGAATACCGACGCGTATCGCATCGTCTTCAGCGAAGCCGATTTTCTGCCCGGGCTTATCGTCGACCGCTACAACGACGTCCTCTGCGTGCAAATCCTGACCCAGGCCATGGACGCCGCTCCCGTGCGCGACGCCATCTTGCAAACGTTGCGTGACGAACTGCAACCGGCGGGAATCGTGGAGCGCATCGAGGCCCGCATACGCGAACTGGAGCAGTTGCCGCCGAGGCCGTCGGGGCTGCTTTGGGGAGAGAAAAGTTCAACCGTCGTCAGCATGAATGGCGTCCGCTTTCATTACGACGGCTTCGAAGGCCAGAAGACCGGCGCGTTTCTCGACCAGCGGGAAAATTATGCGGCGGCGGCCGAATACGCACACGGCGAAGCCCTCGACACTTTCTGCTACCAGGGCGGATTCGCGCTGCATCTTGCGGAGAAGTGTTCCAGCGTTACGGGAGTGGACAGCTCACGCCCGGCGCTTGAGATGGCGGAGAAAAATGCGACCCTGAACGGGCGCGAACTGGAGTGGATCGAGGCCAACGCCTTCGATCTTCTCAGAGACTACGCGGCCGCCAACCGCCGCTACGACACCATCGTTCTCGATCCGCCCGCCTTCGCCAAAACCAAGCGCGACCTGGAAAAGGCGCTGCGCGGCTATAAAGAGCTCAACCTGCGCGCCATGAAGATGCTGCGGCCGGGAGGGATTCTGGCGACCTGTTCGTGCTCGTTCCATGTGAGTGCCGCGGAGTTCCTCGGAGTCGTGGCCGATGCCGCCCGCGACGCCCACAAAGACCTTCGAGTAATCGAGAACCGCGGAGCGGCGAAGGACCATCCAATCCTCCTGAATGTGCCGGAAACCGGTTACCTCCAATGCTTGATATTGAGTGTAAACAACTGAAAAATAGATAAATACAATGCTTGACAATAATGCACTAAGATTTTATGATTCGGCTACACTAATTAACAACCTGGAGCTTCCGATAGCTCCCCGAAATGAACTTCAAGTAGGAGGATTTGAGCTATGAACATGATTACGCGTTGGGACCCTTTCCGTGAGTTCGTCACACTGCAGGACCGCATGAACCGTTTGTTCCGCGACCCTCGTGGGCCGGTAGGGCAGGATGAATCGCTAACCACCACCGCATTTGCTCCGCCCGTGGACGTCTACGAGGACGAGCACAACATCACCTTGAAGATCGAAGTGCCGGGAATCGACGAGAAGGATATCGATGTCCGCATCGAGAACAACACGTTGACCGTGCACGGCGAGCGCAAGTTAGAGAAGGAAGAAAAAGAAGAGAACTACCGGCGCGTGGAGCGGCAGTATGGCAGCTTCACCCGCACCTTCAGCCTCCCGAACACCGTCAACCACGACAACGTTCAGGCCGACTATGACAAGGGCGTATTGAAGATCAAGCTGGCGAAGAAGGCCGAAGCCAAGCCGAAGCAGATCAAGGTCAACGTCAGTGGCCAGAAAACGCTGGAAGGCAAAGAGCCCAAGAGCACGAGCAAAGCCGCGTAAGCAAATGCTCGTGTGGGGACGGGCGACTCGCCCGTCCAGCCGGGCGAAGCCCGGCAGCTGTAAAC
>JBAVVP010000257.1:0-13700 GCA_049697355.1 Terriglobales bacterium
GTTCTCTCGCGCCGCCTCGACTTCGCCCAGAAGTGCGGCGCTGACGATGATCGCTACCGCTTCCGAGTCGTTGGCAACGTGAGCGATTTCGTTGCGCGAGAACAGCGGCGACGTCGGTGTGCATACCGCTCCCAGCTTAAGGATCGCGAAGTTGGCGACGAGGGCTGGCGGGATATTCGGCGTGCGCAGAATGATGCGGTCGCCTTCCTTCACTCCCAGTTCGCGTAGCGCGCCGGCCAACTTGTTGGCATTAGTAAGCAGCTGACTGTAGGTAATCCGCTGGTCGTCGAAGAGCACGGCGGTGCGGTCACCCCGGCCGGCAGCGACAGCTTTGCCGAGCAATTCTTCGGTCGGGTTGAACCTTGGAGCATAGGTTGCGAACTCCGGCAGGGTGTAGAGACGTTTCGGCCAGAACTCGCGTGGAGGCAGGTACTCAGCCATCTTGGAATTCTCCTTAAACCACTTACTTGGCTACCGGGACGGCGGCGGTCGCGACCAGATCCTCCAGAGCCTGCTCCACGCGGATGGTGCCGCGCTGGGCATCGGTTCGTGGGAAAGCCATGGTGGGATAGCGGTCGCCTTCGTACACAAGCAGCGCGGGGACCGTGGTTCCAAAGTCGTCTACGAGCGCGCCTTTTGCGCCGAAGACCGGGCGCACACTGGCATCCGGGCCGCTGACCGATTTGTGATAGATGGGGAAGCGGTCTTTGACGCCGGCAACGTCGACGGCTTTGCAATCCACGCCCGCAGCCTGCAACTGCTTCACCAAATCGAGGGCCCGCTTGATGTCGCAGGGGAAGGTCTCGCCCGGCTTTTGGGCGGAACTGTAATAGAACTCGGCTCGTTTGCCACCGGCGGTGGCTGCGGTCGCGGCCTTGGCAGCCACCGGCTGGGGTGGCGCATAGGTCTTGCCGCTGGCCTCGTAGACGTCACACTCCGTCCAGCCTTGGAGCGTGATCGAGAGGGTAAACGGCCACTCCCGCTTCACACACTTGCCGAGGTAGGCCTTTTGAATGTTGGGATCCAGCGCCCCACGCAGATGCTTGCAGCGGACGCACAGGCATTCAGTATTGTAATTCGCCATTATGGCCTCCAGTTATCCTTCAATGGGATCCGGCAACGATGAATTTTGGTTTGCTGCCTACAAGGTCTTCCTTCTTCAGCGGATGACCGCTGAGTATCTTACCTCGTATGTTACGTTCCATGGGGATGGGTTTGCAGACCGCGTCCTTGCGGGCGCGCGGCGCGGACCGGGTCACGCCCGGACCGGAAAGAGGAGAATTGTCCTGCTTCTCGGCGAAGCCGGGCAACAGGTCCGCAGGACCCTTCGCTTCCTCGGGCCCGGAGACACACACTCCTGACTGGGTTTCAATGCGCCAGATGGTTTTGCAATCGGCACACTGGGTTGTCCCCTTGAAGTTCCAGAAAGGATACGGATCGAGGTAATTCTTGGTTTTGCACTTCGAGCAAATGAGCAGCATAGTTGGTCTCCGTCAAATACATTCTTGTTCTTCGAGTCGCTTGAGATCCGCGGACGACAACCCGGCCACCTCGCCCAGGATGCGCTCGTTGTCGGCGCCCACCGGTTTCAGCGCCCACTTCAGGCGCGGCGGTGTAGCCGACATCTTGTATCCCGGCCCCTGGTGCAGCAGTTCACCGTAGGTCGGGTCATCCAGCCAGCGAACCGCTCCGCGCTCGTTCCAGTGCGGGTGGTTGGCGACTTCTTTCGCGTTCCACACCGGCTGATTCAGGATGTTATTTGTGTCCATCACCGCTGCTACCTGCTCCTTCGTCTTATCCGCTGCCCACTTTTCCAGAGCGGGGTAAATCTCCATCTGGCTTTGGGCCTTGATCCGGATGTCAGCCTTGGCGTACTTGGTCGCCAGCGTGCTTTCCCCTACGGCTTTGCACAGGCGAGCGAAGTCCTCGTCCTTATACGCGCTGATCATGATGTAACCCTCTTCCAGTTCCTGAGGATTCTCGGAATTGGGGTAGGAGGACTTGCCGCACTTGATGATGCCGTGGACGCACAACTGCGTATCCCAGTTGCCCCAGCGCTCGCGGGTGATGCCATGCTTGCCGTAGAGGGGCAAGGCATACTCGAGTTGCCGGGTGACGCCGTGTACCTGCGAGTACTCGGTAAACGTGCCCTCGCCGGAGACGTGGTCGCGCCAGTACAGAGCCGCCAGGACCTGCGTGGCGCCCATCATGCCACCCCAGTAGTCGGCCAGCCAGATAGTATGTTTCGCCGGCGCGCCGCCCAGGTACTCCTGCTTGCCGGTCATGCCGAAGTTGCCGCCCTGCGACTGTCCGAGAATGTCATAAGATGCGCGGACACGTCCCGGTCCCCAGCCGCCAAAACCACCGAGCCAACAGTAGACGAGGCGGGAATTGATCTCCTTCAACTGACGGTAGCCGATGCCCCAGCGGTCGAAGGTGCCGGGGCGGTAGTTCTCCACGAACACGTCGGACTTGGCGGCCAGTTTCTTGACCAGCGCCTGTCCCTCCGGCTTGTGGAAGTCGATGGAGATGAAATACTCGTTCGGGTTCGCCCCGACAAAGCCCAACCCCGTGCCGCGCTCCGGTACCCACTTGGAAAGTGGATAGAGGAAGGGCTCGTTAAACGGAGTCGTGTGGCGCATCGCCTCGCCACGCCGGGGCGCTTCGATCTTGATGACTTCGGCGCCAAGTTCGGCGAGGTAGGAAGCGCAGGAGGGACCCAGAATGTACTGGGTACAAGACAACACCCGGTATCCCTTCAACACTTCGGGTTTGGAGAACGCCTTCTTGGGATTGAAGGCTTCCCGGCAGAACTCCTCGAATGACTGTCCCTTATTAACGGGTTGCGTTGCCATTACATTCCTCCTGCGTCAAATGACGTGGGCTTTCTGCAGCCGGGCAAAATCCTCGCCCGTGAAACCGAGCAGCCGCCGAAATACATCCTGGTTGTCGTAGCCGGTGGGGCGACCCAGCCACTTCAGCCTTCCCGGAGTCTTGTGCTGCTGGTAAGGAGTTGTGCCGTAGAGAATCTTGCCGTAGTGCGGCGACTCGTATTCCGCCACATGTTCGCGATACTTGAAGTGGGGATATTCCGCCACTTCGTTGACATAGAGCACGCCGCCCGACGCCACTTGCTGCTTCGAGAGCTTGCGCTCGGCGTCGGCACGCGCATTGTCCTTGAGCCACTCGCCCAGCAGTGTGTAGGTTTTCACCTGCTGGTTGTGGGCCAGACGGTCCGCGACTTCCCGAAGCCGTTGATCGCCGAGGATCTCTTCCTCCACCGCGGGATACTCGTCACCCACCGTGCGCCAGATGCGGTACCAGAGACGGTCATGGCCGCCGCCCACCATCATGTAGCCGTCCTTGCACGGGTTGACGGCATAGATATTGATGGCCAGGTCCCAGTTGCCATAGCGCGGACGAATGCTGCCATCCATCGAGTACCACGCCCAGCTGTAATCGAGGATGCGGATAATGGCTTCCGCCGAGGTCGCCTCGACGAACTGCCCTTCGCCCGAAACGTTCTCGCGATACATCACCGCCGCCAGAATGCCCATGGCCGCGCAGCTGCCGCCCACGTGGTCCGCCATCCACAGCGCGGAACGGGTTGGCTGCCCGCCAAATTCCTTGGGATCTCCGGTACCGTGAACGAACCCGCAGGCCGACTGGGCGATCGGATCGAGCATTCCCGGTTTGTCTTTAAGAGGACCCCACTGTCCGCGCTGGCCGACCCAGCAATAGATCAGGCGGGGATTGATCTCGCGCAGCTGGCGATAGCCGATTCCCCATTCGTCCCACTGGCCGGGAGGCGCGTTCTCGATGATCACGTCGGCATGGACGGCCAGCTCCTTCAGAATGTTGCGGCCCTCCTCCGTTTCCAAATTCAGCGTGACCGAGGACTTGTTGCGCATCTCATGGAGGAACTGGGCGCCGACTTTCTCGCCGGTTTCCTTGTCCTCGAACATGTATTCTTGCCGGCCAAAGGGGGTCAGCTTACGTAGCGGATCGCCTCCCGGAGGCTCAACCTGGATGACCTCGGCCCCCAGTTCGGAAAGCTGGGAGGAGCACCAGTGCCCGATCATCATGCTGGTCGTGCAATCGAGCACGCGCAGGCGGGAAAGCGCTTCCGGTTTTTCGAAATTGTGTTCCGGACGCAGGATTGATTCCAGAAAGAGCGGATACGCCTTGGCTTGGTCGCTGAGTCCCGCATAGACTTCTTCCGGTTTGGCTGTCGGGATCGCGGGCCAAGCTGCAACTTTAGATTCAGCTGCTGCCATGAGATGGCCTCCTAAATGCTGTGGTTCCTCTTGCAACCCGCTTTTGGGGCGGCGGATGATTACGGGAAACCTTTCGTGCAAAAGCAGGGACGAATTGTGGTGTGGTTCTGAAATCCTGTCTGTGATCCTGGTCACGTTTCTCCGTGATAGTCCGCATGGAAAGTCCGTAGCTCGACCACGGGCGAGGATGACTGAAGATCACAGGTCATTGTGATCTACGTCACTGAAAGGCGTCCCACTCTCCGGAACAATCCCCTGACGCCCACCTCACATGGATCGAGGCGGGCACTCGATGGGCCGCACGCAGCTTTTCGAACGGCCACTGGCGCTTCGACAACGCGCCGGTTTCCCAACCAAGATCGCGAGGCGCCTTCCTCTCGGGCTTCTGGTTCGGATACCGAGCTACCCGCTGAGCAAGAGAATAGAGTAGCGTTGTCGAATTCCACCGAGGGTGGCCATCCATGGTATCTGTGTGCAAGTACAGCTTGTCGATCCGATTGTTAGTCCTCCTGCTCGGCGCTGCGATTGCCGTTCCTGTCGAAGCCCAATACACCGTCGGCCGTTTGGAGGGAACGATCTTCGACCCGACCGGCGCAGTGGTCTCCGGGACTACGGTCACCCTGCAAAATCTCGGCACCGGCGCGACGCGGACTTATAGCACCGGCGCCGACGGTCGCTACGTCTTCTTCGCCATGCCCTCCGGAGAGTACGAACTGACGGCAGAGGCCCTGCATTTCGCGACGAAACGTGAACGAATCCAGGTCGCGACCAGCGAGACGACCAATCGGAACCTGACTTTGGGAGTGGGTCCGCAATCTTCGACGGTCGAAGTACTCGGTGAGGCGTCCGGCCTTCTGGACTCGACCGATGCCCAACTCAGCACCACGCGTACCGATCTGGAGTTATCGAGCTTGCCCAGCAGCGGCCGCAACATGATTTCGCTGATCCACCTGGCGCCGGGCGTCGAACCCATGAACAATCCGCGCGGCGGCAGCACCTTCGGGGGCGGCGGTTCGCTGGTGCTGGTGCTGGGACCGCAAGCCGGACTTTTCTCGGCCAACGGCGGCCGTGCCCGTTCCGGCTCGGTACAGCTTGACTACACCGACGCCAATGACTGGGAGTACGGAGGCTTCGCGCTTGGTATGCAGTCCATCACTCCGGAGATGCTGCAGGAGTTCAAACTCCTTACCAGCAACTTCTCCGCGGAATACGGGGTGAAGTCGAACGCGGAAGTGATCATGGTCAGCAAGAGCGGCACCAACCAGCTGCACGGGAGCGCTTACGACTTCGTACAGAACACGCTGTTCAACGCGCGCGATTACTTGGACAGGAGCGGTCAGGCTACGCCCGTGCAATCGAATGTCTACGGGATCAGCGCCGGTGGGCCGGTGCTCCGCAATCGTACCTTTTTGTTTGGCGCCTATGAACGCCGCAGTATACGAGGGAATGCTTTTACGACCTTGGCGAACCTGCCCACCCAAGCCGCACGCGACGCCGCCGGTGCCGACCCCAAGGCCGATCCAATCGCGATCGCTTTGATGAATCAATATCTGCCGCTGCCTAAAATTGCAACCAGTAACCCGGACGTTGGGCAGTTAGTTACAAAGATTCCCTCGCCTATCGACAGCTACCAGTTCCTGCTCAAAGGCGACCAGCAGCTGAGTACCCGGCAATCGCTGTCGGCGCGCTATTTGCAGAGTTCAGGCTCGTTCGTGGCGCGCACCACAGGAGCGAATACGCTGCCCGGATTCGATACCGACATCCATTTCGCGCTGAATAACGCCAATCTGATCGACAGCTACGCGCTCGGCATGCGGACGGTCAACCAACTGCGGCTGTCCTATGGATATGCGCGCGCCCTGAGCCTGCCGCAGAACGGACTTACGACTCCCAGATTTCAGATCGGTGGCGCTGTTTCCCTGAACTTTGGCTCGCTGCAGAGCAATCCATCCGAACGGCGCTTCAATATCTACCAGGTCAACGATACGCTCAGCCATTCTCGAGGCGGGCACATCCTGAGCGTGGGTTTTGATGTTCGCCAGATTCACGATAGTTCCCGCGCCGACACCAACACGCGCGGGGTGTTCAGCTTTACTACCTCGCCGGTTCCCGGGCAGACATGGACGAATTTCACGGAAGGTCTGCCCAGCAGTTGGACCCAATTGTTTGGCAGCACACAGCGCGACCTGCGTACGGGAGTCTACAGCTTTTTCTTCCAGGACGACTGGAAGGTGCGGCCGACGCTGACCGTGAACCTTGGCGCCCGTTGGGAGTTGCAGGGAGCGCTGAACGAGGCGAAAGACCGCATCTCGATTCTCGATCCCGCGCTGCCGGGCGCCGTCGGAGAAGCCGGCACGGGCCCGCTGGGAAGCTTTCGGCTGGGCGGTCCAGCGGTTGACCGCAACCCCTTCAATGTCGCTCCCCGTCTGGGGTTCGCGTGGAATCCGCATCGCGGGAACCTGGTGTTCCGCGGCGGCTACGGCATCTATTGGGACTCGTTCACGTTCGACCTGCTGACGGTTGCCCGCTCGGCGCCACCTTTCAATTACCAGCCAACCTGTATTTCCGCGCCGGGCAGCGCCTGCCCGATTTCCGGAAGCAACAGTTTCGACAATCTTGTGAATGGCACCGCGACGATCCAGTCATCGACCGAAGCTCAACTGGGCAGTTTTGGAACCCTGGAAAATTTCGGCAGCGTCAACACCGTGAATCCGCAACTCCGCAACCCCTACGTGCAACAGTACAGTTTCGGAATGGATTACCAGTTCGGACGAAGCTACATGTTCGGCCTGAGCTATGTCGGCAGCAAAGGTACGCACTTGACGCGGCTGATTCCCATCAACCCGGTGGTTGGCGGTCCGGCTCCGGCCACCAGCCTGGCGGACGAAACTGCGCGGTACGCCGACTTTGTGCAGGCGGTCAAAAACGAAAACGGGAGGCCCGGTGGACTCAAGAATTCCCGCTTGGATCCGCGCTTCGATCAGGTGAACCGGCTCGACGACGGAGCCAGTTCCAATTACAACTCGCTGCAGGTGACCGGCAACAAGACTTTCTCGCGCGGGCTGCAGTTCCAGGCGTCGTACACCTGGTCGAAGTCGATTGACAACGCCTCCGATTTCTTCCCCTCCATTCAGGCCAATGACAACAGCTTCGCGCAGGACGAGTCCGTGCTGGCCGCGGAGCGAGCGGTTTCCAATTTCGATATCCGCCACCGCATCATCGTTACCGGGGTGTGGCAGGTGCCGTTTTTCCGCGGGCGGAAGGGCGTCGCCGGAAAAGCGCTCGATGGCTGGAGCTTCGAGTCGATGAACCTTTGGCAGTCCGCTGTGCCGGCCACGGTGCTGGCAGGAACCCGCACGATCAGTGACGGGAACGGACACACGTTCGCTGTCGCCGACGTCAATCTCGACGGCAACTTTATTTCTCCAGGTCTGGACAACACTCGCGCCAACTGCGACCCCGCTGGCACTCACTTTGCGCTGGGCGCTCCCGCCGGCATTTCGGGTTTCAGCCAGCCGTTTGTGGGCAATGACGGCACGTGCGGCAGAAACAGCGTCCGCATGAACAGCCTCACGAACTTTGACTGGTCGTTCTTCAAGGACACCGAACTCGCCGAGAGCGGCCCGCGGGGTTCGGGTACCTGGAAGCTGCAGTTCCGCGCCGAGATGTACAACATCTTCAATATCTCGTTTCTTACCGCGCAAGGCACCGCCTGGCGAACAACGCCCGCATCTCCCTCAAGCAGTTCCCTCTTCGGAATCGTGAACGCAGCGGGAAATTCCAGAAAAATGCAGCTTGCCCTTAAATTGATTTGGTAATCGAGAGCCGCGAAAACGAGATTCCGTAGAAGCGCTCGGCGTCGCCGGCAATAAAGCGTTACCATCGATCTTTGATTCGGACTACGATCGGAGACCGCGATGGAACCGTTCCGCTTTCATCTTTTCGTCTGCACGCAGCAAAAACCAGAAGGCGTCCCGTCCTGCCCGGCCAGCGGGTCGTTCGCTGTGCTCGGCGCGCTGGATCGCGAGATCCAGGCGCGGGGCCTCGACCCTGATGTACAACTCACTACCTGCGGTTGCATGGGGCTTTGCGATGAAGGTCCAGTGATGGTCGCATATCCGGCCGGGGTATGGTACCGGCGCGTACAACCTTCGGATGTGTCCGAAATCGTCGATACGCATTTGCGCGGTGGCAAGGCCGTTGATCGTCTGGTATGGACCGATGCCGCCGCGATGAAGGCCATGGCGGTCGAGCATACTGAAAAGTTCCGGGCGGCAATGGCTGCCCGAGAGAAGGCAGGGACGCTGTCCGATCGCCTCGATCAGATGATCCGCGGCTACTGGCCGAGCCGATGCCTGCTGACGGCGCTTGAGCTCGACATCTTTACCGCCGTCGGGGACGGAGCCACGGCCGAACAGGTCGGAACGAAGGTCCACGCAAACGCGCGCGCCGCAGGCATGCTGCTCAATGCGCTGGTCGCCCTGGGATTGCTTGCGAAAAGCGGCGACGAGTACAAGAATACGCCCGAGTCGGCACGCTTCTTTGTTCAGGGCTCCAAGGACAACCATCGCGAAGGTCTGCTGCACATCGCCAATATGTGGCACAGCTGGAGCACGCTGACCGACGCCGTGCGCAGCGGTACGCGCATCCCGGACGATCTTCGCGACCATGCCCGCGATGGCTCCGGATGGACGCGCAACTTCATTGCCGGCATGCAACGCAACGCCAAAGATCGCGCCCCGCTGGTCGTGAAAGCGCTGGGCACAGGCGGAGTTCGCCGCATCCTCGACCTTGGCGGCGGCTCCGGCGCATACTCCATCGCGTTCGCCAAAGCTTGCCCCGACGTGCAGTGCGAGATCCTTGACCTCCCAGAGGTCGTGCCGCTCACCGCCGAATATGTCAGCCAGGCCGGCGTCTCAGCGCAGGTCAAGCTTCGGTCTGGAGACATGCTGCAGGACGACTTCGGTTCCGGCTACGACATCGTTATGCTGAATGCGATCTGCCACATGTTTTCCGGGGACCAGAACCGGGAAATCTTCCGCCGCGCAACTAAGGCACTCGCGCCGAAGGGCCGCCTGGTTGTGCAAGACTTCATCCTCAATGCCGACAAAACCGGGCCGCAACAGGCGGCGTTGTTCTCGCTGAACATGCTCGTCAATACCGATGCCGGCGCCAGTTACAGCGAGGTCGAGTACACGCGTTGGATGAAGGCTGCGGGGTTCAACGAGGTGAGCCGGGTCAACCTGCCCGGGCCTAGCAGTCTGATTGTGGGACTGGTGAAATAAGAAATTGAGGTGGTAATCGAAAGCCGCGGAAACCTACTTGATATGCAGCCTGTGGAGGAACTTGCGGTCGGGCTCGCTAAACTCTGACTCGCTGTCTTTTGTCGAGTCTTCGTGGGCCGCGTTTTTGGGATGACAGAACCCTGGCCTTGGGTCCACGACGATCAGGGTTTGTCCAGCGCCAACCGCGATCAGATAGTCGGGATCGACATTCTTCAGAAGAGCGATGAGCTCGCGCACCTTCATTGGCGAGCTTAGTTCTCGGTCGCCTCTATGATCATCCACCATCGCGCGCCCCCACCCCGATGTGGCGGCTAGCCAAAGCAGCTTCTAAGTTAGCCCACCGCCGTCCCATGTGTCAGTGATTACAGTCACATTCTTTGCGAGTGGGCCGCCAGCAGCCCTGATGGGCATAGCTTGTAAAAAAGTGAGTTCATTCTGGACGCCTAGGTCGTGGTGTCCGTCCATGCGATGGCGGTTAAGGCGAGCATTGCAATTCCGAGGACAACCCAAAGAGTGGTGAGACTGCCGCTGTGCCCGGACGACTGTAGAAAGGCCCCCAACCTTACGCCGCCAAAAAATCCGCGAAAGGGGTAAAGAAGAAAGAGTCCGGCGAAGCTGATCCAGAGGAGTGCCTTCCGGAACGGCAAGAGCAGGACCGACCCCATGGCAACCAACAGGGTTACGTAGACCAACCCGAAAGGAACGAATAGCAGAATGGCGAGAGGTGTTTCCAGATGAAGGGCAGCCTGCAATTGCAGAGTTATGTCCATGACCGACCAGTACTGCTGGCCATGCAGAGGTGGATCGAACTTGATGACCGGCAGGACAAACGTGAGCAGCCCGATCGCGATGAACATAAGGGCTATTCCTTTTCCCTTGCTGCTCAGACGGCCTGTATCTTGCTGCCGAGTCGCGCGATTTCGATTGTTCTCGACCAGCGGAGCCATGATTCTTGTCCTCCAGAACACCGACTGCTTAGTCAAAGCGAATGTGATCCAACCCTTAACCTGCGGCGAGGTTCTTGCCGAGGTCTGTCGCGCACCGTCGGGCCAGCACGCACCCGTCTGCCTCACACGACGATGGCGGCAGCTCCATCGATGGAATCTTCTTTTACCGCAATCAACGCTTCGTTGGCCTGATCGAGTGGGAAGGCAGTTACTTTTGGCCTCAAACCAATCTCGCTTGCGATCTGGAGAAAATCTCGAGCATCGGCACGCGTCATGTTCGCGACACTGCGAAGCTGGCGCTCGCCCCACAGCAGGCGATCGTAGTCAAACTGGGGAATGCGGTCCAGATGAATGGCGTTGATGGCGACCACTCCTGCCTTGCGCAGGCTGGCGAGAGCCGCGATTACGACATCGCCATTGGGAGCGAAAGTCACTGCGCAATCGAGTTCCGCAGGCGGCCGGTCGGTCTCGCTTCCCACCCACGCCGCCCCAAGAGAAGTTGCTAACTGGCGGTGAGTCGCCCCTCGGGTGGAGACGTAGACCTCGCAATTCCAGGAGCGCAAGACGGCGATGGCCAGATGGGCAGAGGCGCCGAAACCGAACAATCCGACGCGGTCGCCCGGCTTGACGCCAGCCACACGCAGGCTGCGAAAACCAATAATGCCTGCGCACAACAGCGGGGCGGCGTGCAAATCGTCGAGTTGATCGGGAAGAGGAAAAGTGAAATCGGAGCGAACGACGGCATATTCCGCATAACCGCCGTCTACGGTGTAGCCAGTAAAGGTGGGTGAATCGCAGAGATTCTCCAGACCAAGGTGACAATACCGGCAGGTGCCGTCGGTTCCGCCAAGCCAGGAAACGCCCACGCGGGTGCCGAGCGGAAGTTCCGCTGTTGCTCCGGCCGCATTTCCGGCTACTATTTCGCCGACAATCTGATGTCCGGGGATTATTCCAGGGCGATGGGGTGGCAATTCGCCTTCAACGATATGCAGATCCGTACGGCAGACTCCACAGACACGAACCCTCACAAGAACTTGACCCGACTTCGGTTCCGGCCTTGCAACTTCGCCAATCCGAAGAGGGCGCTTCCGAATTTCTTGAGGCGAGGTTAAAGTAGCGGCTTTCATGACACAGGGGGAGTTGCTTCCCCGGCGGAGCCAATATACTCCTTCCATTGGGCGCTCAGTTTTGGGCAGTCAGGTAGTTAGTTTCTCGGATTTGCCGTAATGTGCGATTTGCTTGGTGCCGGGAGGGGGAGTCGAACCCCCAAGGACCGAAGTCCGGCGGATTTTGAGTCCGCTGCGTCTGCCAGTTCCGCCATCCCGGCCTAGTGCGCGTCGAGTGCGTCAACCGAAGAGAAGACCAGCTTAATTGACGGTTTGAGGCTTTGCAACCGCGGGCGATCTTTCCTGGTTCTGGTTGCGGCGCAACTGGTGAAGCCGTGCCCTTCCCAGAACCTGCCGGCGATTTACAAGAAATCCCAGCCGGAAGGCAGGGTTCGTGCTTCATGGCTGGCGCGCTTTCGCCAACTCTTTCCATGTCACGAGTATGAGACCTTGCTCTTTGAGGAACTGCCGGAACTCGGTGCTCTTGACCATGTCCAGATCGTGTTGCCGCCAAGCGGCGCCCCAATCGGGATGGTCGGCGGTCGCGCCCCGCATCTCTTCGTCGTCGTATGCGAGATGCACAATCATCTCGTAAACGCCCGGGCCCAGAGGCTCAAACTGCCCCCGGTACCAGGAAGTCCAGGCCTGGGCATCGATGCCAGGATTGATCTCGATTACCATCTCAACCAGGATTTCTTCCGCGGGCGGCGACGTTGCCACGGGCGCATGGCTTCCCGCCCTCGCCTGCAGGATGGGCAGACCGTAAGCGTGGCCCATCTTCCGATATATCTGATATAGGCCGGCCGATTCGAAGAGTGCGGCCATGTGCGTGTCCAAATGCGTCAGAGGAATGCCCGCCCGCTGGGCGCGATCTACTTGCGCGCGCAGTTCAGTCTCCACTTCGGAGAGTTTGGCATTCTGCACGACCGCCGGGGTGTCGAGAGGAAGATACTCGGCCGCGTCCAGCAGGCTCGGAACCTTGTCGGTTGGGCTCACCGGTCCCCAGCGAAGCGTTGTCCATTCGCTGTTGAGGGCCAGGTGAATGCCGAGATCCGCGTTCGGATGCTGTTTCGCCCAGCGCGCCACCTCGGGGAACCACGGGCAGGGAACCAGGATGCTGGCCGAAGTAATCCATCCCTTTTCGAGAGCCTCAAACGTCGCCCGGTTGACGGAATGATTCATGCCGAGGTCGTCGGCGTGAATGACCAGCAGGCGCGCCGAGGCGGGATAGCCCAAGCGCTCCTGGACGGTTGTTGTCTGCACAGTCTTTTCTCGGATAGTCTGGGCGAAGCAATGCACCAAGCTAACAAGAAAGAGGAAGAGGAACGGGAATCGGAAACGCATTTGGTGGTTCATGACCGTGACTCACACTCCGTCAAATTCCGCTGAACTCTTGAGGTCACCAAAATACGGCAAGAAACGTTTTAATACAGGTTTTTTCATTGACAGAATATCCTTTCCGTATAGAATTCGAGAGTATTTTGTGGAACTGCGGCAGGGTAGCAGCGGTTGGCTGCCCCGCGAGCCACGAGCGTCCCTTCCCCCGAGCCCCGTTATCTCCGCAGGATAATGGGGTTCTGTTTTTAGAGACTGAATGAGTTCCACCGTCAACCCGCCCGCTAACGTTCCCCGCCTGAGGCGCTCGCTCACGCTCTGGGATCTGATTCTGTACGGCATCATCGTGATTCAGCCGGTCGCCCCGATGTCGGTGTTCGGGGTGCTGAGCGATCGCGGACGCGGGCATGTGGTCACCACCATCCTGATCGCCATGGTGGCGATGCTGTTCACCGCCATCAGCTATGGCCGCATGGCGCGCGCCTATCCGAGCGCCGGTTCGGCCTTCACTTACGTCGGCCAGGAAATCAATCCCGCCCTCGGTTACGTCACCGGCTGGAGCATGGTGATGGACTACATGCTCAATCCCATCATTTGCACCATCTGGTGCAGCCAGCAGGCGCATGTTTTTGCTCCCGGCGTACCGTACGCGGCGTGGGCTGTCTTCTTTGCACTGGTGTTCACGCTGTTGAACATCCAGGGAGTGAAAACATCGGCTCGTGTGAACTCGGCGCTGGCGGCGGCGATGGG